>JAQXLU010000110.1 GCA_029012285.1 Clostridiales bacterium | reverse complement strand
ATATGCTGATAATCCTCGTGTATGGCAACGGGGGTCAAATTGGCGGCCTGGCACAGGGCCATTACGCCCTCGGCCTGACCGTAGCCGACCTCCATCAGGAGGGTGCCGCCCGCTCGCAGAAAACGGGGTGCGGTTTTGGCGATGCGCCGGTAGAAGTCGTAGCCGTCCGCGCCGCCGTCCAGCGCCATCATCGGCTCGCGGCGAACCTCCTCCTGCAAATGCAGGCAGTCCGACGCGGGAATATAGGGCGGGTTGCTGACAATCACGTCAAATGCCATCGGGGCAGCCAGCGCGCTGAAAAGATCCCCCTGATGCGTCGTGATGTGCGCGTACAGCCGCTTTGCGTTTTCCTGGGTGACAGCGATCGCGTCCGCCGACAGGTCCGATGCGTGCACCTGAGCGCCGGGTACCTCCAGCGCCAGGGAAATCGCCAGACAGCCGCTGCCGCAGCACAGGTCGAGCGCCGCCGGTGATGGGCTTTTCGCCCGGAGCAGCGCGATGGCCCGTTCCGCCAGCAGCTCGGTTTCCGGGCGGGGGATGAGCACCCGCTCGTCCACCAGGAAATCCCGGCCCAGGAAGGATTGCACCCCCGTCAGGTATTGCAGGGGGATTCGGGTCTTGCGGCGCTCGCAGAGGGCGCGGAAGGCGGCTTCGTCGGCCGCGGATACATGCGAGAAGCTATCCAGGCGCAAATTCAAAGCGTTTTGCCCCGTCACATAGGCGAGCAGCAGCGATGCGTCCACCTCCGGGTCGGGCACGCCCGCGTCGCGTAGTTCATCAGACAGCTGCTTCAGGAGCGCCCGGGGGGTCACTCAGCGGCCTCCGCAGGGAAGGTATAGCCAGCCTCGGACTGTTTGTAGTCCGTCAGAATGGCCCAGCCCTCGGGGGTCAGGGGGGCGTTTTGGGGCAGGCCGTGGAGCGCCACGTTCATGGACACGATGGCGACCTCCAGCATCTTCGCGTCGGGCTGCTTGGTGGTCAGGCGCTGGAGCTGCAAGCCTGGCCAGCGGGCAAAGCGGGTGAAGGCGTTGTCCTTATGGGCCAGCCCCTTGAGCACCTCGTAGCTGACCCCTGCGACCACGGGCAGCAGCGCCAGATGCAGCAGGAAGCGGGGCAGGAAGGCCGCAATGTCCCGGCCCACAAACAAGAATAGCACCATGCTGATGACCATGACGATGAGCATGAAAGCGGTGCCGCAGCGCGGATGGAGCGTGGTGAAGGGCGCTGCGTTTTCAGGGGTCAGGGGAAGACCGTTTTCGTTGCAGTAGACGGTCTTGTGCTCCGCGCCGTGGTACTGGAAGGTGCGGCGCACGTCCGGCACCAGGCCGCACAGGGCCATGTAGCCGATGAGGATGGCGACCTTCGTCAATCCGCCGATGACGGTGACGAACACGCCCTTCCAACTATTTGCAGCTTCTGCCGACTGGAAGCCGATGGCCTTGCCGGTCAGCCATTCCACGCCGGCAGGGATGCCGATGAACAGCCCGACCGCCAGCACAACCGCCATCACGATGGCGACGCCCATCACCACCTTATCGACGTTTTTGCCCAGCTTGGCGGCCAGCCACTTCTCGAATTTGCTGGGCTCCTCCTCGTATTCCTCGCCCAGCATCTTCATGGAATCCTCCAGGGTGGACATGCCCATGGACAGCATCGAGCCCATGCTCACCACGCCCCGGATGATGGGCCAGCCCATCCATTTGTGCTTCTTGGCGGCGGGGGTGTACGCCTGGCGCTTGACGACCATGGTGCCGTCCTTGCGGCGCACGGTGATGGCGATGGCGTCGGGGGCTTTCATCATCACGCCCTCCAGCACCGCCTGACCGCCAATATCCACGCGGGGGCAGCTCTTGTTTTCAGACATCGGAAACCTTCTTTCTGCACGGATGTGCCTTGCATTCATCATGTGGGGGAGGATACACTCCACCAACTATCTAATATTCGCTATCCGCACCTGAATCCCTGCTGATCGGGGGAAAGAAAGCGCAAATTCACCCAACAGAAAACAGACCGCCGCAAAGACGGTCTGTTCACTGCAATCTCATCTGATCGGAAGCGATGAGCCTTCGTAATGACTTTATCGGAAGCCTTACTGGAGGCCGAAACGCTTCTTGAAACGATCGACGCGTCCGCCGGTATCAACCAGCTTCTGCTTGCCGGTGTAGAAGGGATGGCACTTGGAGCAGATATCCACCTTCAGTTCCTTCTTGGTAGAACCGGTCTCAAACGTCTCACCGCACACGCAGCGAACGATGCACTTGCCGTAGTTGGGATGGATCTTTTCCTTCATTGCGATTTCACCTCTTTCGCGTATGCAATGATCGACTCATATAGCCGCGAGGGATATTGTATCACACTCAGCGTGGAAATGCAAGGGCTTTTTTACGTCCTGGCAGGAAATCGGGCAAGAATTTCAGCCGGCTTACCCCTTCATGGACGCTGCCCACACCTTGATGCGGGAAAGCAGCTCCTGGTTGGTGGCGGTTTTGTCCAGCATGGAGGTCAGCTCGCGCAGGGCGTTTTCCGCAGGCATCCGGCCCAGCATGGCGCGCAGCAGCTTCAGACCCTCGATGTGCTCGGGGGAGAGGATGGCCTCGGCGTGGCGGGTGCCGCAGCGGTTCAGCTCAAAGGGCGGATACACACCGGCCTGGGCCAGTGCCTGGTCAAGCACCAGCTCCATGTTCGCCGCGCCGCGGAAGTCGTTGACTACGCTGTCGTCAGCCTTCGTGCCGCTATCCGTGTTCATGGTGGCGATCACCGTCAGCGAGCCGCCCTCGCGGATGCACCTGGCGGCGCCGAAGAGGCGCTTGGCCTTTTGCAGGCTATGGGGGCTGATCATGCCGGGAACGGTGCGTCCGGCCTGCATGGCAGCGGTCGAAATGACGTGGATGAGCGTGGTCAGGCTGTCCACCAGCA
>JAQXLU010000109.1 GCA_029012285.1 Clostridiales bacterium | reverse complement strand
ACCCGCGATCCTCGTATGAAGGAGCGCAAGAAGTACGGCCTGAAGGCTGCCCGTCGTGCGCCTCAGTTCTCCAAGCGCTAATTTCATCAGGAAAATCAAGGCTTTCGAGCTCATTCCCCTGTTCTTCGGAACGGGGGATTTTTCTTGCTTTTCGGGGTTTCACGGTGTTTTGTCAACAAAGCTGTTAGAAAATGCTGTGTTGTTATACCGCGAAAGGCAGTGCTTGCAAGGGCTACGGGAGATATGTATTAGTCAACAAACATGTCAATTCATGCTGTTGTACATGCCGGATAGATTTACTGACTGACTCTGTACACGGGAGTCAAGTCCGTGGGTGTATCTGTCCATTGTCATGCTGATCTTTGAATGTCCGGCCATTGTCTGCAAGGTCTTGATATCCGTGTGTCCAGCCGCCATTGTACAGAATGTGTGGCGGAGTACATGGGCTGTTGCACCGTGAAGGTCGATGTTCTTCGTGATTCGCTCCATGCGGTTCCTGTACTGTCGTTCGCTGTACGGGTCTTTACCGCTGACGATATAATCATCCATGCGGTTGGGGTCGTTGGGCAGGGTTTCGCGGAGGATGGATTCAAGCTCGTTAAGCAGGGGAACGGGACGAATACCAGCCTTGCTTTTTGGTGCTGACAGAACCGGGCGGTTCTTGTGCACTGTGATTTGCCGCTGAATGTGAATCAGCTTTTTCTCAAAGTCGATGTCACTCCAACGCAAGCCCAGCATTTCACCGCGTCGCATACCAGTGTACATGAGTAGGGCAAGCAGGGTCTTGTCCTCTGTGCAAAGCTTGTGAAGGTTGGCTTCAATGTCTTTGATCTGTTCGGGGGTAAGCGGCTCACGGGTCTTGACTTTCTTTGAGATGATAGTCAGACGGGTGGAGGTCATCGGGCTTTTTGCAATCAAGCCATCTTCCAAAGCTGAATTGAAGATACCGATGAGCAAAGTTCTGCATTGACGATTTACAGAGGCGGACAGGTTCTTCTTTGCGTTGTAGAAGTCCTGCACATCCTTCGTGGTGATTTCTCCCACATGCTTCCCTTTGAAGAAGGGGATAACATGGTTTTTCAGATTCCCGGCGTACATATCCGCCGTGTTGTACTTCAGTTTCGGTTTGCGGTAGGTGGTAAACCATTCCCAAGCATAGTCAGCGAATAGGGGAGTATCTACCGTTTCCGGGATGGTGGAGGTTATGGGGTGTTGGAGTGCATAGCGGTTGAAGCAGTCGCTAATGCTTGCGCCAGTTACCCAGACCTGTTGTCCATTGGGGGTTGTTACTTTGAAACGTTCACGAGCCATAAGCGCATCCCTTTCCGCCGGTGATACATCCGTGTTATTCTCTGTGTGGTTGTCAAGGTTCATCTGCCGTAGAACGTTCGTCATCATTTCAAAGGCGGGGAGTGCGTCACGGCAGTAATTCATAAATTCGTTAATCAATGCTGAATCTCCTTTTTGGTTTTTATTTATTTTCTTTCGGATGGGTTTGAAAACGGCTGCGGCTTTGAGAGCCGCGCCGTTGTCGATAGACACGATGCGATAGGGGTAAGGGTGATACTCCCTGTTCAAGTGAGAGCAAGCATCGTATATATTATATATATCTATATATAAATCTCTCAGCCTACTCTTTACTTATTATGAAATTTTAGACTGACTGTAAGCATTGCCTATATACTATACTTATATATAAAACTCTCAGCCTGCTCTTTTATTATCATTCACTTTTTGATTGCCCGTAAGCGTAGTCGGATTCTCCCTGTTTTGAAACAGCTTTTTTTGAGGGGGTGGACACTTATTCCACCTGCTCATTTTCCGTGTCCGCAAAGCCTTGCAATAACCGGGTTTCACAAATCCTAAACAGGGAGAAAATGAGGGGGTTATTTCTTTTGCCAGTATTTCCGCATGTGTGATTGAGCGTTACGCTTCTTCTCTGCCTCCACTGCACATGACAAACAATACCTTTGCCGATTGCCCCGCGGAATGAAGGGCTTTGCACATCGCGTACACTTCTTTGTTGGGGTCGAGCCGGTTGTCCCTGTTTGGTATAGCTCCACCTGTACGCGGTCGAACAGCTCCTTGTCCGATGGCAATACCGCCGTGAGGAAATAGTCGCAGTCGATACCGCCGTCCGTAATTGCATAGTCAGGGTGGAGGGCATGACAGGGGCAATCATCCTGCAAGCAATCTCCGTTTCGGTATGAGGCGCATATACTCTTTGCCTATGCCCGAATAGCTTTGGTCATGTCGTTACTCATTGGCTTCTGCTTCCCTCCTGATTCGGTTCTGTCTGCGTTCTTCCAGGCGTCGCAGTCTGACCTTCTCGTTCCTTGCCTTTCGCTGTGCCTCTCTCCGCGCCATGCCGCATGATTGACAATAGAGCTGTGAGGGGCTGTCAGGGTCGTAGGTGTTGCCGCATTGGATGCATATTCTCTTTTGCATGAGGCTTCCTCCTGCTGGTTGTTCAGACGGTTGTCAGCGCGTCTGTCACCTATAATGGGAACAATTTTGGAATGTTTTTTTCACTTCTGAAAAATAAAATTTTGACCTCATAAAATTATTGTAAATTATGTTGCCTTTTCTCCGGGGAAACCTACTTGATTCATAGAATATTAATGCATATATATAGAAAATTAATGCATATTTACTCTTGTATTGCGAATACATTTTCTGACAAATATGTACCTTTGAGGTATTATCCGACAGGCATATACCTATATTCCTACTATATAGGTGTGAATACGTAAATGAATGAACATACAAAAAGAAGGAAGGGTGTTACCCCTTCCCCCGTTTAGTATTGAATTTCCTTCAGCTCCCGCTTGTACTTGTAGAAGGTGTTCCGTGCGAGGCCAGTCAGCTTCATAACCTCCGCATCGTTCAGCGTCCCGTTGAAGTCTTTGCTATGCTTCAAGATAATCTCTTTAGCAGGGGCGGCTTTCTTTACGTTGAGCTTGCTACCTTCCCTCTGTCCTATCTGCTTTCCGTTCAGTCGTGCGGTTTCGATACCTTCCTTTGTGCGTTGGTGGAGGTCTTGCACTTCCTTCTCCGCCTGATCGAATGCAAGTTGAATCTGCCGTTGGGCAAGGCGCATCATGTATTTGTTGACCGCTGCTGTGATACCCTCCACCAGTTCGTCCGCCATTTCGTCCCCCGTGCTGATACCGCCTATTTGACGCTCTGTGGCCTGCTTGTAGGTGGCTGTATTGATTTGCGGCTCTTTGATAAAGACAAGCTCCACGCCCCTGTTAAAGAAGTCCTGATACAGCTCAAAGCCTTCTGTCGCGTTGCGGCTCATACGGCTCACACTGTCGAACACGATGGTATCCCCAGTCTTTACGATTCGCTGAAGCTTCTCAAACTCCTTGCGCCCCTCCGCCTTTGTGCCTGTGTAGACCTCTGTGAGGATGACCGCATCGGGGTATGCACTGGTGATGTTTCTCTGCTGTCGTTCGATACTCTGCTTTGCTGTACTGATTCTTGCGTAGCCGTAGACCTTGCACATTGCTTGTCCCTCCACCGATGATATAGTATCAAGTCTATCGTTCGTTAGAATTGATATGCTAATAATACCACCGGGGATGTGGTTTGTCAACAGGTTTTGATACAAAAATTCAAACATCTGTTTTGATACTGCTTTTCAACCGCTGAAACATCCGGGTCATTGTCGCATCACTCACACCCAGAGCATGGGCAATCTCCCTTTGGCTCATGACGTCCAGCTTCATTCGCACGATAGTTCTTTGTGGCTCCGGCAGTTGGTCAATCATGATTTGGGTGATGGTATCGCTTTCGATGTCTTGTACAAGGGCTTCTTCCTCCGAGCATCCCTCTAATCCCTCTACCGTCATTGGCTTTCGGTTTTGTTTTCCGAATGCTTGATAGGACATGGCTAAAGGGTATGCCCTTCGTACTGCGTCCCACATCACATGTAGATATGTCAGACGGTTTCGCGTGAGGGCTTCTTCTCCCTGTGTCCTGATGATGCCGATGAATGCAATGGTCACTTCCTGCCGTAGGTCATCCGCATCAAGTACACCGTTGCGGTTGTGAGGGTTCAGCTTGTTCATGAAGGCAGTGACGGTGTGATTCAGCAGGGGGGCGTATTTGGTTAAGAGGATGGATTCGTTGTAGAGCGTTGACATGCGTGTATCTTCCTTTCTGTGCTGTTGTTCATGCACAGAGAAAACACAGGTATATCAACGGCTGTTGTTTAATCGTTATGAAAACAAAATCAAATTTGGAGAAGTACGGCCTGAAGGCTGCCCGTCGTGCGCCTCAGTTCTCCAAGCGCTAATTTCATCAGAAAAGTGCCTGAAAGCCCCGGAAACACTGCGTTTCCGGGACTTTTTCTTTTGTTGTGGTTTGACTCATTCTGACCTAACCTGACCCATTTTTTATGGGTTAAATGCTCTAATGGGTTAAATAATGGGTTAGATTGTGGGCTAAAAAACCGCTGCATTACCCCCCTATTTCGGTGCCTGAAATGGGTCGCTGCTGACTGAAAACAAGCTGATAGGTTTTGACCAAGTTTGTCTGAATCTGACCAAAGTAAAATAAACCCGATACGGAGCACACAGTGAACGACTTGCTGTGCGCTCTTTGTGTTTGTCGCATTGCAGAAAAAGATAACCGACCGTAGTCGAGGTCCGTTCCTGTCTGTGTATCTGTTATGCCTGTAACTCCGTGCCGTCCCGGAAGGCGACCGTGATCTCCTTGTTCCTGCCCACCGTGATGAACTCGACCATGCTGCCCCAAAGACTTCCGACAAATACGCTGAAAGTGCCGTCCTGGACTTTCAGCACCTTGATGAAGTCCGCCGGTCGTTCGCTCTGAGCTTCCTGGGCGGAAATGGTGGCCACCGACGGGGGAGGAGGAGGGATTGCGCTTTTCTGCGGTTGCCCTTTGGGCGACATGGTGTTCATTCATTGGCTGACTCCTGTGTGTGGGCGTTTGCTGTTGTGATGAGGGCGGAGGTGACATAGGGCAGAGGGCGACGGATAGTCGGGTTCTTTTGGGGCGGAGGGAGCTGTTTCGCGAATCTTTGATTCGCGAAAGGCGCGTCGTGTGCTTGCGCCTGCGGGCGCGGAGGAAGGGGCGCTGCCCCTTCACCCTGCCAGGGCCTCCGCGGCCCTGGACCCCGCAAGGGGCTTCGCCCCTTGACCCTTTTGGCTTCGCCTTTTGACCCGTTTTGGCCTCGCCTGGTTTGCATGATTACACGGTTGAAGGTTTGCGTCAATCTGTGTTATAATACAGCCAAACATTTTACAGGAGGTGAGGTCATGAATCAGGTACGCATCATCGGTGGACGGGCCGGGAGCGTTTTCCCTCACATCCTGCCGGAGATCGACAGCTACCGCCGCAAGAATATCCGCGTGATGCTGCTCGTGCCGGAGCAGTACACCCTGCAGGCGGAGCGTGAGCTCATCACCGGCTTGCAGCTGCCGGGCCTGATGGACGTGGAAGTGCTCTCGCCCCGGCGGCTGACGCGCAAAATCCACGAATGCGGCGGACATGGCGCGCTCTCCCCGCTGGACGCATCCGGGCGCAGCATGGCCCTCGCCCAGGCTCTGACCCTTGCCCAGGAGGAGCTGGTCTACTACAAGCGGGTGGCGCTCACGCCCAATCTGCCGGACAAGCTGAGCGTGCTGCTGGCGGATCTGCAGCGCTCGGGCGTGACGGTGGAAAGCCTGACCGAGCAGGCCCAGCGCATGCCGGCAGGGGCGCTCAGGGCTAAGTCCCTTGACCTGGCATTGATCTGGCAAAGGTACCTGGAGGTGATTGACGGGCGCTTTGCCGATGAAACCATGCAGCAGCAGGACGTGTGCAAGCGGCTGATCCCCAGCGGTATCATGCAGGATGCGGCGGTTTTCGTGTATGGCTTCGACGTGCTGCCTGGCCCGATGATCGAATTGCTGTGCGAGTGCGCGAAGGTCTGCGCGGCGCTGACCATCACCATGACCATGGACGCGGCGGATGCGCCCGATGGGCGGATCTTCCTCACCCAGCGATCCAGCGCGACCCAGGTGATGCAGCGCTTGCATGAGCTGGACATCCCGGTTGGGTGGCGCTACCTTCCCCTAAAGGATGAAGATGGGCGCAATCCGGCCCTGACCTGGCTGGAGCGCCACCTGTTCGACCGCCAGGCCCAGCCCTTTGATGGGCCTTCCCGCGGGGTGAGCGTCCATGCCTCCGCCAATCCTTATGCCGAAGCGGCACATGTGGCCCGGGCGCTGAAGGCTTGGCACGAGGACGGCATGTCCTGGCAGCACATGGCGGTGGCTATGGCGGACAGCACCGCGATGGCGGGCATCCTGGCGACCACGCTGACGGCGGCGGGCTTGCCCTATTTCATGGCCCGCAAGGACAGCGCATTGCATCACGGCCTTTGCCGGATGCTGCTGGGGGCGCTGCGGGCCGCCACCGGCGGGTACGCCCTGCTGGACGTGCTGCAAATGGCCAAGAGCGGCTTCTCCCCGCTGACGATGGAGGATGCCTACTTCCTGGAAAACTACGCCATCGAGAACGGCATCGACCACAAGCGGTGGCTCAAGCCCTTCACAAGGGGTGAGCAAGCAGAACGGGCGGAGGAGATGCGCCAGCGCCTCATCGCCCCGGTGGAGGCGCTCCGGGAGCGGCTGCGCGAGGCCAGAACCGCGGCTCAATCGGTGGAGGCTGTGTTCCAGCTGCTGGTGGATGTGAACGCCTACCAGACGCTGCTGGGGCGGGAAACGGAGCTGCTGCGCCGTCAAATGGGCGCGGAGGCTGCCTCGAACCGCCAGGTATGGCAGCGTATCATGGATCTGCTCGACCAGCTCCATGCCCTGCTGGGGGAGCGACGTGCCGCCATGAAGGACGTTGCCCGGTTTATCACCTCGGGGCTGACCGGGATGACGATTGCCAGTCTGCCGCCCCAGCAGGAGGCGGTGATGATCGGTGAAGCGGGGCATCTGCTGACGGGCCACATTGACGCGCTGATCCTCTGCGGCATGCAGGATGGGGCGATGGGCTCCAGCCAGGACAGCCTGCTGACAGAGTCGGAGCGCCAATTCCTCTCCACCGCCATGGAGCAACCCATCGGCCTGACACGCCAGCAGACGGCGGCTCTGCGCCAGTCAGACTTCTACCGCACCATGGCCTTGCCCCGCCAGGAGCTGCTCATCACCTTTGCCACCGGCAGTCAGGATGGCGCCGCCCTTCGTCCCGCCGGGCTGGTGGAGGACATGAAGCGGCTGTTCCCCGATCTGACCGTCACCGGCGGTGTGGCGGATGACGGCGCGCAGGACGCGCCATTGTCACCCCAGCTGGCCCTGGATGGCCTTGCTCCCCGGCTGCGGGCGCTGAGCGACGGCCTGATCACTGACCTTGGCCCGGTGTGGACGGACGCGCTGCGCTATCTCTGGCGCTCGCCCGAATGGCATGAGCGCACCCGGATGGTGGTGGCTGGTGCGGTGGATGGCGGGCAGGACGGGCGCTTACCCCGGGAGCTGACCCGCCAGCTCTTTACCCAGGACACGGTGTCCATCAGCCGCTTGGAGCGGTATGCAGGCTGCCCCTACCAGCATTATGTGGATTACGGCCTCAAGCCTGTCCGACGGCAGGCCTGGGCCTTCGAGGCCGACGATGTGGGTGAATTCTACCACGCGGCGATGCAAGGCTTCGCCCATGCGGCGCTGGAGCATCCCAGCTGGCCAGACCTCCCGGAGGAGGAAGTGGATCGCCTGATGGATGGGGTGCTTGCGCCCCTGACGCAGGCTTGGGCGGACGGCCCCATCGCGGATACACCGGCGATGCGCTTGCAGGGGGAAAAGTACGTCCGCACGGTCAAGCGGGCCGCATGGCTGTTCACCAGGCATGCCAGGACAAGCCGCTTCACCACGGTGGGGGAGGAGATCGAGTTCGGCACGCAGGGCGGTCTGCCGCCGGTGGTGCTGACGCTTTCGGATGGGCGGCGCATCGCCCTGCGCGGCAAGATCGACCGGGTGGACCGCTGGGAGGGCGACAAGGGCGTGTACCTGCGGGTGATCGACTACAAATCCGCCCGGAAGGACATCGACCCGACCCGGCTTTGGTACGGCTTGCAGCTGCAGCTCCTTTTGTACCTGCAGGCAGCAGCCCAGGGCATGAAGGGCCAGGCGGCGGGTGCGTTCTACTTCACCGTGCGTGACCCCCTGGTGGATGCCCAGGATGTGAAGGCGGCGGCGGAGCAGGCCATTGCCAAGCAGCTGCAGCTCAAGGGCGTGGTGCTCTCCGACGTGGACGTGGTGGACGCCATGGACGCGGACGGAACCCAGCTGGGGACGATCTTCACCAAATCCGGCGGGGTGCATCAGCATGCCCCGGCCTATTCCCGGGAGGAAATGCAATCCCTGCTCCATCACACCACTCAGCTGGCCGCTGACCTGGCAGACGGCATCCGTGCGGGCAATATATCCGTCAGCCCCGCTGAAATCCGGGATTGGTCCGCCTGCCAGTGGTGCGAATACAGCGCCGTGTGCGGCTTTGACCCCGCTTTGCCCCATTGTACCAAACGTGTACTTCCTGCACTTGGCAGGCAGGAATTATTGGACAAGCTGGCGAATGATACAGAGGAATCCCCCCTGGATGCGAAGAACGAATGAAAAACAGGTGCGTTTTCAAGGAATCTTCCGCGGAGGGATTGCATATTTGGCAAAAATGGTTTATAATCAGGTCAAGAGAATTATCTCTATTGAAGGAGGCGTTTCCAATGATTAAGATGATCGCAGGCAACAAGGGCTCCGGCAAGACCAAGCGGCTCATTGATATGACCAACGATGCCGCCAAGACCGCTGCGGGCAATGTTGTATTCCTGGATAAGGACAACAGCTACATGTATGAGGTGGACCGCAACGTCCGTTTCGTCAACGTGAATGATTACCATGTATCCTCTGCGGAGATGTTCCTGGGCTTCCTGGGTGGCATGCTCGCCAGCAACTATGACATCTCCACCATTTTTGTGGATGCCTTCCTCAAGCTGGTGAAAATTGATATCGCAGATGCCGAGTGGTTCTTCTCCAGCCTGGAGGAGTACGGCAAGAAGCATGAGGTGACCTTCGTGCTGTCCGTCAGCGCCGATCCCGAGACCCTGCCCGCGTTCTGCAAGGGCTATGTGATCTAATTCCGATCCCGTCAGGGCGGCGGTCATTGTGCTGCCGCCCTGTTCTTTACTCATTTGGATGCTGCTGTATACAGGGGCTGCTCCTCACCAGGACAGGCGATGCTTCCCGTCCTGCTCAGCGGCAGTCACAGGCAGATTATTCGATATTGGAGTGTGATTCCCATGTCTTTCTTCTCCACCCGGGGCGGCGCGGCGGTCACTGCTTCTCAGGCAATTCTCTATGGCCTGGCCAAGGATGGCGGCCTTTATGTGCCCGCGATGTTCCCCCCCATCTCCCTGCAAAAGATCGCGTCGTTGACCGGTATGGACTACTGTCAGCGCGCCTCCACGATTCTGCGCACCTACCTGGAGGACTATACCATCCCCGAGATCGACGCGGCGCTCGCTGCGGCCTATGACAAAGCGAAGTTTGACGATCCCGCGATTGCGCCGATGAAGCGCCTGGATGAGGGAACCTGGGTGCTGGAGCTCTTCCATGGGCCGACGCTGGCCTTCAAGGACATGGCGCTGCAGCTGCTGCCCCACCTGACCACCCTGGCGGCGCGCAAGAACGGCGAAACCCGGGAGGTTTCCATCCTGGTGGCAACCTCCGGCGATACCGGCAAGGCCGCGCTGGAGGGCTTCAAGGACGTGCCCGGCACCTCCTGCACCGTTTTCTACCCCTCCGATGGCGTGTCCGACGTGCAGAAGCTGCAAATGACCACCACCGGTGGCAGCAATACCCATGTTATCGGCATCCAGGGCAACTTCGACGACGCTCAGACCGGCGTGAAGGCCCTCTTCTCCTCCGCTGAATTCGCCGGACAGATGGACAAAATGGGTAAGGTGCTCTCCAGCGCCAACTCCATCAACTTCGGCCGCCTGGTGCCGCAGATCGTCTATTACTTCTCCGCCTACGCCGATTTGCTCAATGCGGGCGCCATCAAGCTGGGCGAGGAGGTCAACTTTGTGGTTCCCACGGGCAACTTCGGCAACATCCTGGCGGCGTATTACGCCAGGAACATGGGGCTGCCGGTGAAGCGGCTGATCTGCGCGTCCAACCGCAACAACGTGCTGACGGATTTCTTCCGCAACGGCGTGTACGACACCCGCCGCACCTTCTTCAAAACGACCTCGCCCTCCATGGACATCCTGATTTCCTCCAACCTGGAGCGGTTGCTCTACGAGTGTGCCGACCGCGACGGCGAGCTGGTCGCCCGCTGGATGAAGCAACTCAAGGAGTGCTACACCTACGCCATTGGTGAGCAGCGCCAGGAGTGGATGAACGACGTGTTCGACGCGGGCTACTGCGACGACATGCAGTGTGCGGATGAGATTCGCGCGCGCTTCGAGCAGGATCACTACCTGATGGACACCCATACCGCCGTGGCCAGCCACGTCCTGAGGGAATACCGCGAAAAGACCGGCGACCTCACCCCCGCGGTGGTTGTGTCCACCGCCAGCCCCTACAAGTTCGCCGCCGACGTGCTCTCCGCCGTGGCAGGCAGCGATGCAGCAAATGGTCTGGATGCCTTCGAGTGCAGCGAGAAGCTGGAGCAGCTCTCCGGTGTGCAGATTCCCCAGCAGGTCAAGGCCCTGCGCAGCTTGCCCGTGCGCCATCGCCAGCAGTGCCAGAAGGATCAGATGGCCGCTGCGGTGCTGGAGGCCTTTGGCAAGTAATGCCCTCAAGGAATGTCCTTTAGTAATGCCTTTCCCTTTAGTAATGCCTTTATTGAAAGGAACAAGATGAACATCTCTGAAATCAACCTGGTACAGACCCACCTCAATGGCCTTATCAAGCAGCCCCTCACGGCTGCATCCCGCGAGGCGGACATGCTGCTGCTCTCCTTTGGCACGCAGTACACGCTGCGCATCCAGTGCTACTACCGCCTGACGGAGCAAGGCAGGACGATCCTCGCCCGCAACGACGTGTATCAGCCCTCCGAGGCGATGTGGTCGATGTGGCGCGCCATGGGCTATGAGGAGGACTACATTCCCGAGGATTTTCACTCCGACGAGGAAGGCGCAAACCGCATGGATGAGGCCCTGGAGCGGCTCAATGGCGATTTGGATGGCTTGACCGTCCGTACCGCGATGCTCAATCAGCTGGGCGATTTGACGGTGATGTTCCAGTGTGGCGCGACCCTGACGGTGATGGCGGATACCTCCGGCGGCGAGGAATGTTGGCGGTTGATGCGTGAAAACGAGGATGACCTGGTGGTCTACGGCGATGGCGCAGAGCTGGTCAACCCGGACCTCACCGACTAATCCCAACCACCCCCTCGCGAAGCGAAAATGGGTCAAGGGGCTAAGCCCCTTGCAGGGTCCAGGGGCAGCGCCCCTGGCAGGGTACAGGGACAGCGTCCCTGCTCTGCGCCCGCAGGCGCAAGCCAACCAACATGCGCCTTTCGCGAATCCATAGATTCGCGAAACAGCCCACACAGCCCCATCGAAGCGAAAATACCATCATGATCTATCTGCGTGAAAGCAGCAATCCGTCCAAGACATTCCACCCATAATATTCACCCATGGTTTTCCATCCATGGTATTCCACTCGTGGTATTCCGCCCATGGTATTCCATCTATGGTATTCCATCTACAACATTCAATTCATGAAGAATCCCCGGGAGCAAGCAATTGGCTTTGCTTCCGGGGATTTTGTGATCCGGTTATTTATAAATTTGAGTCCTTTGCGAGATGTCGTTGGCGGGACAGACGTGCTTCGTTGGGGCTGAGCTGGCTGTTTCGCGAATCTTTGGATTCGCGAAAGGCGCGCGGGGCGTTTTCGGGCTGCGGCCCGGGGTCTCCGACGGCCAGGGGCGCTGCCCCTGGACCCTGCAAGGGGCTTAGCCCCTTGACCCGTTTTCGCTTCGCGAGGTGGGGGTTATTGGTCGGCTTCGGGTTGGGCGGGGGTTTCCGCTTCCTCCGCTTCTTCTTCCGCTTCCTCTTCCTTCTCCGCGCGGGCCACGCCGATCACCCGACTGCCCTCCTGGAGCTTCATCACGCGCACGCCCTGGGTGTTACGCCCGCACAGGCGCACATCCTCCGCCGGGGTGCGGATGATCGTGCCATCGTCGGTGATCAGCAGGATGTCCTCGTCCTCATGCACCAGCAGCAGCGCAGCCAGGTCGCCGGTTTTGTCGGTCAGGTTGATGGCGCGGATGCCCTTGCCGTTGCGGCCCTGCTCGCGGTATTCATCAGGGCTGGTGCGCTTGCCGTAGCCGCCCTCGGTGATGGCCAGCACGGTTGCGCCCTCCTCGATGGGGGCCATGTCGATGACCTCGTCGTCCTCCGATAGCTTCATGGAGCGCACGCCCATGGAGGCGCGGCCCATGGGGCGGATGTGATCCTCACTGAAGCGGATGCACATGCCCTTGCGGGTGCCCAGGAGCAGCTCGTCCTCGCCGGTGGAGAGCTCCACGCCGATCAACTCATCGCCCTCCTTGAGGACGATGGCGATCAGGCCGTTCTTGCGCAGGTTGCGGAACTCCTCAAAGGGGGTTTTCTTAATCATGCCCTCGCGGGTCGCCATGACGATGTTGTACTCCTCGATGTTGCTGCCCTTGGGCACCGGCACCATGCGGGTAACCTTCTCGCCCGAGCCGATCTGCAGCAGGTTAACCATCGCCGTGCCGCGGGCCTGGCGGCCTGCCTCGGGGATCTGGTAGCATTTGAGCATGTACACGCGGCCCAGGTTGGTGAAGAACATGATCTCGTCATGCGTGCCGACCACGCGCATCTGCACGGCGTAATCCTCATCCTTGGTGGTCATGCCGGACACGCCGCGTCCGCCGCGGTTCTGGCTGCGGTAGGCACTCTTGGTGATGCGTTTGATGTAGCCCTGGCGGGTCATGGTGACGACCATGCCCTCCTCAGCGATCAGATCCTCCACGTCGATTTCGCCGTCGATGGTGGTCAGCTCGGTACGGCGCTTGTCTGCGAATTTTTCCTTGATGGCCAGGATCTCTGCCTTGATGACCTCCATCAGCTTCTTTTCGTCCGCCAGGATGCCCTGCAAGCGCAGAATCTCCACCTGGAGGTCGTCATATTCGGTTTGCAAACGGTCGCGCTCCAGGCCGGTCAGACGGGCCAGACGCATGTCCAGGATGGCCTGGGCCTGCTTCTCGCTGAATGCAAAGCGCTCGATCAACGCAACCTTCGCGCTGGCGCTGTCCTTGCTGGCCTTGATGAGATCAACGATCTCGTCGATGTGGTCAAGGGCTTTGAGCAGACCCTCCAAGATGTGGGCGCGGGCCTGGGCCTTGTCCAGCTCAAAGCGGGTGCGGCGGGTGACTACGTCCTTTTGGTGCTCCAGGTAGTAGAACACCATGTCGCGCAGGGGCAGCACGCGCGGCTGACCGTTCACCAGAGCCAGCATGTTCGCGCCGAAAGTCTCCTGCATGCTGGTGTGCTTGTACAGCAGGTTCAGCACGACCTGGGGGTACACGTCCTTCTTCAGCTCAATGACGATGCGCATGCCCTCGCGGTCGGACTCGTCGCGGATATCGCTGATGCCCTCGATGCGCTTCTCATGCACCAGCTCAGCGATCTTCTCCACCAGCTTGGCCTTGTTGACCTGGTAGGGAATCTCGGTGACAACGATGCGGCAGCGGTTGCCGGGCATCTGCTCGATGTTGGTCTTGGCGCGCACCTCAATGCGGCCGTGCCCGGTGTAGTAGGCCTCGCGGATGCCCCGGCGGCCCAGGATGATGCCGCCCGTGGGGAAGTCGGGCCCCTTGATGTGTTCCATCAGATCGTCAATGGTGCACTCCGGGTTGTCGATCATGCAGACCACGCCGTCGATCACCTCGCCCAGGTTGTGGGGCGGGATGTTGGTCGCCATGCCCACGGCGATGCCGCTGGAGCCGTTCACCAGCAGATTGGGGAAGCGGGCGGGCAGCACGGCGGGCTGCATGAGGGTCTCGTCGAAGTTGGGGTAGAAATCCACCGTGTCCTTCTCGATGCCATCGAGCAGGTGGGGGGTCAATTTGGACATGCGGGCCTCGGTGTAACGCATGGCGGCCGCGCCATCGCCGTCCACAGAGCCGTAGTTGCCCTGCCCGTCCACCAGGCAGTAACGGATGTTGAAGGGCTGGGCCAGGCGAACCATCGCGTCATACACGGAGGAATCGCCATGGGGGTGGAATTTGCCCAGCACATCGCCCACCAGACGGGCGGACTTGCGGTAGGGCTTGTCAGGCGTCATGCCCAGCTCGTGCATATCGTAGAGGATGCGGCGATGCACGGGCTTGAGACCGTCGCGCACATCCGGCAGCGCACGGTCAATGATGACGGCCATGGCGTAGGAGATGAAGGACTTCTTCATCTCCTGTTCCAGGTTGACCGGTATGAGTTTATCTTGAATGTTGCTCATGTTCTTTCTCCGTCTGGTTGATGGGGGCAGTGGGGGAGCGCGCGGGCTTCCGGGGTGTCAGCCCTTTTGATGGTGGGGAGTTGTGCGGGGAGTGGTTGCGGCTTCTGTGCGGGCTGCGGCGGTTGTTTGACGAATCCTTTGGATTCGCTAAAGGCGCGTGGGCGCTTTTCGGGCTGTGGCCCGGGGCCTCCGACGGCCAGGGCGCTCCGCCCCTGGACCCCGCAAGGGCCTTAGGCCCTTGACCCATTTTGGCTTAGAAATCCAAGTCCTTCACCAGGTCCGCATTCTCCTCGATGAACTTCCTGCGGGGCTCGACCTGATCGCCCATCAGCAATGTAAAGATCGCGTCGGCCTCGGCGGCGTCCTCGGGGGTGATCTGCATCATCGTGCGGGTTTCGGGGTTCATGGTGGTCATCCACAGCTGCTCGGCGGACATTTCGCCCAGGCCCTTATAGCGCTGAATCTCCGGCTTGGGGTCGCGCCCGATCTCATCCAGCAGCGCTTGCAGCTCATCGTCGTCGTAGACGTACTTCTCAAACTTGCCCTTGGTCACCTTGTAGAGCGGCGGCATGGCGGCGTACACATAGCCCTTCTCTACCAAAGGCCGCATGTAGCGGTAGAAGAAGGTCAGCATCAGGATGCGGATGTGCGCGCCGTCCACGTCCGCGTCGGTCATGCAGACGATGCGGTGATAGCGCAGCTTGCTCTCGTCGAACTCATCGCCAAAGCCGCAGCCGAAGGCCGTCAACATGCTCTTGATCTCGTTGTTGCCCAGGGCCTTGTCCAGCCGGGTCTTTTCCACGTTGAGGATCTTGCCGCGCAGGGGCAAGATAGCCTGGAAGTGCCGGTCGCGGCCTTCCTTGGCGCTGCCGCCTGCGGAGTCGCCCTCCACCAGGAAGATCTCGCACTTGCTGGGGTCGCGCTCGGAGCAGTCCGCCAGCTTGCCGGGCAGGGAGGCGCTCTCCAGCACGGTCTTGCGGCGGGTGGCCTCGCGGGCCTTGCGGGCGGCTTCCCGGGCGCGCTGGGCGCTCACGCAGCGCTCAACGATGCTGCGGGCCACGGCGGGATTCTCCTCCAGGTAGGTGGAGAGCTCCTCCTTCACCAGGTCGTTGACAATGCCGCGCACATGGCCCGAGCCGAGCTTGGACTTGGTCTGGCTCTCGAACTGAGGGTCCTCCATCTTCACGGAGACCACCGCGGTCAGGCTTTCCTTCACGTCCTCGGATTTGAGGTTGGGCTCATTGTCCCGCAGCACCTTGTATTTGCGGCCATAATCGTTGATGGCGCTGGTCAGCGCGGTGGTGAAGCCGGTCAGGTGGGTGCCGCCGTCGGGCGTGGCGATGTTGTTGACGAAGGGGTAAATGTTTTCCGCATAGGAGTCGTTGTACTGCAACGCCACCTCCACCAGCACATTGTCCTTGATGCCCTCGGTGTAGATGGGTTCGGGGAAGAGAACCTCCTTGTTGCGGTTGAGGTACTTGACAAACTCGCGCAAGCCGCCCTCGTAGCAGTAGTCGTGCACGATGGGCTCCTCGGGCCGCTCGTCGGTAAAGACGATGCGGATGCCCTTGTTGAGGAAGGCCATCTCCCGCAGGCGCTTCTTGAGCACGTCGTGCTCAAAGGTCACGCCCCGCTCGAAGATGCCATCGGGGTTCTCGTCGCTGATGATGTCCGGCAGGAAGCGGATGGTCGTGCCGGTGCGCTCGGTTTCCCCGACGACCTTCAGATCGTAGAGGTACTTGCCTCGGCTGTATTCCTGCTGATGGATTTTTCCATCCTGATACACGGTGACAGTCAGGTGCTTGGACAGCGCGTTGACCACGGAGGCGCCCACGCCGTGCAAGCCGCCGGACACCTTGTAGCCGCCGCCGCCGAACTTTCCGCCGGCATGCAGCACCGTCAGGCAAACCTCAACCGCAGGGCGGCCCATTTTGGGGTGGATGCCCACCGGGAAGCCGCGGCCGTCGTCCTGCACGGAAACGGAGCCATCCTTGTGCAGCGTCACATCAATGCGCTTGCAAAAGCCTGCCAGGGCCTCGTCCACGGAGTTATCCACGATTTCATACACCAGGTGATGCAGCCCTCGGGCGTCGGTGGAGCCGATGTACATGCCCGGGCGCTTGCGGACGGCCTCCAGGCCTTCCAGTACCTGAATCTGCTCCTCGCCGTATTCACCGGTGACCTGGGTGGCGCTGTCCAGTTCCTGATTGACTTCGAGTTCGTTTGCCATGTTGCACCTCGTTTGCAAATTGGAGGAAAGCCCCGTTTGCACAGGGCGAAAAAACGGTTTCAGCCGCCGGGAATGAGAAAAAACCATTCTCCCCAGCATATTGATTATACCACTTTCCGCCCCAAAATGGAAGCCTTTTTCTACAATATTATTTCGCGCGCGCGCGAAGAAATGCCCGGGCAGGGTTTTTCTTGATGCCGGGGAATCGTTGGGGTCGCTGATGTGACGTATGGGATCAGGGCTGGATGGGGTGGACGGGCCTGCTGGCGGTCGTAGATTTCCGCCATTGACCCCGCCGCCAAAATGCGCTATAATCAAAGCAAATATCGGGCCTGTGCGTTGAAGCGGGATGGATCAATGTGCATGCATGAAGGGGGCTTAGGATGAATCAGCAGAAGAAGTGGCTCCGCCGCAAGCCGGAAACCATGCTGGATTGGATGATTGTGGCGTGCGCGTCCATCGCGTTTTATATGCTGCTCAACAAGGGCGGCTATGTGATGGGGCTGATGCGGAGCATGGTGAACATCCTCTCGCCCTTTGCGGGAGGCATCGTGATTGCCTATGCCATCAACCCGATGGTCACCTGGCTGATGAAACGGGTCTTTCGCGAAAATTCGCGATTGCGGTGGCTGGCGATGCTCATCGGCTATGTGGTGGCCTTCCTGATCGTGGGCGTGCTATTCTACCTGATTGTGACCCAGGTGCTCACCTCCATCATGACCTTCGCCAGCAATCTGGGCGGCTATACCAAGAACCTGGAGGCCGCACTGCTGACCATGACCGAAAAATGGCCGGAGCTTCAACCCTACCTGCACACCGCCATCGAGTATGTGCAGGACCTGTCCGTCATCGTCGGTGATCTGCTCAGGGTCGCCATGAACTCCGTCCCCAAGATCATGTCCTACTTTTCCGACGTGACGAGCATCTTCGTGGCGGTGTTCACGGCCCTGGCCTCCTCCATCTACCTGCTGACGCAAAAGGATAAGCTGCTGCGCCATGTGCGCATATTGACCCGGGCGTTCCTGCCCCGCACCGTGGCGGAAGCCACATTGCGCATCTGCAAGACCGCCAACCGCAACCTGACGGGCTTCTTTACCGGCAAGATCATTGATTCTATCATCGTGGGCGTGCTGACCTTTGTGTGCATGACCATCTTCCGCATGTCCTATGCGCCGCTGATTTCCATCATCGTGGGCATCACCAACATCATCCCGGTGTTTGGCCCGTTCATCGGCGCTGTGCCGGGCATCATCATCCTGCTGTTCTTAAAGCCCATGCAGGCGCTGGGCTTTGCGCTGCTCATCCTGGTCATCCAGCAGCTGGACGGCAATGTGATCGGCCCGAAGATTTTGGGCGACTCCATCGGCATCAGCGCGCTGTGGGTGCTCTTTGCCATCGTGGTGTGCGGCGACTTGTTCGGCCTGGTGGGCATGGTGATTGGCGTGCCGCTGTTCGCCACGATTCTCAGCCTGGTGAAGGAGTTTGCCGAATGGTGCCTGCGCTACCGGGGCATCGACAAGGAGGGCCGCCCGCTGAATCCAGACGGCACACCGCAGCCGCCCGAGGCGGCCGTGGAGGCGGAAGTCCCCGCCGTGCCCCTGGTGAAGCAGGTGCAGCAGACCGTCACCCAGCAGCGCATGCGGCAAAAGCAGAACCGCCGGGCAAGATGATTCGCCAACGGGCAGCCGAAGGGGGAACAGGAGAATGCACCGCGTGCTGTGCTCCACCGGGGCGCTGATCACCAAGCGGAACGGCCGCGATTATGAGCTGCTGCGAGCCATCGTCCCGCAGCTATCATGCGACGGGCTTGAATTCATGATGTACCAGAGCTGGCATGATCGCATGGACGCGCTGCAACGGGTGCTGAGCGAATTCCCCGTGCCGGTGTTCCATATGACCAAGCAGATCGGCGAGTGGATCAGCCAGGGCATGCTTTCGGAGGCGGAGGACATGTTCCGCGAGGACTGCGCCCTGGCCCGGGCGATTGGCTCGCAGCTGCTGGTGCTGCATCTGTGGTCGGGGGTGGCCTCCGACCAGCATATCGAGCGGAATGTGACCGCCTATCCGAGCTTGCGGGAGATCGCCGACCACCATGGCCTTCGCCTGACGGTGGAGAATGTCGTCTGCAACACGCAGGATCCCATGACCCATCTGCGGGCGCTGGCGGAGGTCTATCGCGACGTCGCCTTCACCTTCGACACAAAGATGGCGGCTTTCCATAGCCAGCTGGACGCGCTCTATGACCCGGCAAACGCCTGGCTGCTGCCCCGCATCGCCCATTTCCACGTCAATGATTACGGCGGCGGGCACATGGACTGGGCGCACATGGCCGCGCTGCCCCTGGGGCAGGGGCGGATCGACCTGGACCGTTTCTTCGCCCATGTGCGGGGAATGGGCTATCAGGGCGATTTCACCTGTGAGGCCACGGCCCTGGAGGAAGAAGGCGCGGTTCGCTATGATGAGATGAACGCCAACTTGCGCCGCATCCGGCAGGAGGTGGCGCCGTGAAGCGCTTCCACAGCTACATGTCAATCGAGCCGGGCGGATTCTCCGATGAGCGCAACCTGCGGCTGGACAACAGCGGCCTGTCCCCCGAGGAAGCGGTGGAAATGATCGTCCGCCTATTTGGCTACGGCCGCACCGGACAATAACACACTGGCACTTCCATGCATATTGTGAAGCAGCGGAGTGACCCCTGATGGACGGGGGCCAAAGGGACGAAGTCCCCACTCCGCCACTTCAATGCAAGGAAGTGCTTTTTGCATGCAGAATCAACATCAATGTGGCTGTGACCGGGGCTTTGTCCCCGTGAACGGCAACTGGGATTTCAATATGGATCGTAGCTGTCAGACGGGCTGCGCGCGCCGGGAGAATCGCCGCGGCGGCTGTCAAACGTGGGAACGGGAAACCATCCGCGAGCGTGACGAGGACTGCCAGTGCGAGCGCTGCGACGATGACCGCCGCGTCAAATGCTGCGCGAAGAACACCGTGCTTCGTGATATGGAGGACTGCGAGCGCGCGACCGCACAGAGAAACACCCGGAACGAGCGCGAGGAGCACAACGAATGTAACCGCTGCCGTGGCGACCGCGATGAGCGCAACGAATGTAACCGCTGCCGCCGTCATGGGGAATGCGGGAAGTGCCAGGTGGGCATGGTCAACGGGAAAATGCAGGAGATCGGCGAGACCTTCGAGTCCGAGAGCGCGCTGCGGGCGGGGACGCTCTTCCCCGAGCTGCACATGCCCCTGAACGGCTATTACCCACCTGACCGCAACTGCGGCACCAGCGAGCAGGCGGCGGCCTTCGCGGCCTGGGAGATGCGGCTGTTCCTGGATACCCACCCCCATGACGAGCAGGCGCTGTGCCTCTTCCGCAAGCTGTGCAAGGAGGCGGCGGAGGAGAACTATGCCACCACCTTCCTGACCGATGACTGCTGCACCCGTGCGTGGAACTGGGTCAAGAATCCCTGGCCGTGGGAGGAAAACTGTCGCTGCGGCAATGCGTCCGGATGCGGCTGCAGGAACACCTGATCGGGCTTGAAGGAGGATTGACCTATGTTTGTGTATGAAAAGAAGCTGCAATATCCGGTGCGCATCGCCCGTCCCGACCCGCAGATGGCGGCGCGGATCATCAGCCAGTACGGCGGCCCGGACGGCGAGCTGGGCGCTTCGCTGCGCTACCTGAGCCAGCGCTACACCATGCCCTGCGGCGAGATGAAGGCGCTGCTGACCGACATTGGCACGGAGGAGCTTGGCCACCTGGAAATCGTGGGGGCGATGGTGCAGCAGCTGACTCGCAACCTCTCCTGTGACGACATCACCAAGGCGGGCTTCGACGCCTATTTTGTGGATCACGGCATCGGCGTGTACCCCACCTCTGCCGGCGGAAACGCGTACAGCGCCGCCTCCATGCAGTCCAAGGGCGATGCCATCACCGATCTGCATGAGAACCTGGCGGCCGAGCAGAAGGCCCGCACCACCTACGAGAACCTGCTCCTGCAATCGGACGACCCGGACGTGATCGACGTGCTGCGCTATCTGCGCCAGCGGGAGATCGTCCATTACCAGCGCTTCGCCGAGGGCCTGGAAATGGTGAAGGATCAGCTCGATGAAAAGAACTACTACGCCTTCAACATGGCCTTGCCCTTTGACAACAACTGCACCAGGGATGGCTGTGGCTGCCAGAATCTGTAGGGGAAAGCGACTTGCGCTCCGCGCTTTGCGGAGCGCTTTTGTGCTGTTGCATCGCGGTGGAAAACATGATATGATAACATCAGACAAAAATCGTCCGCAGGGGGAAGGGAGCTTCCGCCTGTCCTGGAGGGAATGCCCGATGAAGCCCATCCGCGTGCTGACGGTCGGTATGACAGCCACCGCCGGCGGTGTTGAGAATTTCCTGATGTCCTACCTGGGGCGCATCGACAAGACGCGTGTCCGCTTTGATTTCCTGACCCGCTACGAGGACGCAGCCTTTCCCGACAAGCGCCGCGAGATCGGAAGTACCTATGTCATCCCGCGCCGCAGCGAAGATCCGGCGAAGTATTACAAGGAGATCCGCGCGTTCTTTGAGCAGCAGGCCGGAGAGTACGACGTCCTGTGGGATAACGAGTGTATGTTCAGCGACATGACGCCGCTCAAGCTCGCTGCGCAGTACGGCATTCCGGTGCGCATCGCCCACAGCCATATGCCGCAGAACATGGATCCCTCCCTGGCGGGCAAGGGACGGGGCGCGCTCCATCGGGTGCAGCGGCGGGGTCTGGCCCGGTATGCCAATGTGCTGTGGGCCTGCTCGGAGGAATCCGCCAAATGGGCCTGTCCGGACATGAATCTGCCCGTTACCATCATCCCCAATGCCATCGACGCGCCCGCGTACCGCTTTGACCCGGCGGTGCGCGCCCAGGTGCGCGCCCACTACGGCTGGGAGGATTGCCTGGTGGTGGGCGATGTGGGCCGCTTGCAGTATCAGAAGAACCAGTCCTTCCTGCTGGAGGCCTTTGCCCGGCTGCATGAGCGGGAGCCCCGCGCCCGCCTGGCACTGGTGGGGGAGGGCCCGAACCTGATGTCCCTGGAGGCCAAGGCGGTCGACCTGGGGGTGGATAACGAGGTGTTTTTCCTGGGCCACCGGGACGATGTGCCCCGGCTGTTGCAGGCCTTCGACCTGTTTGTGATGCCCTCCCGCTTTGAGGGGCTGGGCATGGCGGCAGTGGAGGCCCAGGCGGCAGGCTTACCCTGCCTGCTGTCGGATGCATTCCCCCACGCGGCGGCCATCACGCAGGACGTGGCCTTCCTCCCGCCGGAGGACCCCGACCGCTGGGCCGAGCGTCTGCTGGACATGCTGCAAGCCCGCGAGCTGTCCCTCCGCCCTGACAACACGACGGCAATCGCCCGGGCCGGATATGATCTGACCGGGGCCGCCGAGCAGCTGACGGCACGCTTTGAGCAGATTGTGCGGGAACAATCGGGCTTCAAGCGGCGCTTCCTGCTGTCGCAGGAGGGGGCTGAAACGGCGGACGCCCTGGCGGAAAAGGCCCGCGATGACGTGCAGCGGATCGCGATGGAGAACGGCTACGCGCTGCGCTGCCTCCCCGCGCACAGGCAGCAGGGCAGGTGGTGGCAGCGGATTTCCCAGACGGGCAAGCTGCTGCTGGCCTGGAGCAAGATGTTCCTCCAGCTCCGTCACGGCGACCTGTTGCTGGTGCAGTACCCCCTGTATCCACAAGGGGATGCGCGTTTGACCCGGGCCGCGCTGCACATGCTGCAATGGAAGGGCGCAAAAACCGCCGCCCTTGTTCACGATCTGGACAGCCTGCGTCAGGTGCGCGACGCTGCCGCCCGCTGGAGCGACCAGGAGCTGCTGCCGCGCTTTGATACCCTCATCGTACAAAACGAGCGCATGGCGGATTATCTGCAGGGCCAGGGCGCACGGGCGGGTGCGATCATCTTTGGGCAGATGCGGGCCTACATGACGGATGCGCCTCTCCCGGAGCGGACGCTGGCGCACGCCGTTTGCGTGGTGGGCGACCTGAGCTGCAAGCACAGCCGTTACCTGCACGATCTGCCCCGCACCCATCTGGCGTGGCACCTTTACGGTGAGGGCTGGAAGGAGATGGCGAACCGCAGCGACATCACCTGGTATGGCGAGGAGCCAACCGGTCTGTCCGGCGCCTTTGGCCTTGTCTGGGACGGTGCAAGCACCCGGGTGATCTCCGGCGCACAAGGTGCATACACGATGCTGACCTCCCCTCTGGCGATGAGCCTGTACCTGGCCAACGGGCTGCCAGTGATCGTGTGGAAATGGTCGGCGGTGGCCAGCTTCGTCCGGGAGAACAACCTGGGCTTGGTGGTGGACACCATCGACGCGATCCCCGCCGCCATTGACGCGCTGACGGCGGAGGAATACGCGATGATGGCTGCTTCTGCCCGGCATTGGGGCGAGCAGCTCCGCCGGGGCGAGATGACCCGCGCGGCGCTCAAACAGCTTGGATAACGAAACCGACAAGGGGCTGTGAATAGCTCTCAACAGCAAAAGAGGATTTGAAACCCGAAAGGGCAACAAATCCTCTTTTACTGTATCAGGGACGGCAACTGTCCTGCTGTTTGAAAGCGCATAAATCCGTGAAGCGCCCACATTTTTCTTTGAAAAAGTGCTTTACAGCGTCCACCCTTCTGTGCTAATATAAACGAGAACATTTGTTCTTTTGCGGAAAGGGAGGGATCGTCCATGAGCAATCTTGGCCGCACGATCAAGACCTATGTTCAGGTCGATGTGGAGTTCAATGATGAAGGCGTCATGCGCCCCAGGGGCATCCTGTGGGAGGACGGCCAGTATTATGAGATCGACAAGGTGCTGGATATTCGCTCTGCCTCAGCAGCCAAAGCGGGCGGACAGGGGGACCGCTACACGATCCGCCTGGGCGAGCAAACCACCTTCCTGTTTTTTGAGCATAACACCGACTATGGCAGCAGCGTGCTGGGACGCTGGTTTGTGGAGCGCAAGCAAAGCGCTGCTTCAGGGTGCAGATAATACGAATTCCCATCCGAAGCATTTCATTCGCACGCGCCTTGTCCGCTCCGGCGTTTGCCAGGACGAGCAAGGCACGCTGCGCAGTGAAACCCGTCAGATGGGAATGTGTGTTACAGCTGCCGATAGAACAGCGTCGCAAGGCCGACGGACAATAACAGGTAGATCAGCCCCACCACAAGCATGGCCGATTTCACCGGCGACTTGCCCTCAGCGGCCTGGCGCTCCTTCTTTTCCTGGCAGGAGAGGTAGTAGGATTTTCGCTCGTCCCGGCTGCCTTTGCGGGGCGAGAACCGCCACGATAGCGTATGGAAAAGGAACTGGATGCCGTAGAAATGATCCGCCTCCTGCACAGCTGTCAGCACGCTGCACCCGATATAGAGCACGGTCACGGTAAAGCAAGGGAGGCGATGCTCATCACGTGGGTCTCCGCCATTTCCGGCGTGTACCAGGTGCGCTCCCGAATCTCCTCGTTCCGCTTCAGAAAGAAGTACAAGCCGTGTCCGCCCTCATGGGTCATGATGTAGGCATTTTCGCAGGTGCCGTCGAAGTTGGCGAAGCTGAACGGCGCGCGCAGGCCCTCAAGCTGCATGCAGTAGCCCCCCGACTGCTTGCCCTCCCGCATGGTCACATCGTACAGGCCGTTGTCCAGCACATGTCTTGAAAATGCATGTTCCTTCCTCCGTATCCTTGGCGCAGGCGTCCGTGCAGGACGACGGCTGTTGTTCGCTGTGCAGGGGAAGCTTCTGAAGGGAATGATTCTATGATAACGGCAGGAAGTCTTTTTGCAACACCCGATTTGCAATCCATGGCGATGGCCTATGAGCTTGGCTGATTCCGCCCACCTTGCCCAAACGGCTGGGGCGGGGGCGCAAAACTTGACGAATCTGTATCCAATGGGGTATAATGCCCAGTATGCAATGCTGCACGAAACACTGATGAAGGGAAGATGGACACATGAAGCAAGCGAAAACCAGGGCCCGGCTGACGCTGGCGGCGATCTTCATCCTGACTGTTGCGCTGGCGGTGGTCGGCGTGACGGGGCTGCCGGCGCTGGGGCTGAAGAACTGGTTGCCTGTGACCGATGCGGAACGCTGGCCCGAGGCGCTTCCCCTGGGCCTTGACCTGCGGGGCGGCGTGTATGTGGAATACTCCGCGGCCCGCCCGGACGAGGGCGACGCTGACTTTGGCGCGCTGCTGGAAACCACCATGGCTGTGATCCGCACGCGCTTGGGGGACAAGGGCTACTCCGAGGCCACCGTGCAGCGCCTGGGCGAGGAAGGCATCCGCGTGGAGATTCCAGACGTGACGGATACCGCCTACGTCCTGGAACTGATCGGTGAGCCCGCCCTGCTGGAGTTCACCACCCCCCAGGGCGAAACCTTCATGACCGGCGATATGGTGTCCAGCGCCGAGCCCGGGCTGGATCAGTATGGCCGCTATGTCGTCAACCTGCGGCTGAACAAGCAGGGCGCGGAGCTGTTTCGTCAGATGACCACCCGGTATGTGGGACAGATCATCTACATCCTGCTGGACGGCCAGGTGCTGCTGGAGCCCCGGGTCAATGAGCCCATCAACAATGGGGAATGCTCCATCTCCGGCATGGGCACGCAGGAGCGGGCCACCAAGATTGCCGCGCAGATTCAGTCCGGCGCGCTGCCCCTGGTGCTGACCCAGCAAAAGGTGGACACCGTGTCCGCCACCTTGGGCGACGACGCCCTGTCCACCTCCGTCACCGCGGCGCTCATCGGCATGGGCATCATCATGGTGCTTTTGTGCTGGCGCTACCGCATGAATGGCCTGGTGGCCTCCTGGGCGCTGGTGATCTACATCGTGCTGCTGTTCCTGGTGATCTACCTTGTCCCCGGCATTCAGCTGACCCTGGCGGGTCTGGCGGGCATCGTGCTGGGCATCGGCATGGCGGTGGACGCCAACGTTATCATCTTTGAGCGCTTCAACGAGGAGGTCCGCAGGGGGCGCAGCCTCAAGGCCGCTGTCCGCACCGGCTTCAAGAATGCCTCCTCCGCCGTGTTCAACGGCAATATCACCACGCTGATTGCGGCGGTGGTGCTGCTGGCCTTCGGCACGGGCACGATTCGTGGCTTTGGCATTGCGCTGGGGCTGAGCGTGCTCACGTCGATGTTCACCGCGGTGTTCGTGACGCGCATCATCCTCAAGAACCTGGTGCAGGCGCGGCGCTGGAAGCCCGCAGCCTTCACCACCGGCGATATCGCGGAAGCAGAGGAGGGCGAGTGACATGCATGCGAATCTGAAAAACCCCATGAAGCCCGCCCTGCTGCTGTCTGTGGCCATCGTGGTGCTGGCGGTGATCCTGTCCCTGTGCGGGCGCGGCCTCAATTTGGGCTTGGACTTCACCGGCGGCTTGTCCATGCACTTTGACGTGGGCCAATCCGTCACCCGGGACGAGGTGGCGAAGGCGCTGGGTGGCGCGGATTACGCCGTGACGGTACAGGGCGCGAACAAATCCGAGGTGCTGGTGCGCACCCGGGGGGACGCCGCCCTGGACGTGGGCGAGCTGCAAACCACGACCCTGAACCGCCTGCTATCTGCTTATCCGGCCACGGTCTCCCTGGGGGACGTGAGCTACGTCGGCCCGGTGGCGGGCATGACCCTGGTGAAGAACGCGATTTCCTCCGTGCTCATTGCCACGGTGCTGATGCTGCTCTATATCGCCTGGCGGTTCGACTTCCACTCTGGTTTGGCCTCCGTGCTGGCGCTGCTCCACGATGTGGTGGTCATGCTCGCCTTCATGGTGCTTCTGCGGGACTTCATTGAGCTCAACAGCTCCTTCATCGCCGCGGCGCTGACCATTGTGGGCTATTCCATCAACGATACCATCGTGATCTTTGACCGCATCCGGGAGAATGCCCTCAAGCATCCCGACCTGGAGAAGAACGAGGTCGTGACCCTCGCCGTCCGGGAGAGCCTGGGCCGCACCATCATGACCACCGTGACAACCCTGGCCACCATCACCGCGCTCTACATCGTCGGTGTGGGAGCCATCAAGGAATTTGCCCTGCCCATCATCGTGGGCGTGATTGCGGGCACCTGGTCCTCCAACCTCATCAGCGGCTACATCTGGGCCTGGCTGGAAAAGAAGTTCCCCAAGAAGATCAAGGAGCCCAAGCCCGATGAGGACGATGAGGATGACGAGGAGGAGCTGCAAAGGTTGGCAAAGAAATTCGCTGATGAGGACGAGGAGTAACGCATGCTGCAGTTCATCAAGCGTGGCCCGAAGGACGCGCAGCCCATCGGTGACTTGCCCCTGTGGCTGAGCGCGCTGTTGCGCGGCCGCGGGGTGGACACGCCCGAAAAGGCGGAGCGCTTCCTCTACCCGTCGCTGGCGCAGCTGCACGACCCCTTCCTCATGCAGGGGATGGACAGGGCGGTGCTGCTCATCCGCGAGGCGGTGGAAGAGGACAAGCGCATCATCATCTACGGCGATTATGATGTGGACGGCGTGTGCGCGACCTCCATTTTGCTCGAAACCCTGCATGATATGGGCGCAAAGGCGGATTTCCGCATTCCCAGCCGCCACGGGGAGGGCTACGGCCTCAACTGCGACGCGGTGCGGGAGATGGCCGCGACCCATCAGCTGCTCATCACCGTGGATTGTGGCATCACCAACTGCGAGGAGGTCAAGCTGGCAAAGCTGCTGGGCATGACCGTGATTGTGACCGACCATCATCAGCTGGCCGACCAACTGCCCCCGGCGGACGCGGTGCTCAATCCGCTGCTGGGGGCGTATCCCTTCCGCCGGCTGTGCGGGGCGGGGGTGGCGCTCAAGCTCACCCAGGCGCTGCTGGGCATGGATGCGGTGCTGCGCCGCATCGACCTGGCCGCCCTGGCCACCGTGGCGGACATCGTGCCCCTGATCGACGAGAACCGCGTCATTGTGCGGGAGGGCCTCTTGCGCATGGCGGACAGCCAGCGGCCGGGCCTGCGCGCCCTGATGCAACTCAGCGACGTGCATCCCCCGGTGAACGCAGGTCATGTGGGCTTCCGCCTGGCGCCCCGGCTCAACGCGGGCGGGCGGCTGGAGGACGCCTCCCAGGGCGTGCTGCTGCTCACAGCCCCCGACAGCGCCACTGCCGACCCCCTTGCGCTCCACCTGGAAAACGCCAATCAGCAGCGCCAGGCCATCGAAACCGACATCACCCAGCAGGCCATGGCCATGATCGTAAACGCCGTCGATTTCCGCGACGACCGGGTTATCATCCTCATGGGGGAGGGCTGGAACCACGGTGTGATCGGCTTGGCGGCGGGGCGCATCTGCGAAAAGTACCACTTTCCGACCATCGTGCTGACACGCAACGAGGAGGGCGTCGCAGTGGGCTCCTGCCGGTCGATTCCGGGGGTGAACATCCACGCCATGCTGACCACCTGCAAGGATTTGTTTATGCGCTTTGGCGGGCATGAGCAGGCTGCGGGGCTCACCATGCGCGCCGAACTCCTGCCGGAGCTGCGCAGGCGGCTGAATCTGGCCATCAACGAGAGCTGCGATTTGCGCTGCTATATCCCCGCCAGGGAGTACGACCTGACCCTCCGCCTCCGAGAGGTCGACCTGGACATGATCGACCGCCTGGATCTGCTCCAGCCCACGGGCTACGGCAACCCGAACCCTGTGTTCCTGGCCCGGGACGCGCATTTGCAGCAGGCGCTGCGGGTGGGAAAGAACCGCAATCACCTGAAGCTGCTGCTGCTGGACGGGCAGACCCTCCGGGACGGCATCGCCTTTGGCAAGGGCGAGGCGGCGGACGAGGGCTTTGAGCGGGTGGATGTGCTCTTCACCCCGGCGCGCAACGAGTTTCGTGGGCGCGTCACCCCCCAGCTGATGGTGGAAGCCCTCACGCCTGCGGAGGGGGCTATCCCCCTGCCGGAGGAAAATACGCTATTTTGGGGGCTTTTGCAGGAAATCATGACCCTGGCGGAGAATATACATCAGATTCCTGCGAAGGTGGAGAGCATCAATGGCGCAGCCGTGCGCAAACTGATGCAGACCGGCCGGGGCGTGCTGCTCATCGGGCACGAGCGGGAAGCTGGCGTGCTGCTGCTCTCAGAAATGCCCTGTGATGTTGTCATCGGCACGGTGAAGGACGAGCGCGGCTTCAACACGCTGCTGATGAATCCTGACCTGGCACGTTTGACCGACGTGTGGACGGACATCCTATGGGTGGACGGCGCGCTCTTGCCCGGGGAGGCTGCCGCCGTCGCGGAAAAATGCCCCCGCGCCCGCCTCCACGCCATGAAGGAGAACCCTGCCCTGACAGCGTTGCTCACGCAGCTGGCCATGGACGATGAAACCCTGCGCACGCTCTACCGGCGCGTCCGCCTGGGGGGCACATTGGCGGCAAGCCAGCTCTCGGCGGACACCGGGTTGAGCCTTCCCCAGGTGTTGACGGGGCTGATGGCCTTCCAGCAGGTGCGCCTGGTGGAGGCAAGCCTGGAGCCCTACGCTGTGCGCTTGCTGCCCCCGCAGCGCTGCCGCATGGACGACAGCCCGCTGGTGCGCTATCTGCGGGGCAGCAGGAGCGAATTATAGCCAAATCAGCCGCAGGACGCGGACTGACGAGGAAAGGAGGATGCACATGTATACCGTATATGAAGCCATGCCCCTGGACACCATGCTGGCCCGGGTGGAAAAGTATAACCCGGGTGACGGCGCGGAGCTGGTGCGCAAGGCCTACCTGTTCGCCCAGGAAGCCCATAAGGATCAGAAACGCAAGAGCGGCGAGCCCTATTTTGTGCACCCCTGCTTCGTGGCCAGCATCCTGACGGAATTGATGATCGACCCGCCCACCATTGCGGCGGGCTTGCTCCACGACACCGTGGAGGATTGCGAGGACATCACCCTGGATACCCTCCGCAGGGAGTTTGGCGACGAGGTGGCCTGGCTGGTGGATGGCGTGACCAAGCTGGATAAGCTGGACTTTGCCGACAAGGAGGAGGCCCAGGCGGAATCGTTGCGCAAGATGATCATGGCCATGGCCAAGGACATCCGCGTGGTGCTCATCAAGCTGGCCGACAGGCTGCACAACATGCGCACCATGAAGTTCCAGAAGCCGGAGCGCCAGGTCGCCATCGCCCGGGAAACCCTTGACATCTACGCGCCCCTGGCCCACCGCCTGGGCGTGTACGCCATCAAGCAGGAGCTGGAGGATCTGTCGCTGCGCTACATCGACCCCGCCGGGTATCAGAACCTGGTGCAGAAGGTCGGGCAAAAGCGATCCGAGCGGCAGGAGAATATCCGCACCGTCATCGCGGAATTGTCCGAGAAGCTGGATGAAATGCACATCCACTACGACATCGACGGCCGCCCGAAGCATTTCTACTCCATCTACCGCAAGATGGTGCTGCAAAACAAGCCCTTCGACCAGATTTACGACCTCATCGCCATCCGCGTGCTGGTGGATTCCGTGCCGGACTGCTACATGGTGCTGGGCATTGTGCATACGCTGTGGAATCAGATTCCCGGGCGGTTCAAGGATTACATCTCCGTGCCCAAGGCGAACATGTATCAGTCGCTGCACACCACGGTGGTGGGCGGACGCAAGATGCCCTTCCCCTTTGAGGTGCAGATTCGCACCTGGGAGATGCACCGTGTGGCGGAATACGGTATCGCGGCCCACTGGCGCTACAAGGAGAAGGGCGCAGGGGACGATCTGGACTCCAAGCTGACCTGGGTGCGCCAGATTCTGGACTGGCAGAGCGATACCCGCGACTCCAAGGAGTTCATGGACACGCTGAAAACCGACCTCTTCGCGGAGGAGGTGTTCCTCTTCACCCCCAAGGGCGACGTTGTGTCCATGCCCAAGGGCGCAACGCCCCTGGACTTTGCCTACCGCATCCATTCCGGCGTGGGCAACAAGTGCGTGGGCGCGAAGATCAACGGCAAAATCATGCCGCTGGACACGGCGCTGCAAACCGGCGACCGGGTGGAGATCATCACCAGCGCCTCGTCAAAGGGGCCGTCGACGGACTGGCTGCGCATCTGCAAAACGCCCCAGGCCAAGTCGAAGATCCGCGCCTTCCTGAAAAAGGAATTTAAGGTTGAAAACATTGAGCTGGGCCGCTCCATGGTGGAAAAGGAGTGCCGCCGCCGGGGCGCGAACCCCGCTGATCTGATTAAGCCGGAGTTCTACGATGCCATCATGCGCAAGTACGGCTTCACGCAGGTAGATGATATCTTTGCTGCGGTAGGCTATGGCGGCATGGCGGCAGTGTACGTTGTCAGCCGACTGGTGGAGGAGCAGCGGGCGGCACAATCTGCCGCAGCGCCCAAGCTCGAGGACCTGCTG
>JAQXLU010000108.1 GCA_029012285.1 Clostridiales bacterium | reverse complement strand
CCCCCTGACCATCCTCTATGAGGACGCGGATTTGGCGGTGGTGGTCAAACCCTGCGGCATGGTGGTACATCCAGCGGCGGGCAACGAGGACGGCACGCTGGTCAACGCGTTGCTGCATCACCTGGACAGCCTGGGCGGCATTGGCGGCGAGCTGCGTCCGGGTATCGTCCACCGGCTGGACAAGGATACCAGCGGGCTGCTGCTGGTGGCGAAGAACGATGCGTCCCAGCTGGCCCTGAGCGATCAGCTGTCCGCGCGCAGGATGGAGAAGCATTACCGCGCGCTGGTGGAGGGCAGCTTCAAGGAGACGACGGGCCGCGTTGAGGCCGCCATCGCCCGCAGCAAGAAGGACCGCAAAAAGATGGCGGTGGACGAGGAAGGCCGGGAAGCCATCACTGAGTGGACGGTGCTGTCCGCCGGGCGCGGCGTGACGTTGCTGGACGTGCACATCCTGACCGGGCGGACGCATCAGATTCGCGTGCACATGAAGCACATCGGGCATCCGGTGTGCGGCGACCCCATCTACGGCAGCCCCAAGGGGGCGAAGGTGCCCCGGCTGATGCTGCACGCCTATTCGCTCAGCTTCACCCACCCCCGCACCGGGGAGCGGATGACCTTTACAGCGGAGCTGCCGGAGGCATTCCGGCGGGGGCTGCAGGGAAACGGGATTGAGTTGTAATCAAATGTTCAGGGACGGATGGCAGACAGTCGCCATCCGCCCCTTTAAGTCACGCCCTATTTCATTCCAAGCTCTTTCAGCAGGCCAATGGTGTGCTCCCGCGGCTTCTCCGCGTCGATGTTGCTGTCGAATGTCCAGATGTTTTCCTTTTAAGAGTATATCTCAATAAAATGTTATTTCACGATATTGTAAAACGCACAAGATATAGCGTTTTACTCAAATATACTGACACCGTATGTAGAAGTCACTTTGTTATCATGCAGTATCTTCAAGCGACTTTTAACAGGTTAAGCGACAAATAAGCGACAAATTTTGGCCGTCCGAAAGGGCGGTTTTTCTTTTTCTTCACCGCTTATTCTGCCTTTCGGAACAGCTTCATGTCAATCGCCTGCATTGCCTTAACTTCACTTTCTTCAAAAACATGGCTGTATGTGTCAAGGGTTGTCTTTGTTGTCAGTTGCAGGTGATCAGTTGTCCAGCCTCTATGCCACATCATCGAGACAATCATTGATGTCGGCGATTCCACCAATAGCATTGGTGCAGAGTTGGCTGATTATCTGCAGGGACTGGATGGAGGATGATTATTGATTCCATTTCAATGGCATCTGCGGGAAGATGTCGCTCACCGCCGGATGATCCGGTCCTTGAGCGCCAGCAGCCGGAAGTACATCTCCCGGGGGTTTTCGTCCTCGTACAGGAACGCGCCGTTGCCGGAGAAGCTGGGCTCGATGAAATCCCACCAGGTCAGAGCCTGGATCTCTTCCCGGGCTGCGGCGATGGTGTAGAACTGCTCCATCCAGTCCGCCTGGGTGTGCTCGTTCCAGCCACCGTGCCAGGTGCCCTCGGACATATCCAGCTGCGACCAGCTGCTGCCCGCGTTGCCCTTCTGCCGGAAGCCGCCGTTCACGCCCATTTCGGTGATGTGGATGGGCTTGCCCAGCGCAGCAAAGGCGTCCAGCATGTTCGATACCGCCACCATGTCCCGCCCGGGGAAGTAGAGCTGGATGCCCACCACGTCAAAGCCGATGCCCGCCTCCAGGATGGCCTTGAAGTAGGAAAGCGGCGAACGCAATTTCTCCGGCAGCGCGCCATAGCAGTTGTAGCGGCCCGCCACATATTCCGCGAAGGGCAGGCATATATTCACGATGGAGGTCGCCCTGTCGTTGGCCTCGCGCAGGGCATCGGTGGTGGCGCGGGTCAGGTCGATCAGCTGCGCCTGGTTCAGCTCGAAGCAATTGGCCCAGTCGTGGGCCTCGTTCATGGAGTCCCACACGTCCACCACGCCCTTGTAGGCGCTGACGTGATGCCGGGCAATGTCCGCCGCTGCCTTGCGAAGATTCGGATAATCCAGGCCGAAGAGCCACTTGGCGTTGACCTCCTTGTGCCCGAACCACAGCGGATGTCCCTTGGGGGTAATGCCCTTGTCCAGTAGGAAGCCCAGCACCTTGTCGATATAGGCGTAATCATACTTGCCCGGGCCCTGATGCACCGTCCGCCCGGTATAGAAGGGCAGCGTGGCGAAATCAAAGGCATTTGCGAAGAATTTGGCATACCGTTCTGACGGGGAATGGAAGCGGAAGAAATTGCAGCCCAGCTTCAGGTCGCTGCGAGGAGCGGCGTAGACCTTCTGCTGTGCCCGCTCGAAGAGGGCGCCCTCGGCGGCGTAGATGGCATGGCCCAGAGCGTAGAGGCGGTTGTCCGGGGTATCTGCGCCTCGGTTTGCCATGTGTTCCAGCTCGATGGCGGCCTCCAGATGGCCGCGGGTCTTCACGGACAGCTCAATACCCTCGCCAAAGCGCTTTGCATGGGCGATGTAGGTGCGTACCGCCTCGCTGACGAAGTCCACAAAATCGCCGGTGTATCCTTCCCCCAGATTATCCGCCATCACCCACAGCTGACCGTAGAGCGGCACCTGCATCTTCACATGCACCATGTAGGGGGAATGACTGACCTGCAGCTCAACGGTTCCGTCGGGGGTGATACGCATGCGGCGCTCGTCCGGCTCGAAGTCCATGCCGGAGGCATAGGTCGTCTTGAGTATCTTCTCGGTCATGGGCAGCCCGCCGGGGCCGTCCAGGCGGATCTTCACAGTCTGTGCCATGGGAATGCCTCCTTATTCGATCTCTACCTTATACAGGATCTTGCCGTCCCGGGTGGTGACCAGGCGCACGCTGCACTCGCCGCAGTAGACCTCCCTGCCATCAGCGAAGGCACGGGCGGTCTTGCCGTCGGAATCAACGCGGTAGCGATGCTCGCCCCAGACCTGCTCGTAGGTGTAGGGCGAGCCGCTGCCCAGGCTGAACCAGATCTGCCCGCGCACCATCGTCACGCCCCAGATGTGGGCGATGTACTCCAGCACGGAAAGGAGCGTGGGGCCATAGGAATCCTGGAATTCCTTGTCCGTATCCGGCGGCAGAGGCTCCTTGGTTTCCGGGTCAACGATGCTGGGCGCGCCGGTCAAGGGATCGAACTGCTGCACGAAGAGCAGCCCGCCCTTGCTGACCACATCGAAGAGCTTCTTGCCCAGCTGGGTGACGAGCTTTTCATACCCATAGCGCTCCAGCGCCAGGATCGCCCGCTGATACGTCAAGCCTTCGCATTGTCCGGACCAGTTGTTTTCCACCGCATTGCGGAAGGCGGGGTCATTCGCCGCCACGGAGGGCAAGGGGCAAGGCGTCCAGAACTCCTCCGGGTTCAGCAGATGCTCCTTGACGAACCTGTCTGCCATGTAAGGGGAGACGGAGCCCCAGTACATGCACCGCAGCGTATTGTGGCACAGCACGTCGATGACATGGCCGTGCTTGTCCTTATCAAAGAGCGCGCCGCGGGCATCGTCCCAGAGCTCCTGACCGATGGTGTTGGCGACCTCGTCCGCAGCGGCGCGCCACTTCTTTGCAGCCGCCATGTCGCCGCGGATAAGCCCGATCTCGCTCAGGGTGTCCCGGCAGGCATAGGAGAAGGACATCACGTCCATGGAAGCCATCGGCACGACGGACGAGCCCTCCGGCGGAACCTCCCCGATGGCGTAGTTGGGCGCATCACCGTAGCGGACGGCGTTGTCCTCGCCGGTGTCGTACTTGCACCAGGATTCAAGGATGCCGTCGCCGTTGGAGTCCCGCACAGCCCACAGGTAGGCGTCGAAGCGCTCCAGGCAATCCGCCAGCTGGTCGAGATACTGGCGGTCTTCTCCGATCCAGTAGTACATATTGAGCGCCGACCAGGGGAAGCAGAACCCCTGGAACTTGTTGAACTGGGCTTCGACCGTTCCGTCGGGGAAGCCCTGAATGGAGCCGGCCAGCCGTCCGTCCTCCCGCTGGTGGCGCATGAACAGCAGATGGTTGTTCAGCGCAGCGGTCATGTTGTGCTTGGCGTACATCTCGCCGCCCATGGGCTGGGTCTCCAGCCAGATCTTCTCGTAGCCGCCGCCCTCCACCAGCACCTGATCTCCGGCAAAGGTGTTGAGGTTATTGCGGCATTTTTGCACGGCGGTGTTGTAGAGCCGCTGGAGCTGTTCGTCCTGGGTATGAAATTCAACGCGGGTATGGGGAAGCATGATCATTCTCCTCCCTGTAAGCCTGTTTTTTTACATTTTACTGCAAATGGCCCCATGATGCAAATAAGCGAAATTATTGCATATCGAAAAAGTATTGAAATTACGGCGTTTTTGCAAAGTATACAAAATTTTTGCCACTTCCATTGCAAAGTGCCAAATGGTATAATATCGTATATAAAGCGCATTGGTTCTACCATCTGGAATCAATACATGGGAGTGATCAATTTGACACAGATGCAATCCCGTCCCCGGCAAAGCCTGAGTTACCGGTTCCGGCGCAGCGTGCACAGGGACTGGCAGCTGTGGGTGCTGCTCGTGCCCGCGCTAGTGTTCTTCATCGTTTTCTGCTACTTCCCGATGTACGGCGTGCAGATCGCTTTCCGCGATTACAAGGCCGCCTTTGGCATCACGGGCAGTAAGTGGGTGGGTCTGAAGCATTTCGAGACCTTCTTTGATTCCTACTACTGCGGCCGCATGTTCAAGAACACCCTGCTGCTGAACCTGTATGGCCTGCTCTTCGGCTTCCCAATCCCGATCCTGCTGGCCATCATGCTCAATCAGCTGAACTCCAAGCGGTTCAAGGGCTTCACCCAGACGGCCATCTATGTGCCCCACTTCATCTCCACCGTGGTGCTGGCAGGCATGATCTACCTGTTCTTTTCGCCCACCAACGGCATCATCAACAAGCTGATCACCTCCTTGGGCGGCGAGTCGATCTACTTCATGATCGAGGAAGGCTGGTTCCGGCCGCTGTTCATCGGCTCGGACATCTGGCAGAACGCCGGCTGGAATACCATCCTCTATATAGCCACGCTGACGTCCATCGACCCGCAGCTGTACGAGGCGGCCACCATCGATGGCGCGACCCGCATGCAGAAGATCAAGCACATCGACATCCCCCACCTGATCCCCATCGCGGTGATGATGCTGATCCTCAACTGCGGCTCCCTCCTGTCCTCCAATACGGACAAAGCGCTGCTCCTGCAGACCTCCGGCAACATCAAGACCTCTGATATTATCGGCGTGTACGTTTACAACACCGGCCTGGGCAAGGCGCAGTATTCCTACACCTCCGCCATCGGCCTGTGCCTGAACGTCATCAACTTTGCCATTATCATGACGGTCAACGCCATTTCCCGCAGGATCAGCGACATCAGCCTGTTCTGAGAAAGGAGGCAGACGAGAATGGCAAAGACCAAGGAAATGCACGGCGTCAAGGTCCGTGAAACAAGGCAGGATCAGATCTTCAACATCGCTAATCTGATCTTCTGGCTCATCGTTCTTTTCATTACGCTCTACCCCCTGTGGCTGATCCTCATCGCGTCGGTCTCCGATCCGGACGCGGTGCTGGCGGGCGAGGTCATCTGGTGGCCCAAGGGCTTCTCCTGGATGGGCTATGAGGCTGTTTTCCAGTATGACGAGCTGTGGACGAGCTACGCCAACTCCGTGTTCTATACCGTGGTGGGCTCTGCGCTGAGTGTGGTGATCACCCTGGCAGCGGCCTATGCGCTGTCTCACAAGTTTGCCGGAAAGAAGTTCATCAACCTGGCCATCACCTTCACCATGTTCTTCTCCGGCGGCTTGATCCCCATCTTCCTCAACGTCCGCGATCTGGGGTTGTACAACACCCGCATCATCATGATCCTGATAAACCTGGTGTCGGTGTGGAACCTGATGGTCGCCCGCACCTACATCCAGTCCTCCATCCCCTACGAGCTCTACGAGGCCGCGGTGATGGACGGTTCCAACCACTTCACCTACTTCCTCAAGTGCGTGCTGCCGCTGTCGGGCACCATCATCGCCGTGCTGAGCGTTTACTACGGCGTGGCCCGCTGGAACGACTACTTCACTGGCTTGGTGTTCCTGCGCAACCGCGCCTATCTACCCCTGCAGACGATCCTGCGCGAGATCCTCGCCTCCCTGTCGATCTCCGGCAACAGCGAGTCCTTCTTCGCCGCCTATGCGGATAACCTGGGCGGATTGCAGGAAGCGATGCGCAAGGCCGAGGTCGCCAAGTACTGCTGCATCGTGGTGTCCACCGTGCCCGCCGTGATCCTGTACATCTTCATGCAGAAGTACTTCGTCAAGGGCGTCATGATCGGCTCCCTGAAGGGCTAAGCCGGGGAGCCCCCGGCGGGGCGGCTCGCGATTCAGTTGACTTCTCTATCGCAGCCCTACCGCATGTTTGTTGGGCTTTTGACCGGCGTTGTCTTCCGCGCCCTCATGGCGCGGGCTGCATACATTCCTCACCATCGTCCCTAAAAGGGATGAAATCCCCGGATTGACCGCAGCCTGTGATGACTGCGTTCATCAATAAAAGAAAGGAGACCCTTTCCATGAAGAAAATCGTTTCCCTGCTTCTGGTAGCCATGATGCTTCTGTCTGGCGCCGCGTTCGCTGAGGACAAGGTCGAGCTGACCGCGTTCCAGTATCAGCTGGAGAATCAGTCCACTGATTTCAACACCCTGTGGTTCTTCCAGCAGATCGAAGAGAAGACCGGCGTGCATGTTGACTTCCGTATGGTCAAGGACGCTGACTGGTCCACCCAGCTGAACCTGATGTTCGCCATCCCCGACGAGATGGAAGACATGATCCTGCGCAACCCTGTTGACGTTGAAGAATACGGCGTCACCCAGGGCCTGCTGCTGCCCCTGGATGAGTACCTCACCGAGGAGATCATGCCCAACTACGTCAGCCGTATCAACCTGAACAACGCTGGCGACTCCATCCCTGCCTCCGACGGCAAGAGCTACTACATCGGCTACCTGGTCGCTCAGAACGTCAATCACAACTCCACCTGGTACATCAACCCCGAGCTGCTCAAGCAGGTCGGCAAGGAAGTGCCCACCACCATCGAGGAGTACACCGATGTCCTGCGCGCCTTCAAGGATGCTGGCGTGAAGTACCCCTACTCCTCCTCCATCTCCGATTACGGCGCTGAGCACCTGTGGGCCCAGTTCTCCTCCTTCGGCGTGCCGCTGCAGATGTACACCTTCGCCTACATCGGCGAGGACGGCAAGGTCGGCTATGTGGGCGATCTGCCCGGCTTCCGCGCTGCCTGCGAATGGCTGCACACCCTGTATGCGGAAGGCCTGATGGATAAGGAATGCCTGACCCAGGATTCCAACATCTGGGCCAACAAGGTCAACGCCGGTGAGGTTGGCTCCTTCAACTACCTGCGCCTGATCAACACCGCCCTGACCAACCCCGACACCATCCAGCACTTCGAGTCCATGCTGCCCCCCGCCTCCGAGTATGGCGCTGCTGTGCCCCAGATCATGGAGATCCCGGATGCCGGCGCTTACCTGACCTCCACCAACAACGATCCCGTTGCTTCCCTGAAGTGGCTGGACGCTCAGCTGGAGACCGAAATGATGATGACCGCCGCCAACGGCAAGATGGGCGAGCAGATGATCATCAACGCCGAGGGCAAGTACGAGATCATCAACGTGCCCGAGAACAACGGCCTGTATCAGTTCGTGCCCGTCACCATGGGTCAGTTCTTCGCGCCCGGCGAGTACTACACCGCGATCTACCAGATGGCTCCCCACCGCGTTGAGCGCTATGAGGACAGCCAGGCTTATGCCGCCGCTGACGTGCTGGAGAAGACCTCCTATGAGTACCTGACCAAGCTGAGCAAGATGAGCAACGAGGATGCTACCGAGGCTGCCAACATCAAGACTGAGCTGGAGAAGTACATCAAGGAAGCCGTCACTGAGTTCATCAAGAATGGCGTGACTGACAAGTCCTGGGAAGAGTTCCAGAAGGTCTCCAAGGACATCGGCTCTGAGAAGTATGTCAAGCTGTATCAGGATGCTTACAACGCCTACCTGGCCAAGTAAGATCAGCTGATCCTGTCTGAAACCAAATGGCAGGCCGCCGGGGCTCATCCTCAACCGAGCCCCGGCGGCTCTTTTTGTCCCATATCCCTTGTGCTTATGTCCGTTTCATGATAAAATACACCTTAATTAGTAACCGTTTAATGGATCGTACCGCTTCACTGCATCAGGAGGTAACACATGCGCCGTATCAGCAAATCTGCACGCCTGGCCTGCTTTTATGTGCTGCTTCTTTTGTGCCTTGCCGGATGTACAAAAGAGACAGTGCAGGAGGGATCCGTGACCTCGCTGACTGCGCTGCAATATGAGCTGGAAAACCAGACCATCGACTTTTCAGACATGTGGTTCTATGACCAGCTGGAGGAAAAAACCCATGTGCATGTGGCCTTTGAGGAAGTGAAGGACGCAGATTGGGCCACCCGCATCAGCCTGATGTTTGCATCCAACAGCTACAAGGACATGATCCTGCGCGGCTACCTGGATACGGAGGAATACGGCGTATCCCAGGGGCTGATCGTCCCGCTGGATGCGTATATCGAGGAATACATGCCCACCTATTTCAGCCGCCTGTCCCTGGACGGCGCGGGCGACGCCATCCCCTCCTCCGACGGCAAAAGCTACTATGTCGGCTATCTGCTCTCCCAGAACATCAATACCGACGGGCACTTCTTCATCAACCGCACCTGGCTGGACAGGCTGAACCTGGCCGTTCCCACCACCATCGAAGAGCTGACCGAGGTGCTCCGTGCCTTCCGCGACCAGGACCCCAACGGCAACGGACTCCGGGACGAGATCCCCTATCAGGCGACCTTCGATGACAACAACTCCGGCATCTACAATGTTTTCAGCGCCTGGGGCAATCCGATGAACATGGACTTCGTGTTCATCGACGATGCGGATCAGGTGTGCTTTGCGCCCCTGTCGCCCGGCTTCCGCGAGGGCGTGGAGTGGCTGCATCTCCTGTGCAAGGAAAAGCTGCTGGACGTGGAATGCATCACCCAGGGTTCCAATCTGTGGATGGTCAAGACCAACCGGGATACCAGCGGCTATTTCTCCTACTGGCGGCTGGGCAATACCGCGCTGGACAGCCGCATCACGGAGCAATTCGAGTGCATGCTGCCCGTCGCAGCCGAGGGGTATCAGGTTCGGCTGCCCCGCTACTCCGATGTGGTGGAGTTCGGCGCCTCCTTGACGGTGCAGAACAAGCATATCGAAGATTCCCTGCGCTGGCTGGACGCACAGATGGATACCCAGACCATGCTGGTCTCCCAGAATGGCCCGACGGGAGAGATGCTTACCGTCCGCGAGGATGGCAGGTACGAGGTCGTTTACGTCCCGGATGCCAACGACCTGTACAGCATCGTTCCCGTGCTGTGCGGACAATTCTTTGCCCCGGCCAGCTACTATGAGCAGGTCTATGTTCCCGCTGCCCACCGGCAGGAGAAAACCGCATACAGCCAGATGTACGAGGCTGCCGATGTGCTGGAAAGCCGCTCCTACCGGGTGCTGAGCTACGTGACCTCCAAAACCAGCGAGGAAGCCGCCCGGCTGGCTCAGCTCAAGGCCCAGCTCAAGACGGTGATCGACGGTGCGCTGGTTTCCTTCATGACCTCCGGCGTGACGGATGAGGACTATGCCGCCTTCGAGCAGTCCCTCCTTGACGCAGGCGCACAGGAGTACACCACGCTGTACCAGACCGCCTATGACCGCTATCTTGACCGTCTGGAGGGCGCTGAACGATGAAAAGCTTCTTCACCCGCATGAGAGCCTCCACCTTTGTGCGCTTTGCGTTATCCTATCTGCTGATGCTGGTCATCGTGCTGGGTGCTGTATTCAGCTATATGTTCGTCTACGTCCGCCAGGAGGTGCGGGACAAGGCGCTGGCCAATCAGGTCAACCGCCTCAGCCGCATCGCGAGCCTGAATGAAAACTACCTCTCCGCTATGCTCAACAGCGCTGTGCAGATGGGCTTGTCCCCCGTGATCCAGCCCTTTGTGTACGAGGAGGAGCCCGCCCGCGCCTATGATTTGCTGCAGCAGCTGGCCCCCTACACGGTCACCAACAGCTTTTGCGACCAGATGTACCTGACCTTCCATTCGGATGATCACATCTATTCCTCCACCGCGTCCATGACGCTGCGGGACTTTCTGGACATGACCTGCTTTGAGCATCTGTCTTCCGACGAACTGCTTTCGCTCATCCAGAATCCGGGCACACTGACGATGCTGCCTGCCCAGAAGGTGGAAAGCCCCCTGTTCAACGGCAAGAGCAACAATGTCGTTACCCTGTTTATGCCCCTGGGTGCCAGCCCCACCTCCAGCAAGGGCACGATGATCTTCATGGTGCGCGACCAGGTGTACCGGCAGCTCTTTGCGGACGTGATCCAGGATGCCAACAATACCTATATCCTCCACGACGGCAAGGTCCTGATCTCCGATACGGACTATGACATTCCCGTACAGAGGGTGCTGGATGCGGTGGATGGCGAGGAAAACCGGACGACCTTCGACTGGGATGGCGAGCAGTGGCAGCTGCTCATCCATCGTTCGAAGGAATGGCCGCTGTGCTATGTTTCCCTCCTGTGGGCGGCGGATATTGAGCACACCGTCTGGGCGCAGATGATCTCCGTGGCCATGGTGGTCAGCGCACTGGCGGCGCTGGGCGTGCTGGTGGCGCTGCTCCTTGCCCGGCGCAGCACCGCCCCCCTTCGGCAGATCGTCAGCATGCTTCCGGCCAAGGACCCTGCCCAGGATGCCTTTGCTTCCATCCAGACGGGCATTCAGGAGCTCAGCGCACGCAACACCGATCTGAGTACCCGTTTGGAGCGCTCGCTGCCCATGCAGCGGCACGATTTTGTGCTGAATTTCATGAAAGGCCGCTACGCTGAAAGGGCGAAGGCCGTCGCCGTTGCGGAGAGCATCGGCATGAGCATCGAGCGGCCCTACTATGCCATCATCCTGAATGGCGTGCAGGATCGCTCCAACCATCAGCCCCTCGACCTGCGCAAGCCGCCCTTCGATCAGATCACAGGGACGGCTGCCTTTGGCGTGGAGCTGATGGCAATCAAGGCCCATCTGTATCTGGTGTTTTCCGATACCCAGGAGGCCATCCGCGAGTTGGCGGGCATGATCCACCAGAATGGTCTGGAGTGCAATGGTCATGCCGTAGTTGCGCTGTCGAACATCCAGACGGATTTTTCCGCCGCGCCCAACGCCTATCTGGAGGCCGCCACCGCCTTTGACAACCGTTTCGTCATGGACGACAGCACTTTGCTGGACTACGCCGCCGTCTCCACCAGCATTGATGACATCCTGCCCCAGGCCCGCAAGCTGACGGACGGCATCCATCAGGCGATCTCCCTGCGGGATCGCGCCAGGCTGGCAAGCCGCATCGACGAGCTGCTCCATTTCCTCAAGCACACCAATATGTCTCCCTTCGCCTTCCGGCTGATCTACAACGACGTGATCGACAAGCTCCTGCGCCGCCACATGCAGAGCTTTGTTGCCGGACGAGGTGTGCAGGCGTATTATGACATCTTCACCCTGTCCAGCTGCCAGTCCATCGACGATCTGGACGGGCTGCTGCGCCGGCTGTGCGTATCCATCATCGAAGCGCCGGAGGAGGAAGCACCTGCCCCCGTGGAGGAGGAGGTGCCCAGCGTGATCAGTCAGGTGGCAGCCTATATCCGCGACCACTTCCGCGACCCGGAGCTGTCCATCAGCGCCATCGCCGAGGCATTCGACATGCCCACCGCCCGCCTCTCCCTGGCCTTCAAGGATGCGATGCGCATGTCCCCCCTGGAGTACCTGACGCTTCTGCGGGTGGAGTACTCCAAGGAGCTGCTGCGGGGCACGGAAAAATCCATCAAGGACATCGCCGCAGGGGTCGGGTACTACGATGCCTCCTCCTTCATCCGCCGCTTCAAGCAGATGACGGGCGTGACGCCGCTCCAATACCGCCGCAGCAAGGAGGACGACGAAAATGCTGAAGGTTGACCGCATCAGCCGCCGCTATGGTTCCCGCCTGGCACTGAAGGATCTGTCCTTCCAGGCGGGTGAGCATGAGATCATTGCGCTCATGGGCCGCAACGGCGCAGGCAAATCCACGCTGATGAACATCCTCACCGGTTACCTGGCCCCCAGCGAAGGGCAGGCATTCATCGGCGGACATGATGTGCAGTCGGAACCCCTTGCCGCCCGCCGCCTGGTGGGCTATCTGCCCGAAACGCCGCCCCTCTATCCCGACATGACCGTGCGGGAATACCTGACCTACTGCGCCCGGCTCAAGGGCATCGCCGCCAAAGCCATCAAGGCGGAGGTCAGCCAGGTCATTGAGCGCACGGGACTGAAAGAGTATACCAATCGCCTTTCCCGGGCGCTGTCAAAGGGATACCGTCAGCGGCTGGGCATGGCGCAGGCCCTGCTGGGAAGCCCTGCCCTGCTGGTGCTGGACGAGCCTGGCAGCGGCCTTGATCCCCTGCAGATGGTGCAGATGCGGGAGCTGATCGTCTCTGCCGCAAAGGGCTGCACTGTGCTGCTGTCCTCCCATATCCTCAGCGAAGTGACCAACGTGTGCACCCGTGCGCTGGTGCTGGAGGCGGGTCAGCTGCGCTACGACGGCCCGATGTCCACCCTGCTGGAGGGAGAGAATGCCCTGCGCGTGGTGTACCAGGGCGCAGAAGGCATCCCCGATGCGCTGCGGACGCTCCCCGGCGTGCGCAGGGTACGCGAATTGCCGGAGGAAGCCGGTGCGCTGGAGCTCCTGGGCGAGCCGGGCAGCGACCTGCGGCGGGCTGTCAGCCAGTGCGTGACGGACAACGGCGGCATCCTGCTGGAGCTGTCCCCCCAGCGCGGCGGGCTGGAAAGCGCCTTCCTGCGCCTGCTGGATGACGGAAAGGAGGCGGCACAGTGAAAGCCATCTTCCATCATGAGCTGCGAAGCTACTTCACCACCCCGATGGGCTATATGTTCCTGATCATGTACACGCTGCTGTCGGGCGTGGTGGCGGTGTTCGTCAACATCGGCCAGGAGATGAGCGCCAGCACAAACCTGTTTCTCTCCGGCATGCAGCTGCCCTTCATGCTCATCGCCCCCATCCTGACAATGCGCCTGTTCGCCGAGGAGCGCCGCACGAAGACCGATCAGCTCCTGCTGACGGCGCCGGTGCGCATCATCTCCATCGTGCTGGGCAAGGCGCTGGCCTGCTTCACGATGCTCCTTGCCGCGATGGTGCTCACAACGATCTTCCCGGTGGTCATCAGCCGGTATGCGCAGATCTCCGCCAGGCAGATCGCGGTGGTCTACCTGGGCTACTTCATGCTGGATACGGCCATGCTCTCGGTGGGCGTGTTCGTCAGCTCGCTGTGCATGAATCAGGTGACGGCGGCGGTCATCACCCTGGGCGTGAATGTGTTCCTCTACCTGAGCGAGCATTTCATCGTGCCCCAGCTGAGCGGCTCCTACCTGTCCGGCATCCGCGCGGTGATGCAGTGGCTGCCCTCCGCCGGACGGCTGGGCGAGTTCGCCAACGGCGTCATCAGCCCGGCGGACGTGGCCTATTTCCTGGGTTTTACTGCCCTGATGATCTTCCTGACCTGCCGGGTGATCGAGGCCCGGCGGCATGCAAAGGGGTGAGGGATATGAAGAAAAAGCAGCTTCCCTTTGCGCTGTACAATCCCCTCCTGTGCCTGCTGGTCGCGGTGATCTTTGTGCTGGGCGTCCTGTGCATCCAGGCGGCGGAGGAAAAATGGTACCTGAAGCTGGACGTCTCCGAGGACCAGGTGACCCGCCTGAGCGACTACACCCTGTCCCGTCTGGACGCGCTGGAGGAGGATGTGACCATCCACCTTGTCCACAGCCCGGGCAGCTCCACGCTCTATGACCTGCAGCAGGAGACGTTGCTCAAGCTGGCTGCCGAGTGCAGCCATATTCGCCTTGCAGCCATCGATCCGGAGGCCCAACCCCATCTGCTGCTCGCCCTGGCAGGCGAGGCGGCAGGCGTGGCAGAGGGCACCGTCTTCGTGCAGAATGCGGAAGCGACCCGCACGGTTCGCATCGACCCGGAGGACTTTCTCTTCGCCCGCCGCATCGGCACGGAGCAGTACACCATCTACTGCGGCGAGGCGATGCTCATCGGCGGTATCGACCGCGTGGTGGATGAAGACCCGGCAGCGGTGTGGTTCGTCACCGGGCACGGCGAGCCTGAGGAGGACGCGCTCAGCCAGATGACCCTCCAGTGCCGCGCCATGGGGCTGGAAATTCGCTCCGGCACGCTGGCCCTGATGACCCCGAAAAAGGGCGATGTGGTGGCCCTCATCGGCCCGGGAAGCGACCTGACCCTTGCGGAAACCGAGACACTCAAGGCCGCGCTGAACGGCGGTGTACACCTGATTGTTGCCTGCGGCGCGGATACCCCCATTGACAGGCTGGAGAACCTGCAGGCGCTGTGCGACCTGTACGGCCTTTCCTACCGGGATGCCTGGACGGTGGAGAATGCCGACGAGACCGCCTTCTTCGTGGATGGCCCGGGCTTGCTCACCCCTGCGCTCACCGCGGACAACGGCGTGCTGGACGAACTGCCCGGCCGCCTGATCCTGCCCCGGGCAGGCGCGCTGGCTGATCCTGCCCTGCGGCCCGGCGTGACCGCGAAAACGCTCCTGACAACCTCAAGCCGTGCCATCCGCAAGGCGGACAAGAACGCAGCCGCCACGGACGCAGCAAGCGGCGATGAATCCGGCAGCACGCCCCTGGCCATCCTTGCGGATGCAGGCGATTGCTATTTCCTGCAGCTGGCCAGCGTGCAGATGCTGCTCACCTCCGCCGAGGCAGACGGCGCCTACGTGCTGGATGCCAGCGAAAACCTGGCCTTCCTCACCGCCTGCCTGGAAAAGATGACCGACACCGGCGAGGGCGCAACCCTTGATGCGGGCGTGAAGCAGCTGGCGACCCAGCTCATCACCTTCCCCAGTCAGCAGGAGAGGCAGCAGGTCTCCGCCGTACTGCTGGGCTTCTGGCCCGGGCTGCTGTCTCTGGTGATGATCGTCGTCCTTATCCGAAGGAGGCGGTTGTGATGCGCCGCCCGCTGATCCTTTGCAGCCTTGCGCTGATCGCTGCGGGGCTGGCGCTCACGCTGACCGTTCTCCTGTCCGGCAGCGACACTCCCGTGGCTGCACCCGCGCCTGCCGAGGCGGCCTACCGCATGCTCTACACCCGTTCCCAGCAGGATTTTGCCGCCATGACCGTAACGCTTGCCTCTGGGGAAGCGTACACCGTGGAGTCCAGTCTGGGCTTTGATGGAAACGGAAACCTGCTGGGCGTCTACAACAGCCTGGGCCAGCCGGTCACGGTGGCGGGGCAGCCATCCTTTGTTCTGGACAGCACCTCCTACCAGATGATGCTGCTGACAGCGGTGAACCTGCCTGTCACGGCCAGCTATCCCGGCCTTGATCCGGAGGCCTGCGGACTTACAGCCCCTGCTGCCCGGATCGAGATCGCCTACCACACCGGCGCCCCCATCATCCTGACCATCGGCAAACCCACCGCATCGGGCTATTCCTGCTATGTGCAGATGGACGGCGACAGCAGCGTCCACCTGGCCCCGATCGACTTCTATGAGGTCATGACCCGCCCGCTGAACGGCCATCATCGGCTTCCCGGTGCGATCAGGGCCTCTGCGGCGGTGCAGATCGCCGTTGTGCAGCCGGGCATCGACAACTTCATTGCGACCAACTATGGCTCCGAGGGCCGCATCCTGCCCTGGCAGGTGGATCAGCCCTATGTCCATGCGGGCAGCACGGAGCGCATCCAGGCATTTGTGGATGCGGTCTGCGCCATCCATGCGGACAGCTATGTTGCATCGGTCTCCTCCGCGCAGGAGCTGGCCGCCTATGGCCTTGATGCTCCCACCCGACTGCTGGTGGCCTTCTCTGACGGCAGCATCCGCGACATCCACCTGGGCAGTGATGCCGGAGATGGCATGGTCTATGCCCGACTGGACACCTCCGCCGATGTATACCGGGTAAGCACCGCTCAGCTTCCGCCGCTGGATAAAAGCGGTACGGACGCGCTGCTGGATCGCTTCGTCACCCTGATCTCTGCCGGAGATGTAGCGACGGTCGCCGTCCTGGCAGGCGAGGAGGCCTGGCTGCTGAACATCACCCAGGACGCGGAGGGGAAGCTGACCTACGCCATCAACGGCGAGGGGGTGTCCGGCGAGGTGTTCGTACCCGTCTACACCGCCATCGTCGGGATGCAGTTCGACAAGACGGCAGAATCCGCCCCCGCCGGGGACGCGATCTGCGAGGTGCGCTTCCTCCATGGGGACGGGACGCTCACCTGCGTTGCATACCACAGCTTCGATCCCCACTATGTACAGGCGGATACCTCCGGCGGCGGGCAGTTCCTGCTACGCCGGGAGCGCCTGGAAGCCATGCTCAACACACTCAAGGAGGCTTTTCCATGAAGCGTACCGACATCAACATCCGCGACCCTTTCGTGCTGGTACATGAGGGTGCATACTACCTCTACGGCACCCGCGGAGAAACCTGCTGGGGCCCCGCCGACGGCTTCGACGTGTACGTCAGCCGTGATCTGGAGGAATGGGACGGCCCCTTCGTCTGCTTCCACAACGACGGCAGCTTCTGGGCTGACCGCAACTACTGGGCGCCGGAAGTGTACTTCTACAAGGGAGCATTCTACATGTTCGCCAGCTTCAAGCATCCCAGCGTGAAGCGCGGCACCGCCGTCCTCAAGGCGGACAGCCCTCTGGGCCCCTTCGTCCCCCGCTCGGACGGCTGCGTCACCCCCCGCGACTGGGAGTGCCTGGACGGCACGCTCTACGTCAGCAAGGCAGGCAAGCCCTACATGGTATTCTGCCATGAATGGGTGCAGGCTGGCGACGGCGAGGTGAACGCCATCCCACTGACCGATGACCTGCGCGCCCCGGCGGGTGAGCCGGTGCTGCTCTTCCATGCCTCGGATGCGCCCTGGTGCAAGCTGATGCACCATTCCAGCGGCGTGAGCGGCTGCGTGACCGACGGTCCCTTCCTCTGGCGCACGGAGGACGGTACGCTGCTCTGCCTGTGGGCCAGCTTCTCCGAGGGTGGCTACACCGAGGGTGTGGCGGTCTCCGACAACGGGGAGATCGACGGTCATTTCACCCAGGTCGAGCCCCTCTTCATGGACGACGGCGGCCACGGCATGGTCTTCCGTGCCCTGGACGGGCAGCTCTACCTGACGCTGCACAGCCCCAACGCGCACCTGGAGGAGCGTCCCTTCTTCCACCCCATCGAGGATGTGGGCGGACGGCTCCGTCGGGTGTAACGGCATACAAAAAAACGTTCCCCGACTGGGAACGTTTTTTTGTATCATCAGTCGATCAGAGCATCCACGTCATTGGACAGGACAAAGGCTGGACGCGGATCATCCCCGGTGGGCGTGACCTCGTAATCCCGCAGCACCAGACCCTTCACATGGCGGGCCCAGAGCGCATAGGCGGGCGCGTCGCCGATGTCATCGATCATATGGGCATCGGGATAGATACCGCGCATGTCGTCAAAGCTCTCCTCCGTGGTGACAGGCTTGACCGAGGGATGCTGGCTGAGATGCACATCGTGGAGGAACACATCCTCGATGCACTTTTCCGGCACAGCGATCATGTAGGAACCGCGGGGGCCGTTGTCGCAGCCGGTGACGTGCTCGATCACGACCCGGCGCAGGGTACCCACCGGCGGCTTGGGCAGCTCATCACGGACGCGGCCGCGATCTTCCAGGCGCATGAAGATGGGGCTCCATGCCCGCTGGATGTCGATGCCGGTGATCAGGAAGTCCTCCAGCGTGCCGCCGTCCACTATCTCCAGGGAGATGCCGGAGTCGGAGCAGGGGTGCTTGATGCCGCGCACATCCTCGTCCACGCCGCCGATCTGGCAGTTTCGTACCAGCACCTGGCGGAAGTCGCTCTGGGTATCGGTGCCCACCTTCAGGGCATTGCAGGAGGAATACAGGCGGCAGTTTTCCACCAGCACCCGTTCGGTGGGGCGCTCGGAGGCGGCCTTGAAGCACAGGGCGTCGTCGCCGCTGCGCACGTCGCATTCGCGGATGATCACGTCCCGGCAGCCGTCGATGTCGATGCCGTCGTTGTTGTAATTGGCCTGGTTGCGCACAGTGATACGCTCCAGCAGGACATGGTCGCAGTTGAAGTAGTTCTCCATCCAGCAGGCAGCATCCCGCAATGTGATGTCATGCACATGCACGCCTTTGCAGTCCACCAGGCGGATGAGGAAGGGCCGTCCGGGCGTACCGTGCTGGGTCTCGCCGCCGGGGAAGTTGTCCGGCGTACCGCGCCCGTTGATCTCTCCCGGGCCGCAGAGGCTGATGTTCTCACAGCCCTCAGCAAAGATCAGCGCCTGATTCATGCCCATGTGGGTGTCCTGCACGGTGACACGCTGGCAGATATGCTCCGGGAAGTCGGCAAGGTCGGTGCTGGCCAGCAGGCGGCTGCCTTCATCCACCATCAGCCGGACGTTGCTGCGCATCACCAGCGTTCCGGTCACCATATCCTGACGGATTTCCACGGTGCCGCCACCCTGCTCCGCTGCCTTGTCGATGGCCGCCTGGATCGCCGCAGTGGCCAGCCCGCCGCCATAGCCCATTTCCTCGGGCGTGACGGTAAACGGGTTCTCCTGCCAGCCGATTATGCGGCGCTGCAGATCCTCCGCCATGGAGGTCAGACGCTGATGGAGATTATTATACCAGGAGGGAAATCTGATATTGTTCATGATCGCTACTCCTTACTGTGCTTGTAAGTGAAGTATCTGCTGATGCCATTATACCACTTGCAGGGATGTGTTGGCAAGGAGTGAAATGGATGATAGCTGAAGTGTTTTCATTTGATACGAGGTGAATGGAGCTGCGCATCACTGCTGAAGGCGTTTTGTTCAAATAGGAATTGTTTTCCTGTTCTGTGTTGTGAACAAGCTGTGTAAGCGTGAGTTGTGGG
>JAQXLU010000107.1 GCA_029012285.1 Clostridiales bacterium | reverse complement strand
CATATCAACAGCAAACCAGCCCCGAACGGATGACAAAGCCGTCTTCGGGGCTGTCTTGGTTGATCGTGACCTGAATCATCAACAGGAAAGAAGGGAAACGATGATTTCATTCTTTGTCGCATTGGGCGTGCTTCTTATGGGGTATCTGCTGTACGGCAAGCTGGTGGATGGCGTCTTCGGCTCGGATGACCGGGCGACCCCGGCCATCCAGCAGGCAGATGGCGTGGACTTTGTTCCCATGCCACGGTGGAAGGCCTTCTTGATTCAGCTGCTGAACATTGCTGGTACAGGGCCAATCTTCGGCGCGTTGATGGGCGCGGTATTCGGCCCTGTGGTCTTTTTGTGGATTACCTTCGGCTCCATTTTAGGCGGCGCTGTCCACGACTACCTCACCGGCATGATCTCCGAGCGCCACAAGGGGGCGTCCATTGCGGAGTTGGCCGGCATCTACCTGGGCCGGGGGGCGAAGTATGCCCTGCGCGTGTTTTCGGTGATCCTGCTTTTGCTGGTGGGCACGGTGTTTGTCACCAGCCCAGCCTCCCTGCTGGCCAGGCTGACCCCTGATAACCTGGGAACAACCTTCTGGACCGTGGTGATTCTGGCATACTATGTGCTGGCGACGCTACTGCCCATCGACAAGGTGATCGGTAAGCTGTACCCCGTCTTCGGTGTCACGCTGCTGGTGATGGCCTTTGGCATCATCGCAGGGCTTTTGGCCGGGGGATACCGGATTCCGGAGGTCAGCCTTGCCAATATGCACCCGGAGGGGCTGCCGGTATGGCCCTATATGTTTGTGACGGTGGCTTGTGGCGCCATCTCCGGCTTTCACGCCACCCAGTCGCCCCTGATTTCCAAGTGCATGACCTCGGAAAAGCAGGGCAAAAGTGTTTTCTATGGCGCGATGATTGCGGAGGCGGTGATTGCCCTGGTGTGGGCGGCCGCTGGCACTGCGTTCTACGACGGCAGCGGGAGATTGCTCCAGGCCCTGACCGATTTTGGCCAGTCCGCGGTGGTGTATGAGATCTCCAGCGGCGTGTTGGGGCCGGTGGGCGGCATCCTGGCTATTGTGGGCGTGATTGCTTGCCCCATCACATCGGGAGATACCGCGTTCCGGAGCGCCAGGCTCATCCTGGCGGAATGGACGGGGCTGCGCCAGGACAAGCTGAGAAACCGGCTGCTGCTGACGCTGCCGCTGCTGGCGCTGGGCGCAGTGCTGACCCAAATGGATTTCAAAGTGCTTTGGCGGTACTTCTCCTGGAGCAACCAGACCCTGGCGATGATCGCCCTGTGGTGCGCATCGGTCTATTTCATCAAAAAGGGGAAGTCCTTCAGTTTTCTGCTGCCGGGAATCCCGGGCGCATTCATGACAGCGGTCAGCGTGACCTACATTCTCATGGCCCAGGAAGGCTTTCGTTTGCCATCCGCGGTGGCCTATCCCATTGGCATCGTGGCAGCATTGGCAGCCTTCATCTGTTGCTGTATGGCTGCGCGGAGGGCGATGACTTCCAAAGCCACGGGAACGATGCGAAAGCAAGGATAGCATTCCCACCGGTATCAAACAATATAAAAACATAAAACAAGGCTCCCGCCGCCGGTGATGGCAGTGTGGGAGCCTTGCTGCGTCTGAATCCAAAGGGCTGCGAGGCCGATGGAATGTGCCGCCCTGGGCTGATGCTGCTTGATTATCTTTCCCCGTTGCGTCCCCTTGCGTGGTTGACGCGCTGCACGGGCTTGCCCAGGCCCTGCTTGCTGCTCTTGGGCGCATTGAGCTGCACCTTGCCGCCGGAGCCGATCAGCATGGCCTTACCGCCCTTGGGCAACGTGGGGCGGGAGGGCACGGTGGGGGCATGGTTCTCGCTGCCGGGGCCGAAGCGCGGCTTATAGGCCTGCACGGCGGGCTTGGCAGGGGTGGGCTTGGCTTGATGCTGCGCTGCCGGGGATGCAGCCTTCACAGGCCGCTGCGCCGCCTTGGGGGTGGCCTTCGCATTCTTTTCCGTCCGGGCAGGATGCGCGGCGGGCGCCTTGACGGCCTGCTGGGCCTTGCGCTCCGGGGCGGGGTTGCCGGACTGGGTGAGCTTCCTGGGCATTTCTGCGGTGCGGCCGAGCTTGGCCAGGCGGGCAGCCTTTGCCAGCTGCCGGGCGGCTTCCTTCTCCTTGGGGTCGGTGGGGGTGGTGACGAGCATGGGCCACTCGCTTTCCCGCACGGGCAAGCGCTTGCCAATCAGCTTCTCCACCTGCTCGAGCTGCTTCATCTCGTCGATGCAGCAAAAGGAGATCGCCTTGCCGTCCCGGCCCGCGCGGCCTGTGCGCCCAATGCGGTGCACATAGGCCTCCGGCTCCATGGGCATGTCGTAGTTGAACACGTGGCTCAATCCGGCAATGTCGATGCCGCGGGCGGCGATGTCGGTGGCGATGAGCACCTTGCTTTCGCCTGACTTGAACCGTGCCAGGGCGTTTTGGCGCTGGCCCTGGCTCTTGTCGCCGTGGATGGCGCAAGCCTCGATGCCATCCTTCTTGAGCTCGCGCACGATGCGGTCCGCGCCGTGCTTGGTGCGGCTGAACACCAGCGCGTTTTCGACATCCGCCTCGCGCAGGAGCTTCGCCAGCAGGAATTTCTTGTTGGCCTTGTCCACATAGTACAGGCACTGGTCGATCTTCTTCACCGTGGAGGACACCGGGTCGACCTTGACGGTTTCCGGGTCGTTGAGCAGATCCATGGCCAGCTTTTCGACCTCGGAGGGCATGGTGGCGGAGAAGAGCAGCGTCTGATGTTTGGGCGGGAGCTTAGCGGCAATGCGGCGCACATCGTGGATGAAGCCCATGTCCAGCATGCGGTCGGCCTCGTCCAGAACGAAGGTTTCCACACTGTCCAGGCGGACGTAGCCCTGGTTCATCAGATCCCACAGGCGGCCGGGGCAGGCGATGACCGTGTCCGCGCCCCGCTGGAGCGCGTCCACCTGTCCCTGCTGGCCCACGCCGCCAAAGATCACGCAGGGGTACACGGGCAGCGATTTGCCGTAGAGGACGAAATTCTCATAGATCTGCAGCGCCAGTTCCCGGGTGGGGGTGAGGATCAGCTGGCGGATGGGGCGGGGCTGACCCGGGCGGATGGGCTTTTTCGCCATGTGCTGAATCATCGGCAGGGCGAAGGCAGCGGTCTTGCCGGTGCCGGTCTGTGCGCAGCCCAGCACGTCCTTGCCGAGAAGCACCAGCGGGATGGTTGACTGCTGGATGGGCGTGGGCGTCTCATAGCCCGCATTGCGCACGTTTTTGAGGATGATGGGCATCAGGCCCAGGGTGTCAAAACTCATATTGATGGTATCCATTCCGTTTCATGATAATTGGCGCATATCACACCATTATGGATTATAGCACACAAAGCCCGCGCTTGACAAGCCCGGGCCAGGAGGTTATCATAGGGATATGGCTATGATATGCATGGAGGAGGACGAGCATGACGATCCTGTGGGACTGGAACGGCACGCTGGTGGCGGATGTGCCCCATGTGGTGCGGATGAACAATCAGACGCTGGCGCGCTTTGGCTACCGGCCGACGTCGGAGGCGGAGTACCGGGCGAAGTTCCGCCATCCGGTGCAGGATTATTACCGTGACCTTGGCGTGACGGACGAGGATTTCCCCAGGATCGCCAAGGCCTGGAATCAGGCGTATGTGGATGGGTTTGACTGCGTGCCGCTCAATCAGGGCGCGACGGAGGCGGTGCGCAGGTTCAGGGAGGCCGGGTACAAGCAGGTGATCATTTCCGCTTCCCAGGTGGATCAGCTGCGGAAGCAGGTGATGCATTTTCCGGAATTGCGGGGGATGTTTGACGAGGTGCTGGGGCTGGATAACCAGCTGGCGGTGAGCAAGGTGCATTTGGCCGTGGAGTATCTGAAGCGCACGGGCGACCGGGCGGAGGACTGCGTGTTCCTGGGCGATACCACCCACGACGCGGAAACGGCAAAGACCATCGGGTGCCGGTGCTTTTTGATCGAGGGCGGACACCAGGAAACGCAGGTGCTGCGCACTGCCCCCAACGCCACCGTGCTGAGCACCCTCATGGAAGCCGTCCATCTGCTTGAACGAGAAAACGGGTCAAGGGGCTAATCCCTTGCGCTTTGGAGCGGCGGGCTGGATGCCCCGCCGTTTTTGCTATATGCTATCGGATTCCTGCAGCATCCAGTCAATGTACAGCCCGTAGCCCTGGGTGGGGTCGTTGACGAACACATAGGTGTGTCGGTGATACCAAAGTACTATTTGCAAAATACCTCTTGACAAAATATTAGTTTAATATTAGTATAATATTAAACTAATATCAGGAGGGTAAGTATGGGAACCGATTTACTCACTATCTTTAAGAATGTTGACTTGAAAGAGATCGGAAAAACAACGGCAAATATCATCTCCCTTGCTTTCAAGCCAAATCAGAAAACGGGAGCACGTATCGCACGCGCTGTGTTAGACGATGGAAGAACTCTAATTAAGACAGTAACAGCATCCGGCGTTGTTTCTGAAACCATTCACAAAATCCCAGAGATCACTTCCGTTGCACAGAGGAATGAAGTCATAAGAGATCTTGCGAAACAAAAACTTACGCAAGAAACCATAGCTGCAATGTTAGACATTTCCCAATCAACGGTCTCAAACGTGCTACGAAAAAAGTGAGGTGACGTATATGGCAAAGCGTCAGAATGATTTCGTCATGAACAACTACAAGCACGGTTTTGGGTGGTGGTTGCTTGTCGGGTGGTGGTGGCGGCCTATCCGTAACATCCTCGGTTATATGTTTGCAAGCCTGCTTGGATTCAAAAGGGTTAGAATTATCAAACATCGGTAAGCTGAAGCGGCAGAGTGCACACACTGCCGCTTTCTCTATGCTTAGACCTGTGCCGCTTCTTCCAGCATCCAGTCAATGTACACCCCGTAGCCCTGGGTGGGGTCGTTGACGAACACATGCGTCACCGCGCCGATGATCCGCCCATCCTGGAGGATGGGGCTGCCGCTCATCCCCTGGACGATGCCGCCGGTGGCGTTCAGCAGCCTCTCGTCCGTCACGTGGAGCACCATGCTCTTGGGGGCGGGGGCAGTTTGCTGGTTCACCCGGGTGATTTCCACCGCGTACTCGTGCACGCCCGTGCCGTCTACCGAGGACAAGATACTCGCTGTGCCCGTGTGTACGCCGGAGCGCAGCCCGATGGGCAGACCCTCCGGGTAGAGGGGGTTCTGCTGGGCGGCAGCCATGGTGCCGTAGATACCCAGGATGCTGTTGCGGCGGATGTCCCCCAGCACCTCACCCTCCCGCAGGAAGCTGCCCTTCAGCTCACCGGGCGCGCCCTTTTGCCCCTTCTGTACGGCGACGATGCTGGCCCGGAGCACCTGCCCCTCGCTGACGGACAGCACCGCGCCGGTGTCCCCGTCGGTGATGGCGTGACCCAGGGCGGCGTAGCGCTTCGTCTCCGGGTCGAAGAAGGACAGCGTGCCCACCCCGGCGGTGGAATCCCGCACCCATGCCCCCAGGCGGACGGCACCGGTCACCTCGTCCCGGTGGGGGGTGAGCAGCACTGTGCGGTTCTCGCCCGCGCGGCGGTAGGCGATGCGCACCTGGGTGGGGCCGGAGCTGTTTAGCTGCTCGGTGAGCCCCTCGGCGGTGGCGACGGGTGTGCCGTTGATGCCGGTGATGATGTCCCCGGCGAGCAGTCCCGCGGCTTTTGCCGGGCTGACACCTTCCGCCACATCGCTCACCCCGACGATGAGCACCCCTTCGGTGCGCATGGCGACCCCCAGGGCCTGTCCGCCGGGAATGAGACGCTTTTCGGGGCTGACGTGCACCTCCACCTTCTTCAGCGGGATGCCCAGGAGGGACAGCAGCATGTCCGACGTGCCGACGCTTTGGCTGACCACGTTCACCGCGCCGACGGACGATAGGCTTTCGTCGGTGGAGGAGGTGACGGTCAGCGCGTCGCCCTCCAGGCGTAGGCCGCCCAGGAGGAGCGTGCTGATTTGCCCCTGGGTGAGGACGAGGGTATCGGGCAATTCGCGCAGTGTGACCTGCATGGGGGAGAACCAGCTCAGCGCCAGCAGCACCGACGTGACCACGCCGATGGCTTTGCGCAGCATCGAGGGCTTCTTCATCGCAAAACCTCCCTTTTCAGATGCAGTTTGGCTGTTTCTGCGCTCAACTATGTGGATGAACGAGACTGACTTCTGAGCGTTTCTTTCCGGTGGACAAAACGGCTTCCCGGTGCTATAATGAAGGCATAGGACAACGTTTCAATCGTATTTCGACCAAGGAGGTAACGACCATGATTTACCATGTCAACGCCCGTGCGCCCCGCGAGGGCAACGGCACCAAGGAACGTCCCTTCCGCCGCATCAGCGACGCAGCTGTCCTTGCCCAGCCCGGCGATGAGGTACTGGTGTACCCCGGCATCTACCGGGAGCAGGTCAGCCCCCGGCACGGTGGCACGGAGGACAAACGCATCATCTACCGCTCCGTGGAACCCCTGGGCGCTGTCATCACCGGCGCGGAGGAGGTCTCCGGCTGGGTACGCCAGGACAACGGCCTGTGGATGATCCGCGTGGACAACAGCATCTTCGGCAGCTTCAACCCCTATACGGTGGAGGTGTATGGCGACTGGTACTTCGCCCCCACCGTGCGCCATGCGGGCTGCGTCTACCTGGACGACCGGGCGCTCTACGAGGCGCTGACCATGGAGGAATGCATCGCGGGCGAGGTCTATGCCCCCTCCTGGGAGCCGGAGCATTCCATCTACAAGTGGATTGCCGTGCAGGACAAAGACGCGACGGTGATCTATGCCAACTTCCATGACATCGACCCCAATACCCGGAAAACCGAGATCAATGTCCGCCGCCGCTGCTTCTTCCCCGATGAGACCGGGCGGGGGTACATCACCTTCTCCGGCTTCAAGGTGGAGAAGGCCGCGACAACCTGGGCGCCGCCCGCTGCCTTCCAGGACGGCATGGTCGGCCCGCATTGGTCGAAGGGGTGGATCATCGAGGATTGCGACATCTCCAACAGCAAGTGCTGCGGCATCTCCCTGGGCAAATACTACGACCCGGAGAACGACCACTACTTCACCCGCAAGCACGTCAAGTCCCCCACGCAGATGGAGCGCGACGCGCTCTGCCGCGGCCAGTATCACGGCTGGCTCAAGGAAAAGGTCGGCAGCCACATCGTCCGCCGCTGCCACATCCACCACTGCGAGCAGACCGGCATTGTGGGCCGCATGGGCGCGGTGTTCTCTGTGATTGAGGATAACCACATCCACCACATCAACAACATGCAGGAGCTGGGCGGCGCGGAGATTTCTGGCATCAAGCTGCACGCGGCGATTGATGTGATCATGCGGCGGAACCACATCCACCACTGCACCATGGGCATCTGGTGCGACTGGCAGGCTCAGGGCACGCGCATCAGCCAGAACCTCCTGCATGATAACCAGCGCCCCGCTTGCTGCGCCTGGTCGGAGGGCGGCATGGAGAGCCAGGACATCTTTGTGGAGGTGTCCCACGGCCCGACGCTGATTGACAACAACATCCTGCTGTCCCAGGTATCGCTGCGGTTCGCGACCCAGGGCGTGGCCCTGGTGCACAATTTGATGCTGGGTACCTTCACCTGCGTGGGCGGCGGCACCGGCACACGCTACACGCCCTATCACATCCGTCACCGCACGGAGGTAGCGGGCTTCATGCACTTCCTCCATGGGGACAACAGGTTCTACAACAACATTTTCGTGCAGGGCTTTGACCCTGCGGGCGAGATCCGCCGGGGCGACCCCAACGAGCATGAGCGCGTCTGCGGCACCTGGCCCTTTGATGAATACCCCACCTATGACGAGTGGATCTCCTGGTTTGATCTGGACGTGGCCCGCCCTGATATGGGCAAGCTGGAGAAGTACCATGAGAGCCACCTGCCTGTGTGGGCAAAGGGGAATGTGTACCTGGGCGGCGCGAAGCCCTGGAAGCACGAGACGGATTGCCTTGTCCTGGCGGACAAGCCCGTGGTCGAGCTGACCGAGGAGGATGGCCGCATGGCGCTGAAAACCAACCTGTACGACCTGATCGGCGCTTTCCGCGCAGGCATGGTGAACAGCGACATCCTGGGCTGCGCCTTTGAGCCGGAGCAGCGCTTTGAAAGCCCTGACGGCAGCGCGATCGTCTTTGACCGGGACTACCTGGGCAACACACGCGGCGTAGGCGTGCTGCCTGGGCCCTTCGCAGCCCCGGACGCGGCGGAGAAGCCCCTGTGGTAATATGAAAACGTCCCCCGACGGCGGCCGCTTGGTTGCAGGGCGGCCCGTCGGGGGACGCTGTATTTGATTCAAACGGAGGAAGCCATGAGGCACATTTACAGCCAATTCCGCCTGGACGGCCGGGTGATCAGCTGCACCCCCACCGGAGGCGGGCATATCAACCGCACCTATCTGCTGGTGACCGCCCGGCCCCACCTGTATATCCTGCAATGGCTCAACGGGCAGGTGTTCACGAATCTGACCGGGGTGATGCACAATGTTGTCGCGGTGACGGAGTACCTCCATGCCCGGGGGAGCGACGATCGCAGCGCGCTGACCCTCGTGCCCACCCATGCCGGGAAGCCCTATCTTCTCACGCCCGAGGGAGACTGCTGGCGGGTGTACGAGTACATCCTGGACAGCGTGTGCCTGGATGTGGCGGAATCCGCCGAGGCGCTGCGCCAATGCGGCGTGGCATTCGGGATGTTCCAGCGTCAGCTGGCGGATTTCCCGGCGGACACGCTGGTGGAGACGATTCCCCGCTTCCACGATACGCCAAATCGCTTCCGGGACTTCCGGGATGCCATCGCGCGGGACTGCGCGGGCAGGCTGGCTTCTGTGCGGGACGAGGTGAACCGCTTCCTGGCCCATGAGGGGGAGGCGGGGATGCTGCTGACGCTGCTGGAATCGGGGGAGCTACCGCTGCGGGTGACCCACAATGATGCCAAGCTCACCAATGTCATGCTGGACGAAGCCACCCATGCCCCGCTGTGTGTGATCGACCTGGACACGGTGATGCCCGGCCTGGTCGCCTACGACTTTGGCGAAGCCATCCGTTCCGGCGCGTGCACCGCGGCGGAGGACGAAACCGACCTGACCCGGGTGCAGTGCTCCCTAACGCTGTACGAGGCGCTGACCGAGGGCTTCCTGAGCGGTTGCGGGGATCGCCTGAGTCGCAAGGAAATCGAAACCCTGCCCCTGGGCGCGAAGCTCATGACCCTGGAAAACGGCGTGCGCTTCCTGACCGACTACTTAAACGGCGACACCTATTTCGCCATCCACCGCCCCGACCAGAACCTGGACAGGGCCCGGGTGCAGCTGACGCTCCTTGAGGACATGGAGCGCAAGTGGGCGGACATCCAGGCCATCATCGGCAGATATATGCCCTGATCCGCCGCTATTTGCGGAGCAGATCGGCGATGGTGAAGCGCTGCAGGTAGTCCCGGATGACCTCGTCCAGCCCCGTCCACAGGGGCAGCGTGGCGCACATGTCCTTGCGGGGACAGGGGTTCTCGGCGGAATCCAGGCAGGCCACCGGGCTGAGGGATTCCTCGACGATGCGCAGCACGTCATAGACCGTATAATCCGCCGCGCTGCCGTGGATGCGGTAGCCGCCGCCCCGCCCGTGGCTGCTTTCCAGCACGCCGGCACGGGTCAGGGCCTTGGCCATCTGCTCCAGGTATTTGACGGAGATGCCCTGGCGCTCGGCGATGCTCTTCAGGGTGCAGTAGGCGTCGGTGGGCTGGGACGCCAGGTCGTACATCAGTCGGATGGCATAGCGTCCGCGGGTCGAAATCTTCATGGAAGCCACCTCCCTGTCATGTTGGCCTGCGGGGAGGGGAATCACTCCGCGCAGTGGGGGCAGTGCTCCTCCTCGGAGAACAGACCGGCATCGTAGGCGATGCCATTTTTGTCGTAGTAATCCTTGACGGCCTTCTTGATGGCCTCCTCCGCCAGCACGGAGCAGTGGAGCTTGTGGGCGGGCAGCCCGTCGAGGGCCTCGGTGACGGCCTTGTTGGTCAGCGTCAACGCCTCGCTCAGCGGCTTGCCCTTGATGAGCTCCGTCGCCATCGAGCTGGAGGCGATGGCACTCCCGCAGCCGAAGGTTTCAAACTTGACATCCGTGATGGTATCATCGGCGATTTTCAGGTAGATCTTCATGATGTCGCCGCAGACCGGGTTGCCGACCTCGCCCACGCCGTCCGCGTCCTCAATCACGCCCACGTTGCGGGGGTTGCGGAAATGATCCATTACCTTTTCACTGTACAGCGCCATAGTTCTCTCTCCTTATTCTGCAAATACATGGGGGCGTTTGCCGTTCATCAGGTCGCGCCAGAAGGGGGACATGCCGCGCAGGTAGGACACCACGTCGGTCACGGCGGCGATGATTTCATCCACCTGGGCTTCGGTCGCGTCCTCGCCCAGGGTCAGCCGCAGCGAGCCGTGGGCAACCTCGTGGGGTCTGCCGATGGATAGCAGCACATGGCTGGGATCGAGGGAGCCCGAGGTGCACGCGCTGCCGGAGGACGCGCAGATGCCCTTGTCGTCCAGCAATAGCAGCAGGGATTCGCCCTCGATGCCCTCAAAGCAGAAGCTGACGTTGCCGGGCAGCCGCTGCGTCCGGTCACCGTTCAGTTCGCCGTAGGGGATTTGATCCAGCCCGGCAATCAGCCGGTCCCGCAGCACTCGCAAGCGGGTGGAGGTGGCTTCCATCCCGGCGCAGGCCTCGTTGAGGGCCGCTGCCATACCCACGATGGCCGGAACGTTCTCGGTGCCGGCTCGCTTGTTCCGCTCCTGCGCGCCGCCGCGGATGAGCGGCTCCAGCGCCAGCCCCCGCCTGGCATACAGTGCGCCGATGCCCTTGGGCCCGTGGAACTTGTGCGCGGAGAGGGAGAGCAGGTCGATCTGCTGCGCCTTCACGTCGATGGGCAGATGCCCCGCAGCCTGCACCGCGTCGGTGTGGAAAAGCACACCCTTCTCCCGGCACACCGCGCCGATCTCCGCGATGGGCTGGATGGTGCCGATCTCGTTGTTGGCGTACATGACGGTCACCAGGCAGGTATCCTCGCGGATGGCATCTGCCACCTGCTGCTCGGTGATGAGGCCGCTTTCGTGCACATCCAGCAGCGTCACGTCGTAGCCCTGTTTTTTCAGCTGCTCCAGGGTGTGCAGCACGGCGTGGTGCTCAAAGGCGGTGGAAATGATGTGCTTCTTGCCCTTGCGCGCGCCCAGGGCAGCGGCGGAGAGGATGGCCTGGTTGTCCGCCTCGCTGCCGCCGGAGGTGAAGATGATCTCCCGTGCCTCGCAGCCCAGGCAACTCGCGATGCGTTCGCGCGCGTCCTCCAGCGCCTCCCGGGCTTGCTGTCCGAAGGCGTACAGGCTGGAAGGATTGCCATACAGCTTGTCCAGATAGGGCAGCATGGCCTGGATGGCAGTTTGGCTCATCCGGGTCGTGGCAGCATTGTCTGCGTATATCATAGCTTGCTCCTTGTCGATTTGATGGGGTCAATAACCTACTATTCCCGTAGGACAAAATCAGTATACTACACCTTTTCCTCCAGGTCAAGATTTCCCTGAAAAAAACAAAGTATGCATGGAGGCAAGGCAGAATGTGGACGATATTGCACAGGAACGGGTCGCATTTGGCTTTCCATTTCGGGCGCAATCTGCTATAATGAAGACACGAGAACCGTTCCCCAAATACAGATGCAGGAGGAATACCAAATGGCGAATATCGTGTTTGACAAGGCACAGGTCATGGCGGCGGTGGATGCCATCGCTGAGCAGACCATGCGGATGGATATGATGTGGGACTGGCCCTGCGGCGTGGCCTATTATGGCATGTGCGAGGTCTCCCGGGTGACCGGCGACGAGAAGTACCTGCGTATGGTCAAGGAGCGGGTGGATGAATACATTGAGCTGGGGCTGCCCATCTGGACGGTGAACACCTGCTCCATGGGGCACTGCCTGCTGAGCCTGTACGAGAAGTACGGCGATGAAAGGTACAAGGAAATCGCCCTGTCCAAGCTGGATTACCTGCGCAACAAAGCTGAGCGCTTTGGCGACAGCGTGCTGCAGCACACCGTGTCCGCCAAGAACGACTTCCCGGAGCAGTGCTGGGCTGATACGCTGATGATGGGCGCGTACTTCATGCTCCGCGCGGGCGTGATGTTTGGCGACGCGGCGCTCATCGACGATGCGCTCAACCAGTACTACTGGCACATCGAATATTTGCAGGATAAAAAGACCGGGCTGTGGTACCATGGCTACAACAACATCACCAAGGATCACATGTCCGGCTTCTACTGGGGGAGGGCCAACTCCTGGGCGGCCTACACCATGAGCCAGGTGGGCCGGGTGCTGCCCGAATGCTACCTCTACCCCAAGTATATGGACATCGCCGGGGCGCTGACCGAGCAGCTGGCGGCACTCAAGCTGTTGCAGACCGAGAACGGATTGTGGCGCACCATCCTGGATGACGAGGAATCCTACGAGGAGGTCAGTGCGTCCTGCGCCATCGCGGCGGCCATGGCTTCCAAGGGGAATCCGCTGCACTTGAAGTACGTCAACCGGGCCGTGCAGGGCATCCTGGCGAACGTCAGCCCCGAGGGACGGGTGCTGAATGTTTCCGGCGGCACGGCGGTGATGAAGGACCGCGACGGCTACCGGAATATCTCCCGCCGCTGGACGCAGGGCTGGGGGCAGGGCCTGGCGCTGGCGTTCTTCGCTACGGTGCTGGAGGCTGGCTCCCGCGCGGTGGACGGCGCGCTATAAGCACGAAAGGAACATGAACGGCACTCCCCGGAGAAGGGGAGTGCCGTTTGTATGCAAGGGCCGCCTCCCGGTGGAAAGCGGCCCTCGTGCTCATTTCAATATAGAGGTCAGGGTGTCCATCAGCTTGTTGATGTCGATCGGCTTGCCCAGGTGTCCGTTCATGCCGGAGGCGAGGGCTTTCTTTCTGTCCTCGTCGAAGGCGTTGGCGGTCATGGCGATGATCGGGATGTCCCGCAGGGCAGGGGATTCCAGACTCCGGATGCGCTGGGTGGTCATGTAGCCATCCAGGTTGGGCATCTGGATGTCCATCAGGATCAGGTCGTAATGCCCGGGCCCGGCCTTGCAGAGCATGTCAATGCAGATCACGCCGTCCGCCGCGCGCTCCACCTGCAACCCCAGTTCCTCCAGGATGGCGATGGCGATTTCCGCGTTCAGGTCGTTGTCCTCCGCCAGCAGCACCCGCTTGCCTTCCAGGGATACGCTGGGGGGCGTGTCCGGCTTCTCGATTTCATCGGGGATGGGATCGTCGACAATCTTGTGGGTGTAGGTCAAGCGGATGGTCGTACCCTTACCGACCTCGCTGTGTACCTCGATGGTGCCGCCCAGCAGATCCACCAGTTTCTTGACGATGGACATGCCAAGGCCCGTGCCGACCACCTTGCTCTCGGTGGTGTTCCGCTCCCGGGCGAAGGGGTCGAACAGGTGCTTCTGGAATTCCTCGTTCATGCCGATGCCGGTGTCCGACACGGTGACGCGGTAGCGCGCGTACCCCTCCAGGTCGCAGGGCAGCTCCTTCACCTCCAGGCGGATGCTGCCGCCCACCGGAGTGTACTTCACCGCGTTGCTGATCAGGTTCATGGCCACCTGGCCGATCTTGCTCTTGTCCGCCAGCACATAGCGGTGCTGCACGTTGGCCTCATGGGTGAAGGTCAGGTGCTTCTTTTCCAGATCGGCGATGAAGAAACCGCCAATCATGCGGCTACCGTCAACGATGTCCATGACGGCCTCATCCAGCTGCATTTTGCCGCTGTCGATGCGGGCCATGTCCAGCACGTTGTTGATGATGTCCAGCAGATATGCCCCGGATTCCTCAATCTTGTCCAGGTAATCATCCACCAGTTCGGTGTGCGGCTGCTGCTTGCGGAGCAGCCGGGCAAAGCCGAGGATGGCGTTCATGGGCGTGCGGATGTCGTGGGACATGTTGTTGAGGAACATCGTTTTGGCGGAGTTGGCGGATTCGGCTGCGGTTTTTGCCTGCTCCAGCGCGGCGTTCAACGCGGTGATCTTCTCAATCTGCGCTTCCTGCTTTGCGGTGGCCTCCACCAGCCGGACCTCGTTGTCCCGGAGCTGCTCGTTCAGGGCCGTGATGGCCTCATTGGCGATGCGGGTGTTCCTTTCTGTTGTCTTGATCTTCATAAAACGCGCCCATATGGCGAAGAACACGAAGAACAGACCCATCATGATGGCGATGTAGCTGAACATGTGATCCCGCATGAACTGGATGAAGTCAAATTGCGTGTCGTAGATGGTATTGGCCACCACCATGTTGGCAATGGATGAATCGGAAATACTGTTCCGGAGCTTGTTCAGGACGGAATAGAGATACACCCGGTCGGAGGGGATGGCCATCATCAGGTGGGAGGTTCTGCCCGTGGACACGGAGGACAGCATGTGCTTGTCAATCAGCTGCGACACGCTGGCCAGGCGATGGCTGCTGACGAGCACGCAGTCTGCCTCCCCATCGCTGATGCCCTGGAAGGAGGCCTCGGTGTTGGGAAAGTATACGACCTCCCAGGTGGGGAAGTGGCTCTTCAGGAATTCCTCGTAGCTGACATTGCCCGTCTGCACGGCCACCCGGATAGGGCCATCCAGGGAGAAACCGCTGACCCGCGCCTTGGGGACGAGGGCGATCATCTCCGTGTCCAGGATGCTGTTGGTGAGCAGAATGTCCTGCTGTTCGCCTTCGTAGAGGCTCATATTGACGGGGAACACACAGTCGATCTGCCCCCGGGACAGCGCCTCCATGGCGGACTCCAGCTTGGGGTAGGGGATGAGCTCGATGGACAGCTTGCCGTTTTGCATGATGCCGGAGGCCAGATCAAGGTAGTCCCGCAGCATGCCCGAGGGCTCGCCCGTGATTGGGTCGGTGCCGGAAAAGGGGAAGTAATCGTCGCGATACCCCACGCGAATCGTGCTGTGGGTGTTGAACCAGTTCAGCTCGTTGACGTTCAGGTACACATTGACGCTGGTATTGGAGCAGTAGCGCTTGTACAGCTGCTGGTTGTAGTAGCGGTTCTCGCTGTGGATGCAATCCATGGCGTAGTTGAGGTCGACGAGTAGATCCGCCCTGTCCTTGGCGACGGCGAAGTAGTAGGTTGAGTCGCCAATGTGGCAGATGGGTATCACGCCGTAGGCGCTGTCGTTGGCGTCGTAGGTGACCCAGACGTCGATCTCACCGTTGTGCAACATCTCGCTGATCTCGCCCGGGCCGCCGGTCAGCTCGATGATCTGGGCGTTGATACCCCGCTGCGCGGCCCAGTCGGTAAAGAGCGCGAGCTGCAGGCTGCCCCTGTTGATGCCGACCCGCTTGCCGTTGAGGGTGGACAGATCCTCGGGGGTAATGTCCGTGTTGTCCGCGGAGATGTAGGCGTAGTATGCCTCCTCGCCCATCGGCAGGGAGGGAAAGCCCATCTGCGCGGCGCGCTCCTCGGTGTAGGACACGTCCGACAGCAGGTCGATCTCGCCGCTTTTAAGCATCTCGAAGAGCTCCGACCAGCTGCCCTCCACATATTCGTATTCCCAGCTGTTGTAGGCGGACAGCTTCTGCTGATACTCATAGGCATAGCCCGAGCGCCGGCCCATCTCGTCGGTGTTGTTGAACACCGATTCAAACCACCCGACCCGGACGACCTTCCGCTCCTGCGCGCCAAGGGCAGAGCGTGGCATAAGGCACAGAAGGAGTATGCACAGCAGCACGGTGCAGCGCCTGATAGGGATGCTGGCGGATTTCTGTACCATTGAGAATCCTCCTTCAAGGTGAGGCTGGGAAGGAAATGCAGCAAAACGGCGAGGAAACTCGGGCTTGAAGGCCGTCAATGGGCTTACAGAAGCCATTTGCGCAGCGCTCTGGCCAGGACGTTCAGATCCAGGGGCTTGGCGATGTGTTCGTTCATGCCCACTGTCTTGGCAGCCTGCACGTCCTCCGCGAAGGCGTTGGCGGTCATGGCGATGATGGGCACCTGCTTGCAATAGCTCCGCCGCATGGCCCGGATGGCCCGCGTCGCGTCATAGCCGTTCATGCGTGGCATCTGAATGTCCATGAAGATGATGTCGTAGTACCCGTCGGGGCACTCGACCAGCCTGTCCACGGCCTCGATGCCGTCGAGGGCGTATTCCATTTCAAGGCCGGTCATGCCCATGAGCTCCCCGGCAATCTCCGCGTTCAGCGCGTTATCCTCCACCAGCAGCGCGCGGCGGCCCTTCAGGTCCAGGGAATCCAGCCCGGAAAGGGAGGTCTCGGAGGCTTTGGGCTCCTCCGCGCCGACCAGGGCAGAGAAGGTTCTGGCCAGCCTGGAGCGGAACAGCGGCTTGCTGATGAACGCATCCACGCCAGCGGCCCGGGCTTCCTGCTCGATGTCCGACCAGTCATAGGCGGAAATGATGATGATGGGCACATCCCGGCCCACGGCCCTGCGGATGGCCCTGGTGGTGGCGATGCCGTCCATGTCGGGCATCTTCCAGTCCACGATGCAGGCAAAGTAGTCCTGCTTCTGCTGATGGTGCGCTACCACCTCGTGGACGGCCTGCGCGCCGGTGGAAACGCCCTTTGCCTTCATGCCCAGATCGCTCAGCATGCTACAGCAGGATTCCATGCTCATGGGGTCGTCGTCCGCCACCAGCACGTCCAGGTCGATGAACTGGTCGTAGTGCACCTCAATGGTGTCCTGCAATTTGAGATAAATGGTGACCGTGAAGCGTGAACCGACGCCAGGCTCGCTCTTCACCTTGATGTCGCCACCCATCATGCGCACGATGTTCCGGCTGATGGGCATGCCCAGCCCCGTGCCCTGCACATGATGTACCCAGTTATTCTCAGCGCGGGCAAAGGGCTCGAAGATCTGGTCAAGGAAGGTCTGGGTCATGCCGATGCCGTTGTCCTCAAAGACAAACTCATAGCACCCGACCTTTGTCTGCCTGGACGGCTTTTCGGTGATGGTCAGCTTGATGTGCCCGCCGTCGGGGGTGTACTTGATGGCGTTGCCCATCAGGTTGGTGAACACCTGCTGGATGCGCAAACTGTCACCGATGACCGCCTCGTGGGTCACATCGGTGATGTTGACGCTCAGCTGGTGGTGGTGCTCTTCAATCTGGGGGCTGGTCATGGTCAGCAGATTGTCAATCAGGTCGGATAGGTTGAACTCCTCCTCCATCAGGCTGACCTTGCCGGACTCGATCTTGCTCATGTCCAGCACTTCATTTATCAGGCTCAACAGATGCTTGCTGGCCTGGGTGATCTTTTGCAGGCAGTCCTGTACGCGCTCCTTGTCGTCGATGTGGGCCGCGGCGATGGCGGTCATGCCGATGATGCCGTTCATGGGCGTGCGGATGTCGTGGGACATGCTGGATAGGAAGTCCGTCTTGGCCCGGTTGGCAGCCTCCGCCGCGTTGTAGGCCTCCTGCAGCGCCATCTCTTGCTGGCGCTCCCGCTTGATCAGGTCGTCCACGTTTCTGGTGCCGACCACCACCGCCAGACGTCCGTCCTTGTCGTGCACGAAGGAAACCCGGGACTGCAGATAGATGATGCCGCTGTCCGTCAGCTTCTCATAGGTGAGGGAATAGTCCTCCCCGCCGCAGCGGATATGCTGCAGGGACAGCTTTTGCAGGAATCCCTCGCGGCTGCCTTGGGAGACCATCGCCTCCGCGTAGCTGCGCAGCCCCTCCGACCAGCGGTAGTCGTGGCTGCGGAAATGGTCGGCGATGGCCTGGCCGTCCGCGCTCTGGGCGCGGTATACCGTGACCCTGTCCGTGTCCGGGTCAACCAGCAGCACCGAGTAATACACCGCCGCAAGGCCCTGGATGATCTCGTCCTGCGTTTCGATTTTCCTGCTCTGGGTGAGCTGGCGCTTGGTTTCCTCATCCACATCGCGCATGCCGAGGATGAAGATCACCGCCCCGGTTTCGTCGATGGTCTTGACCACGTTCATTTCATAATAGGTCAAGACGCCGTTGATGTTGCGCCGGTAGCCCTGCTTGTACAATCCGACCTCCGGCACCTTTTCCATCAGGACGCTCAGCCGGGAGGATTCCCGGATGCGCTGCTGATCCTCCGGGACGATGAAGTGCTCGATGTATTTCCCCAGCACATCCTCGTAGCTGCCGTTGGATAGCAGCCCCCGCAGCATGGCCGAATCCATGCCGATGCCGTCGGTGCGGTAGAGCGCGATAGCCCCGGTTCTGCTGTCCACTTTGAACAGGCTGTGGTATTCGCGGCTCAGCGCGTCGATGATGCGAAGCTGTTCCTCCTGGATCTGCATGTGGCGGCGCTCGCCCTCCACAATGCCGTCCACATTGCGGAAGCCAAAGATGATGATGCTCTTCCGGACGCTGCGGGAGTGCACCCGGATGAACACCGCCTGGTAGTAGTGCACGGTGCGGTCCTCACACAGGATGCGGTAGCTGCATGCGTATTCGTCCTTGTCCTCAAGGGCGCGCTGCACCGTCTCTACGGCGACAGCGGACGTCATGGCTTCCCTGTCCTCGGGCAGGACGTGCTTGTCGATGTACTGCAACCAGGTGGCGGTGTAGGGGCGCCTCGCCCCGCGCTCCTCCTCGGCGATCATATGGCCGTGCAGCTTGAGGGTCAGGGCGCTGTCGTGCTCCAGATCGGCCAGCATCACATCTGGATAATCCTTGGTCAGGGCGTTGGCAAGCTCCATTTCGCGCAGCAGCAGCTCGTTGCTCTTTTCCACCGCGGAGAGCGCCTGCTCCAGGCGGTGCTGCTGGGCGAGCTCCAGCTTTTTTTCCTCATCCACGTTTTTGAAGGCGATCACGAATTCCTGGCGTGCCGTGTCGGGCAGCACCAGCTGGCACTGGAAATACTGGATCTTCCCATTGCGCAGCACCCGGTAGACGAAGGCGTAGGTCGTCTTGTCCTTGAGCAGCTGGCCGATGCGCGCCACCGTGCGGATGCTGTCAAACAGCGGTCGATCCTGGGGCAGCACCTCATGCTCGATGTAGGTGGACAGGTTCAATTCAAAGCTGCCCGCGCCAAACTGCTTGCCGTAGCGCCCATTGATGACCTCTGCCATGCGGTAGGAGATGCTGACGCCGGTATCCATGTTGACGGCATAGATGCTGTCATAGGGGATGGCCAGGGCCTGAATCAGGCTTTGATAGGATTCCAGCACCGGCGCCCTTGTATCCCGGAGGGGATAGGTTGCAAACAGCACATGGGACAAATGGCCCCCGTCGGAGCGGCCGCAGGCAATGAAGGCGCACTCCCGCCAGCTATCGGCGTTGTCGTAGCGCCCGGTGGGCAGAATGATGCTGTGGTAATACTTGGTGAGGCAGGACGCATCCGCCATGCGCGCATCCAGCGTGGAGAGGTCCACAAAGGCGAGCAGCTCGTCCGTATGCTCGGGGCTCATCATGTGGTGGCAGAAGTAGTTGAGCCGCTCCTGCGCGGCGCCGGACGCGCCAATCCGCTCGTGCACGGCGGCAGTCGCCGTCAGCTCCTGGTAGCTTCCGCTGCCCAGGTCGATATAGTACAGCGACGAATAGGTGCTCCCGAGCGAGCGGATGATGCCCGTCAGCTCCTCCGGGGTCATGTGATGGTCTTGCGGCATGTTCATAGGTCACCTCTGTGATGTCCATATCCGGGCCAAATGCCTGCCGGGACGGCTTGCAAGCGTTCGGATGATCCCTGGCGTCCATCGGGACGCATGCAGGCCGAACGCGATGTGGCGGGCAGGCTGAACAGTCATAAACTCTCTATTCTATTAAAGCACAACTGCGCACGCTTGACAATAGCCGATTTGCGATATCTGTGTTTTTTTGACGAATTTGGTCGAAATTTCATCCGATTATACAGCTCTTGAGGGAGGCTGCCCCCGGTACGCCCGACTGGGCCGGGACGGCGTGCAAAGCGCGTGTAAAACCTTGTCGTCTTGTTGCAATTCCTGTTGCAAAACGGAGAAAAATATGATACTATTTTAACGAAGTACCCCATTCCCAGGAATCACTTTTGCGCTGCATGGCATAGATGAGGAGGAACAACAAATGAAGATCACGGTTTGTATCGGCAGCTCCTGCCATATCAAGGGTTCCCGCCAGGTGGTCGGTCAGCTTCAGAAGCTGATTGCGGACAATGGCCTGGGCGAAACGGTCGAGCTGGGCGGCACCTTCTGCATGGGCAACTGCCAGAAGGGCGTGTGCGTCACGGTGGATGGCCAGTTTTTCTCTGTCAGCCCCGACACCGTCGATGATTTCTTCCAGAAGAACGTGAAGGAAAAGGTGGCAGGATGATTATACAGATTTGCGTGGGCAGCTCCTGCCATATCAAGGGTTCGCCCGAGATTGTGGAGCTGCTCCAGGCCGCGGTGGCCGAAAACCACCTGGAAAACGAGGTTACCCTGGCGGGGAGCTTCTGCATCGGCAAGTGCAACCGCATCGGCGTGACCGTCCAGGTGGATGATGAGGTCCATGTGGGCGTGACGAAGGAAGGCTTCAAGGAGTTCTTCCAGGAGCATGTGCTGGCAAAGCTGCGGTAAGCCCTGGCTTGCCCGAAAGGAAGGAACAGTCGATGAACTGTCTGACACTGAAGAAATCCAACTGCATGAACTGCTACAAGTGCATCCGCCATTGCCCGGTGAAGGCCATCCGCTTCTCCGGCGGACAGGCGCATATCATCAACAATGAGTGCATCCTGTGCGGTCAGTGCTTCGTGGTCTGCCCCCAGAACGCCAAGGAGATTGTCAACGAGACCGAAAAGGCCAAGGTGCTGCTCCAGTCTGGAGACCCGGTGTATGTCAGCCTGGCGCCCTCCTTCATCGCCAACTACCCCGGCGTGGGCATCGAGGCGATGGCCCGGGCTTTGATGAAGCTGGGCTTTGCCGGGGTGGAGGAGACCGCCATCGGCGCAACCATGGTCAAGACCGAGTACGAGCGCATGCTCAAGGAAGAGGCGCGGGACGTGATCATCTCCTCCTGCTGCCATTCGGTCAATCTGTTGATTCAGAAGTATTTCCCCGCCGCACTGGAATACCTGGCGGACGTGGTTTCCCCCATGCAGGCCCACTGCCTGGATCTCAAGCGCCGCTATCCCAACGCCAAGACCGTGTTCATCGGCCCGTGCGTGGCCAAGAAGGACGAGGCGGAGCACTACAATGGCATCGTCGATGCGGTGCTGACCTTCGAGGAGCTCACACGCTGGCTGGAGGCCGAGGACATATTGCTGGAAAAGATCATGGATCAGAACGAGGAGAGCCGCGCCCGGTTCTTCCCCACCACCGGCGGTATCCTCAAAACCATGGCCCAGGACATGCCCGGCTTCACCTACATGGCGGTGGACGGCGTGGAAAACTGCAAGGCTGCGCTGCGGGAGATCATTGCGGGCAAGGTGCACAAGTGCTTCATTGAGATGAGCGCCTGCGTGGGCAGCTGCGTCGGCGGCCCGGTGATGGAGAAGAACGCCCATGCGGTAATCCAGGATTACATCGCCGTGTCGGATTATGCGGGCGAAAAGGACTTCCCGGTGAACCAGCCCGACCCGCTGGAGATGAAGAAGGCCTTCAGCAGCATCGCCCATCACCTCCAGGAGCCCTCCGAGAGCGAAATCTACAGCGTGCTGCGCCAGATGGGCAAATTCCGCCCCGAGCAGGAGCTCAACTGCGGCTCCTGCGGCTACAACACCTGCCGCGAGAAGGCCATCGCCATCATCCAGGGCAAGGCGGAAATTTCGATGTGCCTGCCCTATCTGAAGGACAAGGCTGAGAGCTTCTCCGATACCATTGTGGAAAACACCCCCAATGGCTTGATCGTGCTGAACGAGAAGCTGGAGGTGCAGCAGATCAACTCCGCTGCCCGCCGCTTGATGAACATCCGCTCCGCCTCCGACGTGATGGGCGCGCATGTGGCCCGCATCCTGGAGCCGGAGGCGTTTGTCAGCGTGCTCAATAGCCGCCGCAACACCCTCAGCCAGCGCACCTATCTGGCCGAGTACAAGCGCTATGTGGATATGACGGTCATCTATGACTATGACTCCCGGCTGCTCATCGGCATCATGCGCGATGTGACCGAGGAGGAAATGGCCCGCGAAAAGAAGGAGGACATCAGCCAAAAGACCATTGAGGTGGCTGACCGCGTGGTGGAAAAGCAGATGCGCATCGTACAGGAGATCGCATCTCTCCTGGGCGAAACCGCCGCGGAGACGAAGATCGCCCTGACCAAGCTGAAGGAGTCGATCATCAATGAATGACCTTTGCGCGGATATCGGCTACAAGAGCATCAACCACTTTGGCGAGCAGCTGTGCGGCGACCATGTGGACATTGTCGAGCCGGATGAGAATTCCACGGTGATCGTGCTGAGCGATGGCCTGGGCAGCGGCGTGAAGGCGTCCATCCTCTCCACGCTGACCTCCAAGATCATCTCCACCATGATGGCCGAGGGCCTCCCCCTGGAGGACTGCGTGGAAACCATCGCCCAGACGCTGCCGGTCTGCTCCGTGCGCGGCGTGGCCTACTCCACCTTTACCATCATCCACCTGAAAAACAACGAGACCGCGGAGATCATCCAGTATGACAACCCGCAGCTCATCCTGATCCGCAACGACAAGCATTTCGATTATCCCACCATCGAAATGAACATCGGCGGCAAGAAAATCCTCAAATCCGTGGTGAACCTCAGGGAGGGCGACCAGTTCATCGCCATGAGCGACGGCTGCCCCCACGCCGGCATCGGCATGGCCTACAACTTCGGCTGGAAGCGGGAGGACATCATCGACTTCATGGAGACCCTCGCGCCGGTGGGCTATACCGCCAAGACCCTGGCAACCATGCTGGTGGACGAATGCGACAAGCTCTACGGCCATGAGCCCGGGGATGACGCCACCGCCTGCGTGGTGCGCATCCGCAAGCGCGTGCCGATGAACATCCTCTTTGGCCCGCCCTTCAACCGGGACGACGCCGACCGCATGATGTCGCTCTTCTTCTCCAAGGAGGGCAAGCACATCATCTGCGGCGGCACGACCTCCTCCATCGCGGCCAAGTACCTGAACAAGCCGCTCAAGGCCAATCTGGACTTCTCCTCCGATCTGCCCCCCACGGCAGAAATCGAAGGGGTCGATCTGGTCACGGAGGGCGTGATCACCATCAACAAGGTGGTCGAGTATGCCAAGGATTACTTGGAGGAGAACGCCCTGTACGAGGATTGGAGCTTCAAGCGGGACGGTGCAGCCCAGATCAGCCGCCTGCTCTTTGAGGAGGCGACGGACATCAACTTCTACGTCGGCCGCGCGATCAACCCCGCCCATCAGAACCCCGATTTGCCCATCAACTTCAACATCAAGATGAACCTGGTGGAGGAATTGTCGGGGTGCCTGAAGCAGATGGGCAAGCGCGTGAAGGTCAGCTACTTCTAAGGAGATTGGGAGATTGCTATGAGAAAGTTTGACACGAAGGTACAGTATCTGAAGTACAAGGTGCTGCGCGAGGTGGCTCGCCGCGCCTGGGACGGATTGACCCCCGAGGAGGTGCTGGACATCCCCAAGGTGATCGTGCCCGGCAAGGTGCCCACGATGCGCTGCTGTGTTTACAAGGAGCGCGCCATCCTGGGCGAGCGCGTGAAGCTTGCCATGGGCGGCGACCGCAACAGCCAAAACATCATCCAGGTGATCGACATCGCCTGCGATGAGTGCCCCGCCGCTGGCTACGAGGTGACCGGCAACTGCCGCGGCTGCCTGGCCCACCGCTGCGAGGACGTGTGCAAGCGCCAGGCCATCTCCTTTGACCATAACCACGTGGCCCACATCGACAAGACCAAGTGCGTCGAGTGTGGCCAGTGCTCGAAGGTCTGTCCCTTTGGCGCGATTGTCAACCGCAAGCGCCCCTGCCAGAATGCCTGCAAGGTCAAGGCCATCGACATCTCCCCGGAGGGCGCGGCGGCCATCAATGATGACAAGTGCATCCAGTGCGGCGCATGCGTGTACCAGTGCCCCTTCGGCGCCATCAGCGACCGCAGCTTCATCACCGATGTGATTGACATCATCAACAAGAGCGAGGGCAACACCGCCTACAAGGTGTACGCCATCGTAGCGCCGGCGTTCTCCAGCCAGTTCAGCCACGCCAAGGTGGGCCAGGCCATCACGGGCTTGAAGCAGCTGGGCTTCCACACCGTGATCGAGGCGGCCCTGGGCGCGGATATGGTGTCCATGTCCGAATCCAGGGAGCTGGTGGAAAAGGGCGTGCTGACCTCCTCCTGCTGCCCGGCCTTCGTGCGCTACATCAAGACCGCCTTCCCCGCGCTGGAGCCCTTCGTGAGCCACAACCTGTCCCCCATGGCGGCGCTGGCGAAGTATATCAAGTCCACTGACCCCACGGCGAAGGTCATCTTCGTCGGCCCCTGCACGGCCAAGAAGGCTGAGCGCGAGCTGGACGGTGTGAAGGACCTGATCGACGGCGTGCTGACCTTCGAGGAACTCCAGGCGCTCTTTGACAGCAAGGACATGGAAATCTCCGAGCTGCCGGAGGATGTGCTGGACAACGCCTCCTACTTCGGCCGCATCTTCGCCCGCTCCGGCGGACTGAGCGAGGCCGTGGCCCAGGCCCTCAAGGAGCAGAACATCGACTTTGAGGCCAAGCCCGTGGTGTGCAGCGGCATCGAGGAATGCCGCATGGCGCTGCTCAAACTGTCCAAGAATCCCAAGCTGCTGGGCGGTAACTTCATCGAGGGCATGGCCTGCCTGGGCGGCTGCATCAACGGCGCGGGCTGCCTGACCCACGGCGAAAAGAACAAGGCCGAGGTGGACAAGTACGGCCGCGAGGCGATGGAAAAGACCATCTCCGACGCGGTGTCCATCCTCCAGTAACAGCAATGAAAAGGCGACACGGATGCGCTCGTGCCGCCTTTTCTGATGCAAAAATCCGCACCCCTGCGGATGCGGATGAATGGGATCAGTCCAGGAAGTCCTCGCGGAGCTGCACCTTGAAGTCCCGGGCGATAGCGCGCAGCTCATCGTCGGCGATGGTCTGCAATTCGGGCAGACCCGTGGACTTTTGCAGCACCCAGATCTGCGCGGACTTCTCGATGGTGTGCATCAGGCCGAAGGTGGTGTCAAAGTCGGGGCCGGAGGCGAACAGGCCGTGGTGTGCCCACACCGCCGCGTCGAAGTCCTTCATCTTCTCGCAGGTGGCCATAGCGATGTCCGCGCCGCCGGGCACCATCCACGGCACCACGCCAACGCCGCCGGGGAACACCACAGGGCATTCCGTGGCAGACTTCCACAGTGCACGGGTGAAATCGCGGTCAGTCAGGGGCAGCACATAGGTCAGTGCAATCACGTTGGCGGTATGCGCATGATAGATCACGCGGCAGGCGCCACCCGTTGCAGACACACGAACGCTGTGGTTCATAAAATGAGTCGGGAACTCGCTGGTGGGACGGCCGCCATTGATCAGGCCCCACACGATGCGATAGCTGTCGCCCGCTTCGTTGATCTCAACAACGCACACAGAATCTTCGGGGTTCAGTTCCACATTGCGGAAATACTTGCCGCTGCCGGTGGCGATGAAGTAGGAACCGCCCAGATTGGCGCCCGTCACGCCCATGGAAACCCACTCGCGGGGTTCAGCGTAGAAGAAAGGACGCATCGCTTCCAGATCAGCATCGGTCAGGCGGTAGGTCAGGTTACCGCCGTTGCGCTCATGCCAGCCCTGATCCCAGCCGTCCTTGCAGGTTTTCATGAAGCCCTTCATCGCGGGCGTATTCAGCATACCAGACATATTCTTTCGCTCCTTGTCTTTTGTTCAGGCGCGCTTGCTCAGCACATCGCGTTCGTAGGCCTTCACGGTTTCAAACCACTCGCCCTCCACGGCAACGCCGCAGCGGCGGCAGTACTCATCCCAGATCTCGCCGAAAGGCATGGTCTTGAGCTCTTCCTGACGAACCATGAGTTCGGTGAAATTGCCCTGATTCTGCAGATCCGCCAGCATCTGGTGGGGCGTAACCAGCGCCATCAGCAGAGCCTTCTGCACGTTGCGCATGCCAACCGTCCACGCAGAGACGCGGTTGATGGAAGCATCGAAGTAGTCGGTGGCAATCTTCACAGCGCCATCCAGGCCGCCGCAGCGCACAATCTCCTTGCAGATTTCCTTGGTCTCGTCATCCAGCAGCACCACATGGTCGCTGTCCCAGCGCATGGGGCGGGTGATGTGCAGCGCGATTTCCGGGAAGAAGCTGAGCAGCGCCGGAATCTTGTCGCTCACCATCTCGGTGGGATGATAGTGGCCGTTGTCCATCAGCGGAATGCACTTATCCATGTTCATGGCGGCGTAGCACAGGGAGAACTCGCTGCTGCCAACGGTGTAGGCTTCCACGCCGATGCCGAACACCTTGGATTCCACGCAGGGCTTGACCATATTGAAATCATAAGGCTCGGAGAGGATTTCGTCAATAGATTCGCGATACAGCTTGCGGGGGCTGATGCGATCGGCAGGGATATCCTTCAAACCGTCGCCAGTCCAGATGTTCATGATGCAGGGCTGGCCCAGTTCTTCGGCCAGGTACTGGCTGATGCGGATGCAGGCCTTGCCGTGCTCAATCCAGAACTTGCGGGTCTCCTCGCAGGGAGAAGCAAGGGTCAAAGGATCACATTTGGGGTGAGAGAAGAACGTGGGGTTGAAATCAGCGCCCAGACCGCGCTCCTTGCAGAATTCCACCCACTTCTTGAAATGTTTGGGCTCAATCTTGTCACGATCCACCCAACCGCCGTTTTCTTCGTCAAAGATGGCGTAGCTGGCATGCAGATTGATCTTCTTGGTACCGGGGCACAGGGACAGCACCACATCGATGTCAGCCATCAACTCTTCAGGAGTGGTGGCGCGGCCGGGATAGTTGCCGGTGGTCTGGATGCCCCCAGTCAGCGGGCCATCGCTCTTCTGGTCAAAACCGCGCACGTCGTCGCCCTGCCAGCAATGCATGGCAACAGGAACATCCTTCAGTCTCGCCATCGCGGCTTCCACGTCAACGCCAAGGGCCTCGTACTTTGCTTTTGCTTCCTGGTAGCTCATTTTCAGCAAACCTCCTTGATATCAAAGCTCTGTTTTACAATGTCACGCGCTTCCTGCAGGGAAGCGATATCGCCGGACGCAATCATCTGCACAATCAGATTGCCAATAGCCGTTCCCTCAACAGGACCGGCATAGACGGGCAGTCCGGTCAGCTCAGCTGTGATCCTGTTCAGAACCTCGTTCTGACAGCCGCCGCCCACGATGTTGAGCGAGGTAAACGCCTTGCCGGTGATGGTGCTCATCTCTGAAATTGCGTCTCGGTAGCATACTGCAAGGCCGACCGTCACAGCACGGAGAAGATCGGAAAGATCGCGGGGTTCGGGCGAACCCTGTTCACGCAGCGCTGCTTTGACCTCTTCCAGCATATTTTCCGGTGCAAGGAAACGGTTGTCCGTTGCATTCACCCACGCCGGATAATCCGATCGGCCAGCCATTTCGGCCATTTCGGCAAAGGTATACTGCTTGCCGATCTCTTCGCGGATGCACTGCAGCATCCACATTCCCATGATGTTCTTGAGATAGCGGGTGGTTTGCGCATATCCGCCTTCATTGGTAAATCCGGCTCTGCAGCTGTCCACGCCGGTGCAGCACTCCTTCAGCTCCGTACCCAGCAGGCTCCATGTACCGCTGGAAAGGAACGCAGCATGATCGTCTCGCGCAGGCACAGCGATGTATGCGCTGCCGGTATCATGCGTAGCCGTTACGATGACCTCGGGATTGCAGCCAACCTCTTCGCGGATGGAAGCGCGCAGCTTGCCAAGCGAAGCGCCGGGCTGCGCAACAGGCGTGCGGAACCAGTATTCAGGAAGACCGGCGGCTGCCAGTACTTCAGGAGACCAGTTCTTGGTTTTGGCATCAGCCAGGGCTGTGGTGGAGCAGTTGGTCCACTCATGCAGCTTCTTTCCGGTCAGCCAGTATGCCAGATACTCCGGCACCATCAGAAAATCCTGCACCTGCTCGCGGTATTCGGGATGCTCCTGAAGCACGGCCATCATCTGATAAACCGTATTGAAGGGCTGCTTGGCAATGCCGGTGATGGCATACAGTTTTTCAAAAGACAGGGTCTTTTCAAGCAGCGCATCCATCCCCTGCGTACGGCTGTCACGGTAAGCAACCAAATCGCCAACGGGCTGATCTTTCTCGTCCAGCAGGACAAAATCAACCGCCCAGGTGTCAATGCCAACGCTGACAGGTTCAAAGCCCTTTTCCTTTGCCTCTTTGAGACCGGTCGTAACATGATTGCACAGTCCTTCCAGATCCCAGCAAAGATGACCGTTTTTCATTTGTGCGCCATTTGGAAAACGGTAAACCTCCTGCGTTTGAACGCGGCCATTCTCAAGCCACGCTGCAATGTGGCGTCCGCTGGACGCGCCGATATCCACTGCGAGGAAGCATCTCATAGGGGGGCCACCTCCTTTTTCTATTCACATTATACCTTGGCAAATCCAAAAAGAAAAGGACGGCAATCAACTGAGATTGCGTCCTGAATTAACCTCGCGATATTGTTTGGGACTCATGCCTGTGTGCTGTTTGAACAGCCGGTAGAAATGTCCCGTGTTTTCATAGCCGACTGCCTCGGCCACCTCCACAATCGACAAGTCGGAATCACGCAGCAGCCATCGCGCCTGAGCAATCCGCTTGCGCTGCAGAATCTGCGTGCAGCTTTCCCCCATGGTTTTCTGAACCACCTTGCTGAGGTAGGCGGCAGAGACGCCATGTTTCTGCGCAAGCTCATCAAAGCGGATGGAAGCATAATGCTGCTCAATTTCCTCCAGCACAGAAAGCACCAGCTCGTTTCCCCTGCCGTGCGGCATGGAAAGATGCGCGGTATTTTCCAGCAAATCCAGCAGCAGAAGAGACATGGCCGCCTTCAGCGTGCGCTGATGCACATCTTCCTGCTCAATCAGACGATAGAGCACGCTTTCCATCAGACTTTGA
>JAQXLU010000106.1 GCA_029012285.1 Clostridiales bacterium | reverse complement strand
CCTCGTCCCATTCCTGGCGGAGCACCATCTGTGCGGCGGCCTCATAGCGCACCTGGAGCGCCCTGTCCGCGCTGTCGGCATAGCTTCCCAGCGCCTCAAACATCTCCGCAGCGCCCTGCCAGTCTCCGGCCTTTGCCGTGGCGTCGGCGATGCCGTAGCGCAATCCTGCGGCGCGGCTCGCTGCGTCGGAGAAATCGCCCAGCTGGTCAAAGGCCCTTGCGGCGGCCTCCGGGTCGGTGGTGGACAGCCCATCCGCCGCGTCATAGCGGATCTGATTGGCGCGGTCGGCCGCGTCCCGATAGGTGGAGATGGCGTCGAAGGCAGCGGCGGCGGTGTCCGGCTGACCCGCCTCCAGCAGCTTCTCCGCAGCCTCGTAGCGCATGGCGTTGACGGTTTCATCCGCGTCCATCTCGCCGTCCATGGCAGCGAAGGCAGCCTTGGCTTTGTCCCATTCGCCCCGCTCGGCAAAGGCCAGCGCCGCTTCATGGCGCAGCCGGTTGGCCCGGGAGGATGCGTCCTTGTAGTCCGCAATCGCGTCGAAGGCGGCGGCAGCGGCTTCCCAGTCCCCGGCATCGGCCAGGGCGGCGGCATCCTCATAGCGCATTGCGCTTACGCGCTCCGATGCGTCGGCATAATCCCCCAGGGCCGCAAAGGCGACGATGGCGGCAGCCCGGTCGGCTTCCAGCAGGGCCTGCGCGTCCTCGTAGCGCAATTCGTTCACCCGCTCCGCCGCGTCGGCGTATTCCCCAAGGGCCGCAAAGGCGGCGATGCCAGCGGCCCGGTCGGTTTCCAGCAGGATCTCAGCCTGCTGATAGCGCAGCTCCAGGGCCTGGTCGGCCGCGCCGGGGTAATCGGCCATGGCTTCCAGCTGGCGGATGGCTTCCTCCGGGTCGGTCACGGAGAGCGCCAGGGCCTCCTGGTAGCGCAGCTGGGCAATGGCATCGCGGGCGCCGGGGTAGTCGCCCATGGCTTCCAGGGCGGCGATGGCCTCCCGGGTCTGTCCGGCTGTGGATAGCGCCTTAGCGGCGGCGAAATCACACTCGGCCAGCAATGCCGCTGCGCCGGGGTACTCGCCCAGGGCCACGCAGATAGTCCGCGCGCCCTCATGGTCGCCCTTTTCCAGCAGGATGCCCGCCTTGGCAAGCTGCGCGGCTTGCAGCCCGGCAGCAGCGTCCTCATATTCCCCCAGTTCGCCAAAGAGCTCAATGGCCCGGTCGATGCTCACGGAATCCCCCGCCGCCAGGGCCGCTTGGGCCTGGGCATAGCGTAGGGCATTGCGCCGCGCGGGCGCATCGGCGTAGTCGCCCAGCTGGGCATAGAGGGCCTCAGCCTGGGCGGTATCACCCGCCTCCACCAGGGCGGCAGCCCAGTCGTAGCGGCACTTTTGCAGCAGCTCGGCGCTGTCCCGGTGGTCGGGGATCGTTTCAAACAGCGAGATGGCCTCCTCATAATCCCCACGGACGGAGGCATTCACGGCGGGGTAATAGGTGCAGTCCAGCAGCAATGCGGCAGCCTCCGCGTCCTCGGCGGGGAGCTGCTCCAGGAAGCTGCGGGCCTTGGCGTAGTTGATCTGCCGGATGGCGATGCCGGCGGCCTCCAGCAGGGAGGTGCGCCATTTTTCCTCCGCGTCCCGGTAGCCGCGAATCTTCCCGAACAGCTCCGCAGCCTGCTCGTAGTCCATGGTTTCGTAGGCCACGCTGGCAGGCACGTAGAAGCACTCGTTCGCCTGCTCCTGCGCATCCTTGTATCCCCGGGCCAGGTCGAAGGACTCGGCGGCCTCGTTGATCTTCCCCTCGGCGCGCAATGCCACGCCCCGGTCGTAGTGGTACTTTTTCACCAGGTCATCCGTGTCCCGGTGGCCAGGGATTTGCGCAAAGAGCGCCAGGGCCGTGTCCGCGTCACCCGCGTCCAGGGCAGCCACAGCCGGGTTGTACCAGGTGTCCATAAGGAGCGTCGCGCTGTCCTTGTAGTCCCCCAGGGCCGTGAAGGCTTCGCGGGCGGCCTCCCACTGCCCGTCCGAGAGCAGCTTGCAGGCGCGCAGGTAGGCGATCTCCGTCAAACGCTCGGGCGCGTCATAGGTATCGCCCAGGGCGGTGTAGAGACTTTCTGCCTCGTCATAGCGGGCGCTGCCAAATAGATACTCCGCGTGCTGCCAGTCGGCCTCGGTGCGCAGATCAAGCGCGGAAACGGTCTTGCCGTCGATATCCGCCTGATACCCTACCAGCTTTTCCAGGGTGGACAGGCACTGGGCGTAGCCCTCGTCCTCCAGCTCGCGGCCATCCTGGAGGTGTCCGTTGACCTCCACCAGCAGGCTGTAGCGTGCACGCTCGGCAGCATCCTTGTAATCGCCCAGGGTCTCAAACCGCCCGGCGGCATCCAGGTATTGCCCCTGCGCGAAGCTCCTGTCCGCCATTTCATACTTGACGAAGGGCACGCCCCAGGTGTACGCGCCATAGCCCAGCACAGCGATGAGCGATAGCGCCGCCGCCAGCTTGATGATCCAGCCATGGCGGCCCTTGCGGCGCACAAAGTCCTTCTCGTCGGAGAACTGGCGGCCGGTCTTTTGCAGCGTGTCGCGGCCATGCTCGGCCAGCTGGGCCTCCCGCTCGGCCACGATGGCGTCAACTGCCTCCCGGCTGAACTGGCGGAACACCGCTTCCCTCTCCCGGTGGCAGCGGGCGCAAAGGAGGGCATCATCCAAATTGGGCCGTCCGCAGACGCACAGCCACAGCCCCTTTTGCTGCTCCGGATACCCGCTGGCCATCTCCCCGGCGATGGAACGCAAGGTGGTCAGCTGGGCGGAGCGGTGCAAATTGTTGGGGGTGTAGGTGATGGTGTTCTGCTTTTCATGCCGCCAGACGGAGGCATTGTCAAACCACACCTTTTCCACCATGATTTCGTACCGCTCGGGGGTGATGTGGCCCTCCACGGGCACGGTCATGGTGAAGGTCTTGCCCGGCGCGCCGTTCAAGCCGCGGCCCCGGTAGGTGACCTGGGCGGTTTCCTCGCCATCAGCGGTGGAGAGCAGGAGGCTCACCTCCACGCTCACCACCTGCAGGGAGGATAGATTGAACAGCGTCACCTCGCAGCTGGGGTTTTCATCTGTGGGCAGGGTAGATTTCCAGGCCTCGACCGGGCAGGTCAGGTCGATGCGCATCGTCATCGGGGGCACTCCTTTCAAAGGGAACGTCAGGCGTTCTTGCGTATGGATCACTTACTGCGCGTAGAGCATGATCTCGGACAGCTCCATCAGGGTGAAGTTCATTTGCAGCACCACCTGGCGGCCATCTGATGCGGTCAGGCCGTAGCGCAAGATGGCGGACGCATCCGCGCCGTAGGTCGCCTGGCCGAAGCTGCCCTCGCCCAGCGTACCGTAGAGCATCTCGGTGCCATCCTCCTGGTACGCGCCCTCGCCGTTGCGCAAGCGGTTGTACACGCTGGAGAAGGTGTCGCCCACGCGGACGGCCCTCGGCCCCTCCAAGCCGTCGGCGGAGATGTGCAGCATGTAGATTTCGCCCTCCGTCCGCGCCTGGTTGAACAGGTAGGTCATTTCACAGCTGGCAAAGCGCTGCACGCGCAGATAGCCCTCCTCCCCGTTTTCCACCCAAAGGTCGCTCATGGGTTCGCCCAGGGCGGCGATGGCCGTGTCGGGGGTCAAATGGAGGAAGTCCAATCCGGAGAAAACCAGATCCGCCTCGCCAAGCATCGTCAGCTCCGCGCCAGTGTAGGAGGTGGGCACCATGGCGTAATCCTCAGCCAGGGCAGTGAGCATCACGTCATAGAGCACGCTGCTGACCTCGTCCTGGCTGACGCGGCTGTTGAGCCCATACACGCGGATGGCGGCCACATGGTTTTCCGCCAGGGTGTAGATCACGCCCTGGTCGGTGTAGCCCTCGCCGCCTGCGGGCAGCTGGTTGTGGACGGCATACTGCACCGTCTGCACGCGCTGCCCATCGCGCTGCACCTGGGCCCAGGCGGCGCCCTCCGGCAACTGATTGACGGCATAAAGCGTGGCGGCTTCCCGCGTGCCCAGCAGCGCGCCATTCTCGTTGTAGTAGGCGTTCAGCACGCTTGCCAGCGCATCGCCCACGCGCACATCGCGGGGGCCGGCCTCCTCATCGCTCGTCACCACAATGGCGCTGACAGCCGTATCCACGCTCAGAGTGGGGGTGTCGGCATACAGGGTGGCAAAATCGAAGATGAACTCATACCCGTCGGCAGTCAGGCTTTCCCCGGGGACGTTGAGCGGCTCTGCCGCATAGGCGCGCTGGATGCAGCCCTCCGCCCAGTCGCTCAGCTCCTGAAGGGTCAGCATGCCCGCGGCGGAATCCTCCGCCCATGTCAGCGCCGGGCACAGCATCAGGGCGAGCAGCAGGCACAGCAGTTTCTTCATATAAATCTCTCCTTTGAAGCCACTCCCGTGGGGAATGGTAGATTCAGCCGATTCTATTTTACATGATATTTCGTCCGCTGTACAGGGGATAAATCGGTCACATATGTAAATTTATCCACAGACGGTGTCGATTCTGCGGCGCTTTGGCGAAAATCCCATGAAGGATTTACCAATCGGCGTGTTTTCCGCCCCGCTTTGCCAGATCATACCAGGCCCTATGCGGATTTTTCCCCATCCCCGGCACGTTTTGTGGGTGAGAGCGCGATGAACACGCTCCGAACATCGCAAAGGAGGATCATCCCGATGAAACACATGTCCATGAAAAAGCTCGCCGGTCTGACCGCTGCCGCCGCGCTGGCCGTGACGGCCATCCCCGCCCTGGCGGATACCGCCGACAGCGCCCTGGTGCAGGGTGGCAAGCTGAATCTGCGCGAAACCCCGTCCCTGTCCGCGAAGGTGCTGGGGCAGTTCCCCACCGGCACGCTGGTGGAGATCGTCTCCCGCGGCAGCGAGTGGCACCAGGTCGAGGTGGATGGCAAGGAGGGCTACATGCTCTCCAAGTTCCTGAACACCGCCACCGCCAGCCAGAGCGCCACCGTGCGCACCAACACAGGCATTGGCCTGAACCTGCGCGAGGCGCCCAACACCGACGGCGCCATCATCACCTCCGTGAAGAACGGCGACACCGTGACCGTGCTGCAAAGGGGCGCTGACTGGAGCCGCGTGTCCGTGGATGGCAAGGAGGGCTTCATGGCGAGCCGCTTCCTGCGCTTTGGCAGCCAGTCCACCGCCCCCGCCACCGGCAAGGTGGCCGTGGTGAACAACCCCCGCGACACCCAGGTGCTCAACCTCCGCCAGAGCGCCAGCCTGGACGCCAAGGTGCTCGACTACTACCGCAACGGCACAAAGGTGACCATCCTCAAGCCCGGCAGCACCTGGCACAAGGTGCAGGTGGAGGACGGCAAGATCGGCTACATGATGGCCAAGTTCCTCAAGGTAACCAACGACACCGCTCCCGTGCAGCCCTTCCAGGCGAAGGTGGTCAACATCAACGGCGGCTCCTACGTCAACTTCCGCAAGGGGGCCAGCCTGAACGCCGGCATCATCAGCCGCGTGGATGTGGGCACCTCCGTGACCGTCCTGGAGCACGGCACCGACTGGTGCAAGGTGTCCATCGACGGGCAGGAGGGCTACATGTCCACCTGGTTCCTGAAGTGGTAATACCCTTTTGCACAAACGGCCCGCACGTCGCATGGACGTGCGGGCCTTGAGTGGTTTCATTGGTTCTCGTCCGTCAGCCTGAGCAGATGCCGCCGCAGCGCATCGAAGCTCTCCTGGGAGATGTCGTGCTCAATCCTGCATGCATCCTCCCGGGCGACGCACTCCTCCACGCCCAGGCGCATCAAAAACGTGCTGATGGTCTTGTGCCGGTCGTAGACGCGCAGGGCGATTTCCTCCCCCTTGTCCGTCAGGGTGATGAGGCTGTCCTGATCCATGCGGATGTACTCGTTCTCCCGCAATCGCTTCATCGCGAAGGACACCGAAGGCTTGGTGACCCCCAGCAGCTGGGCAATATCCACCGAGCGCACCTGTCCCTTATTTTCCCGCAGCCGCAAGATGGCCTCCAGATAATCCTCCGCGGATTCATGGATGTGCACGCTTTGCACCTCCCTGCAACGATCATTGGTGGCACTATCATATCATGTTGCCCGGGAAAATGCAAGCCTTGGCCATCGCGCCAAATTCACCGCGCCCTATTGCGAACTTGGTCGGATTGTGCTACTATGTGCAAGCATGATTTTGAAATGACGGAGGACTCCCCCATGCTTCGCAAGCTGTACCGCCACCTGTTCTGCCAGCCTCACATGGAGCGGCGCATCCCGGTGCTCCTCATCAGCGTGGTGCTGATGGGCATGTGCATCGCCTTTTTCGAGAAAACCCGCGTGGGCACCGACCCCTGCACGGTGTTTAACCTGAGCATGGCGCAAAACGTGCTGCACTGGCAGAACCTGGGCACATGGCAGCTGCTGTTCAACCTGGCGCTGCTCGCGGTCATCCTGCTGCTGCGCGAGGGCCGCTGCATCGGCCTGGGCTCGCTGGCGAACATGGTGGTGGTGGGGTATTCCCGCGATTTCTTCAAGCCCATTGTGGAAATGCTGCTGCCCGGCGAGGTGGACTCCCTGCTGCTGCGCGGCGCGGTGTTTATCCCGGCGATGGCCGTGTTCCTGGTGGCGGTGGCCTTCTACATGGTGGTGGAACTGGGCACTGCCCCCTATGACGCGATGCCGCAGATCATCGCCCGGCGCTTGAAGCTCCCCTTCGTATGGGTGCGCGTCACCTACGACATCGCCATCACGACCATCGGCTTCCTGCTGGGCGGGCAGGTCGGCGTCTTTACCGTGCTGAGCTGCTTCTTCCTGGGCCCGGTGATCTCCGCCATCGCCGCAAAGTTCCGGCCCTGGTTCAACTGAAAATGGTTTGCGCCGCGGCGTCCCGGGCCAGGGAGGTCGCGGCGCTTTTTCTGCTTATGGCACCAAGTCAAGCATGTTGGTGTCGTCCCCCACATCGGTGAAGGTCTCCGGCACCTCGCCCACGATGATGCTCTCCGCCATGGCCACCTGGGTGGTCGCCTCGACGGTCTGCGCGCCGGTGGGAATAACCAGCTGCACCCGCGCCCTGAGCGCCAGCGAGACCCGGTGCCGCGTCTGGTTGATGCCCGCCGTCTGGAAATCCGTCTCGAATTCCGCATGGACGCTGCCCACCGGCAGGATACGCACCTCAATGCGCGGCCCAGCGCCGGCAAAGAGGGTCAGCCCCAGCGCGCTGCCCAGGGGGATGAGCACGGAGGACTCCCGCTTTTCCTGCAATTTGGACTGGGCCAGCAGGCTTGCCTGGGCTGCCAGGCGGTTCATCTCGGGGGTGTTGGCCTGGATCAGGCGCACCTGCCCGTCCGCGTCGGCGGTGACGTGCATCAGACTGTCGTAGGTCACCGCGCCGGTGGAGAGCAGCTCCGCAGCGGATTCGTTGAGGATGCGCACCGCCATCGCCCGGGCCTGGGCCTGCGCCAGGTTAAGCACCACCCGGGTCAGATTGCGCTCCACCAGCAGCGCGCCCCCCGCCAGCAGCGCCACGCACCCCAGCACGCCCAGCAGCACCGCGCGATGGCGAAGTTTGCAAAACCTTGCAGTCATTTGCCCGCCTCCCTCGTTATATTGCTGAAAGCTGTGTGAAGCCCTGGTGCAAACGGTTGCCGGGCTTGGGTTTTCGTGCTATAATTATTCTGAGCAAATCTCCGGTTATGCCGGATCCCCCCCAACTGCGTGCAGGAGGATGCTACTTTGAAGAAAAACCGCAAGCGCCGCGCCTTTGATGCGGCTTCGCTCGACGATTCCCAGGACTGGGTCCCCCAAGGCCCTGCCTTTACCGATGATCCCTGGCGCGAGGATAGCCAGGAGCTTCCCCTCAAGGAGGAGCGGGTGTACCCCCATTCCATCTTCAAGCCCCGGGTCAAGCAGCCCAACTTCATCCTCTGCGTGCTGGTGAATGTGGTGCGCATCCTTTGCGTGCTGGTGCTGGTGGCAGGGCTGGCGCTGGTGGGCGCGGTGGCCGGCATCGCCAAGGGATATGTGGAAACCGCCCCCTCCCTGGACCTCACCGCCCTGGACGAGCAGGCCCAGACCTCCTTCATCTATGACGCCAACGGCCGCCTCATTACCGAGTACAAGGGCATTGAAAACCGGGTGATGGTATCCATCGAGGCCATGCCCAAGTATTTGCAGCAGGCCTTTGTCGCCGTGGAGGACGCCCGCTTCTACACCCACACCGGCGTGGACCTCAAGCGTATCGTGGGGGCGTTCGTGTCCAACCTGACCTCCTCCTCCACCCAGGGCGGCTCCACCATCACCCAGCAGCTGATCAAAAATACGCTGCTTTCCTCCGAGCAGAGCTACAAGCGCAAGATTCAGGAGGCCTATTTGGCCATGCAGCTGGAAACGGCCTACACCAAGGACGAGATCCTGGAATGTTACCTGAACACCATCTGGCTGGGGGAGAGCTACTACGGCGTGCAGACGGCGGCGGAGGGCTACTTCGGCAAGCAGCTGAGCGAATTGACGCTGCGGGAATGCGCCATGCTGGCGGGCACCTGCAACTCGCCCTACTACTACAATCCCCGCCGCAACTTCTACACCCGGCAGAAGGAGGGCGTCGACTATCCCGCCATCACCAACAACCGCACCGACTATGTGCTGCGCTGCATGTATGAGAACCAGTTCATCACCCACGAGCAGTACCAGGAGGCCCTCAACCCCGCCACGGCGCACGTCCTGCAAGCCGACCCCAACACCGGCAGCGGCATGTATGCCTATGCGCACTATGTGGAATACGCCGTGTCCGAGGTGATCGACATCTTCCTGGAGCTGCGGGGCTTGCCGGATACCACCGCCAACCGCGCCGCCATGGAGAACGAGCTGCGCACCGGCGGCTACCGCGTGCAGCTGGCCATCGACCCCGACATCCAGCAGACCGTGCAGGAGACCATCGCCACCTGGACGAAATACCCCTCCTTGCGCGACCCGGCGGACAAGGTGATGCGCTCCTCCAACGGGGATGGCACCTATACCGAAACCATCCAGCCCCAGGCGGCAGCGGTGGTGATCGACTACCGCACGGGGGAAATCAAGGCCATCGTCGGCAGCCGGGATGAGCCGACCGTCAAGAAAACCTTCAACCGCGCCGTGGACATGAAGATGCCCGTCGGCTCGTCCATCAAGCCCATCTCCGTGTACGCGCCCGCCATTGAGCTGGGTGCGTCCCCGGCCTCCATCGTCAGCAACATGCCGTTGCCCATCGCGGGCTGGAAGGACGCCAAGGGCAAGGATTCCTGGCCGACCAACTACGGCGGCAAGAACTACGCGGGCCCGGAAACGCTCCGCAAGGCCCTGGTCAACTCCCACAACACCGCTGCCGCCCAAACCCTGATGACCATGGTGGGCGTGGAGCGCTCGGTGGACTTCCTCCACCGCCTGGGCGTGGACGACGACCACATCGACGCGACCCCCTTCGGATTGTCCCTGGGGTCCAGCGGCATCACGCCCCTGCAAATGACGGCTGCCTTTGGCACATTGGCCAACGGCGGCGTGTATCAGGAGCCCATCAGCGTGCTGGGCATCTCCGACAGCGCGGGCAACGTGGTCTGGGACGGGCACGCCCAGCAGCAGCGCCGCCGGGTGTTCTCCGAGTCCACCGCATACCTGGTGGTCGATATGCTAAAGGAAGCCGTGAAGTCCGGCACGGGCACCAACGCCAAGATCTCCGGCCAGACCGTTGCCGGCAAAACCGGCACCAACTCCGACCAGAAGGGCGTGTTCTTCGCCGGCATGACCGGGTATTATGCCTCCTCCGTGTGGGTGGGGCATGACAACTACAAGGCGCTGTCCTCCAAGACGACGGGCAGCTCCGCTGCCGCGCCCCTGTGGCAGGCCTATATGAAGAAGATCCACACCGGCTTGTCCAACAAGGCCATCCTGGATGGCGACCCCACCGCATACGGCCTGGTCAAGGCCACGACCTGCGCCGTCAGCGGACAGCTGGCAACCTCCGCTTGCCGCAACGATTCCATGGGCTACGGCGTGGTGACCGACTACTGGGCCGCCGGAACCGTCCCCACCGTGCAGTGCCAGATGCACACCACCCAAAGCATCTGCCTGGACAGCGGATTGCCCGCCTCCCCCTTCTGCCCCAACGTAGCGGAAAAGGGCGTGCTGACCATCCCCTACGGGCATCCGCTCTACCAGTTCATCGGCACGCAATACGAAGGCGTGTTGGAGGAATACCTGGGCGCATACGCGGTGTACGGCGCGCAGGGGACGTGCAGCTGGCACACCAGCTATCAGCAGAGCACCACGGTGGAAAACACCCTCATCCCCGACGCGCTGGTGCTGCTCACCCAGGCGCAGAATCAGCTCATCACCATGGATGTGGAATCCGTCCAGTTCTCCCAGCTGCAAAGCGCCATCACCAATCTGCAATATGTGATCGGCCAGCCCAACCCCAGCCAGTCCGAGGTGGCCATGGCCATGGCACTGGTGACCCAGGCCATGTCGGGGTACTGATATGGCGGACATGGAACGCTTGGTGGACGCCATCAGCCGCTTGCGCGCGCCGCTCCAGCAGGGGGAATACGACCTGCACCGCCTGGTGATGGACGCGCTGGACGCCGCCGCGCTGCCCTATGTGCATGAGGCCAGATTGGCGCCCCGCTGCCGCATTGATCTGCTGTGCGGCAGCATCGGCATCGAAATCAAGCGGGGGAAGGTGGATCGTGGACGCATCCTGGTTCAGCTGGGAAAATACGCGGCATGTGAGCAGCTCACCGGGCTGATTCTGGTGACGGAAAGAACATTGCCCGTGCCCGCTGCCATCGCCGGGAAGCCCGTGCGCTTGATCTGCCTGAACCGCCTGTGGGGAATCGCCCTATAAAAGCGCACAACCCCATCATCATCCGCTCAACACCAAAACGTCTTTTTTCCCCATCATCGACCCCCGCACGCCCCTCAAGCCAATCCAAACGGAGCATACACCCATGGATTACGAAATGGACTACCTGGACGAATTGCAATTCGACCAGACCGAGGAATCGGAGGAGGACCTCCTGCCCGCCTATCTGCGGGAGCCACCCCTCCCCACGCGCACCTACGGCACGCTATCCTACAACCGGCGCAGCAAGTGCTGGACTGTCAAGGGCGACCCGTCGGTGACGGAGATGTGCAAGCGGCTCTTCCCCGGCAGCGCGGGCAGCAAGCGGGGTGAAGCGCGCTTCACTGCCCACCGCCGCATGGTGGGCGATCTGTGCTGGCTGATGCTGCGCTTCCCGCTGGATATAAACCCCCGCGACCGCGCGTTGTGGGACAAGGCCGTGACCGAGGCCCGGGCGCATGCCGTGCACCAGGCCATCGCCGAGCGGCTGCCCGACCGAATGTCGCCCCCCGAGGGCAGCTTTCATGGGGAGCTGCGGCCCTTCCAGCAGGAGGGGCTGGCCTTCCTAATGCGCCACAGCCGCTGCCTGCTGGCGGACGAGATGGGCCTGGGCAAAACCGTGCAGGCCCTGGCCTACCTGGCCTGTACGGGCGCCTTCCCCGCGCTGGTGATCCCCCCGGCCCACCTGACTCGCAACTGGACGGAGGAAAGCAGCCGCTTCCTGCGCATCGGCGGGGAAGCGCCCCGGGTGCACGTCATCCGTGGCCTGACGCCTTATGAGCTGCCTCCGGCGGATGTGTACATCATGCACTACCTGCTCCTGCGGGGCTGGAAGGACGTGCTGCCCTCGCTGGGCTTCCAGGCGGCGATCTTCGACGAGGTGCAGGAGCTGCGCCACGCCGGGACGGAGAAGTACTCCGCCGCATCCCTCCTGGCAGAGAGCTGCGACAGGGTGATCGGGCTGTCCGGCACGCCGATCTACAACACCGGCGGAGAAATCTGGAACGTGATCAACATCCTGGAATACCACTTCCTGGGGGACTGGGAGTCCTTCTCCCGGGAATGGTGCTACGGCTACGGCAACGCGGTGGTGGTCAAACCCGAGCTGCTGGGGGATTATCTGCGCAGGGAGGGGCTGATGCTCCGGCGCACCAAGCAGGAGGTGCTTAGCGAATTGCCGCCCAAGCGCCGCGCCGTACAGGAGCTGGACTGGAACGACAAGCTCTACGCCCAGCTGATGGCCCCGGTGCTGCCCGACGTCATCCGCTGGAAAACCGACGGCACGCTGACCGCCTCTGCCCGGGCCATGCTGGAGGAAAGCATCTCCCAGCATGTGCGCCAGGCCACGGGCATCGCCAAGGCCCCCTATGTGTGCCAGTTTGTGCGCGCCCTGCTGGACGCGGGGGAAAAGGTGCTGCTCTTCGCCCATCATCACGCGGTGATGGACACCTACAAGCAGGAGCTGCGCACCTACCGCCCCGGCTTCATCACCGGGCGGGAAACCATCGCCATGAAAGCCGACGCGGTGGAGCGCTTCATGTGCGGCAAAACGGATGTGCTGTGCATCAGCCTAAGGGCTGCCAGCGGGCTCAACCTCCAGCGGGCCACCTGCGTGGTGTTTGGCGAGCTGGACTGGTCGCCTGCGGTGCATTCCCAGGCGGAGGACCGCGCCCACCGCATGGGCCAGGAGGATTCGCTCCTGTGCTACTACCTGGTATCGCCCCAGGGGTCGGACGCAGCCATGCAGGAGGCCCTGGGCCTGAAGGTCAGCCAGTTTGTAGGGCTGATGGGCGATACGCCCCTCTCCCCGGAGGAAAGCGCTGAGGCGGCGCATCAGGCCCGCCGGCATGTGGAAATGATTGCCGCACAGATGGAGGCCACCCCATGATGAAGCTGGATTCCCCGCAGATACTACCGGAAAGCGAGCTGACTGAGTGCTTTGAGCTGCCGGATGAGGACGAATACACCGCCTGCCTCTTTGACGGCGTGGACATGCCCTACGAAAAGCTGCGCAGCCGGGAATTCCGCGGCTGCATCTTCCGCAAATGCACGCTGACCGACGCGGACCTCACCCGGGCGGGCTTTGTGGATGTGCTCTTCGACCACTGCGACCTGAGCCGCGCCACCTTCGACGCTGCCGTGTGCCAGCGGGCGCGCTTTGATACCTGCCGCCTTTCCGGTGCGGACATGGTGCGGTGCATGCTGCGCAGCACCGCCTTTGAGGCGTGCCGGGCGGATTATATCAACCTGAACGAGGCCAAACTGGAGCATGTGCGCTTTTCCGGCTGCGCCATGCCCGAAGCCGCCCTGGAGGGCGTGACCCTCAAGGCCGCCGAGTTTTCTGACTGCGACCTGAGCCGCGCCACCTTGCACCGCACCAATATGAAGGGCATCGACATGACCACTTGCACCCTGGATGGGCTGCTGGTCAACCTGCCCGACCTGCGGGGGATGATCGTGACCCCCCTGCAGGCCGCGGAGCTGGCCAAGCTGCTGGGGCTGGTGGTGAAGTGAATGAATCCCTCATCGGCAGAATGGTGTCACGACAAGGGGAATGTTCGGTTTTGGACATTTTGTTAGCAGGTGGAGAGAGACGCGCCCACGTTCTCCCTCAGTCGCCTTGCGGCGACAGCTCCCTCCCGGAGGGAGCCTAAGATACTGCACCCGGAATCCCCAACAGGGCAAGTAGCCAAGAGGCTCCCTCCCCGAGGGAGCTGTCAGCGTTAGCTGACTGAGGGAGTGCCCGCCCCGAGGGAGCTGTCAGCGTTAGCTGACTGAGGGAGTGTCCTCCCCGAGGGAGCTGTCAGCGTTAGCTGACTGAGGGAGTGTCCCCCCAAGACGCGTCATGTTCAGAAGTGATCCACAACCAAGCCATCCGTACCCAAGAAAAGGAGAATGACTCATGATCGAAGTATCCGCCGGGATCGTGTGGGACGGGGCGGGTCATGTGCTGATTTGCCAGCGCGGCGAGGGGCGGCACAACGCCCACCTGTGGGAATTCCCCGGCGGCAAGCTGGAGGCAGGCGAGTCCCCCGAGGGCTGCCTCGTGCGGGAATTGCAGGAGGAGCTCAGTCTGCCCGTGACGGTGAACGGCATCCGCTGCGTCCGGGAGGCGGAGGGCATCCGCTTCCACTTTATCGACGCACACACCAAGGCGCAGCCCGTGCCCACCGAGCATGAGGATGTGCGCTTCGTCACGCCCCGGGAGCTGCTGGGCTTTCCCTTCTGTCTGGCGGATGCGCCCGTGGCCCGTCAGCGGGCCTTTGCCCGCGTGCGCCACGCCATCTGGGACTTCGACGGCACGTTGCTGGATACCTATCCGGCGATGGTGCGAGCCTTCGTCGCGGGCGCGGCGGACTGCGGCGTATCCTGCACCCCGGAGCGTACCCTCGCCCTGATGAAGAACTGCCTGCGCCACTGCTGCGAGGTGATCGGCGCGGAAAGCAGCCTTCCGGCGGACACGCTGGCGGAGGCCT
>JAQXLU010000105.1 GCA_029012285.1 Clostridiales bacterium | reverse complement strand
ACTTCACCACGTCTGCGACAGCGGTATACAGGTTATAGGGCATAAAGCGGTTGACGATGGGGTCGGAGAGCCAGACGAATTCCGCTTCTGCATCATCGACGGTTAGCGGGCGGAGAATCAACCGTTCGGTTTCGATCACGTGGGTATGCATGGATTCACCTCAATTCGCAATTTTCATGATGATACCACAAAAAGTGCCGGGAAGCAATGCCCGGCACGGAGATATGAGGGTAGTATTTTCATATGCGTGGTGGGTGTGTGATAGCGGTTATTCCAGCACGATGCGGGGGTTTTCCTTGCTGGGACGGTACATCACGAAGCGACGGCCGATGCACTGCACAGGCTCGGCGTCAAGGGCGGTGCACAGTTCAGTCAGCGCCTCGCGGGCAGTCAGGGGACAGTTCTGCTGAATGGCGCACTTGATGATTTCACGAGCCTCCAGCGCGTCGCTGGCCTGCTTGATAGTGCCGGGTACGATGCCGTCCTTGCCGACATAGAGGATGGTTTCCATGGTATTGGCCATGCTGCGGAGCATGGCGCGCTGCTTGCTGGTCATTTGCTTTCTCCTATCCGATGTTGTGTGGGATTATTCCACAAAGTCGAATTCCATGTCCACAATGCGGACAGTGTCGCCTTCCTTTGCGCCCTTTTTGCGCAGCGCGTCAATCACGCCCCAGCGGCGGAGTGTCCGGTGGAACCAGGCGATGGACTCGTCGTCGTCGAAATTCACGGAGTCGATGAGGTTGTCCATGCTCTTGCCGATCACCTCGTACACCGCGCCGTCAAACACGATGTCAAAGGGCTCTTCCTTCAGCTTCTCGTCGAAGGTGACCTCCTCCACAAAGTGCACGATGGGCGGCAGGGTTTCCAGTAGTTGAGCGGCTGCGTCCATCAAAGGCTCGAAGCCCTGATGGGTTGCGGCAGACACCACGAAGAGGGGAGCATCCAGCCCAAGCTCCTTGAGGTGGTCACGCATCCGTTGGACGTTCTCCTCCGCGCCCGGCAAATCCGCCTTGTTGCACACCACGATCTGCGGGCGCGCGGCCAATTCGCCATAATTCGCCAGCTCGTGATTGATCTGGTCGAAGTCCTCAATGGGGTCGCGGCCCTCGCTGCCAGCGATGTCAACCACATGCATCAACAGCCGGGTGCGCTCCACATGGCGGAGGAAGTCATGGCCCAGGCCTGCTCCCTCCGCAGCGCCCTCAATCAGGCCGGGAATGTCCGCCAGCACGATGTCCTTGCCGTAGCGCCGGACAATGCCCAGGTTCGGGGTCAGGGTGGTGAAGTGGTAGTTGCCAATCTTCGGGCGGGCCGCTGTCACCACGCTCAGGATGGTTGACTTCCCCACGTTGGGGTAGCCGACCAGGCCCACATCCGCGATGGTTTTCAATTCCAGATGAAAGGTGTGAATCTCTGTTTTCGTGCCGGGCTTGGCGAAGTTCGGCGCCTGGCGGGTCGGGGTAGCAAAATGGCTGTTGCCCCAGCCGCCGCGCCCGCCCTTGAGGACCGTGCGGGTCTCGTGGGGGGTGTCCATATCCGCCACCACCGAGCCGGTGTCCTCATCGCGGATGACGGTTCCGACGGGCACTTTGATGATGAGGTTCTCTCCGCGCTTGCCGGTGCAGCGGTTGGACGAGCCGTCCACGCCGTTCTCCGCTTGGAACTTGCGGTTGAAGCGGAAATCCAGCAGGGTATGCATATTCGGGTCGGCGTAGAAGCAGATGTCACCGCCGTTGCCTCCATCGCCGCCGTCCGGGCCGCCGGCTTGCACGAACTTCTCCCGATGAAAGCTCAAACTGCCGTTGCCGCCGTTGCCAGCCTTGCAGGTAATCTTGACATGGTCTACGAAATTCCCCATGGTTCCTCCTATTGATCTATTCAAAGCCCAATGGGCATATTTGCACGAATAATATTATACCACAAATGCCACCGATTATCAAGACAGCGCATAAAAATCGGGTGAGCCTCCTGGAACGGAAGCCCACCCAGATGTTTAGTTTTTCAGGCTCTGCAGCGGCGCGGGTATGCGACCGCCACGGGCGATGAAGGCACTGTTGTCGCAGCGGTTGACCGGCATCACCGGCGCAAAGCCCAGAAGTCCGCCGAACTCCACCGTGTCGCCCGCCTTCTTGCCAATGGCGGGGATCACGCGCACGGCGGTGGTCTTGCTGTTGATCATGCCGATGGCGGCTTCATCGGCGATGATGCCGGAAATGGTCTCAGCGCTGGTGTCACCAGGGATGGCGATCATGTCCAGGCCCACGGAGCACACGCAGGTCATGGCTTCCAGCTTTTCCAGCGTGAGCTGTCCGGCGGAGGCTGCCTCAATCATGCCGATGTCCTCGGAAACCGGGATGAAGGCGCCGCTCAGGCCGCCCACATGGTTGGAAGCCATCACGCCGCCCTTTTTCACCGCGTCGTTCAGCAATGCCAGCGCGGCGGTGGTACCGGGCGCACCGGCCATCTCCAAGCCCATTTCGGTCAGCACATGGGCCACGGAGTCGCCCCGGGCCGGGGTGGGAGCCAAGGACAGGTCAACGATGCCAAAGGGGATGTTCAGCCGCTGGGAAGCCTCCCGCGCAACCAGCTGACCCACGCGGGTGATCTTGAACGCGGTGCGCTTGATGGTTTCCGCCACCACGTCGAAGGGTTGACCCTTCACCTTTTCCAGTGCGGTCTTGACCACGCCCGGGCCGGATACGCCCACGTTGATGGCACATTCCGGCTCGCCCACGCCGCAGAAGGCGCCCGCCATGAAGGGGTTGTCCTCCACCGCGTTGCAGAACACCACCAGCTTGGCGCAGCCCAGGCTGTCGTTGTCAGCGGTCAGCTCCGCCGTTTTGCGGATGATTTGCCCCATCTGCCGCACGGCGTTCATGTTGATGCCCGAACGGGTGCTGCCCACGTTGACGGAGGAGCACAGCCGCTCGGTGGTGGAGAGCACCTCGGGGATGGATTCCAGCAGCCGCTCGTCGGCCTTGGTCGCGCCTTTGTGCATCAGCGCGCTGTATCCGCCCAGAAAGTTCACGCCCATTTCCTTGGCTGCCTTATCCAGCGCTCGTGCGATGGGCCGGGGGTCGCCCTGGCAGATCAGGCTGATGGGGGTGACGGAAATGCGCTTGTTGACAATCGGGATGCCCAGCTCCCGCTCGATGGCCTCGCCGGTTCTGACCAGATCCTTGGCGGTTAGGCAGATCTTGTCATACACACGGGCGGCGCAGGCCTCAGCCACGGGATGGGAGCAGTCCAGCAGATTGATGCCCAGGGTGATGGTGCGGATATCGAAATTCTGCTCCTGGATCATCTGCATCGTTTGGAGGATCTCGCCGGTTTCGATCATGTTGCGTGTCCTCCTTGTGTCAGATGCGGTGCATCGCGTCAAAGATGTCCATGCGCTGCATGTGGATGTGTAGCTTCATCTCCTGGCGGATGGGCTCAAAGGCCTCGTCGATGGCTGCGTACTCCATGCCCGCGCCGTCCAGGTCAACGACCATCATCATGGTGAAGCAGCCGTCGAGGATGGTCTGGGAAATCTCCAGGATGTTGATGTTCAGGTCGGCAAGTTTGCTGGCCACCCGGGCGATAATACCGGTGGTGTCCAGGCCGGTGACGGAAATGAGCGCCTTTGTCATAGGTGTATCCTCCTTAAAGGCATTGGGCACATCGTTTCACAGGTTTGTCCCACGCCTGTCATTTCGCATGACCACTATATCGGGTCATGGCGCTTTTGTCAATAGCAAAAGGACGATCAGGAAATCAAGCCGCATCCTTGGGCTTGTCAAACTGCGCGTGATAGAGCTCGTAATACATGCCCTTGCGCGCGAGCAGCTCCTCATGCGTGCCACGCTCCACGATGCGGCCCTTGTCCATCACCAGGATGCAGTCCGCGCCGGTGATGGTGGACAAGCGGTGGGCAATGACGAAGCAGGTGCGCCCCCGCATCAGCTGGAGCATCGCCTCCTGGATCTTCCGCTCGGTCTGGGTGTCCACGTTGGAGGTGGCCTCATCCAGAATGAGCATGCTGGAGTCGATAAGCATCGCGCGAGCGATGGTGAGCAGCTGCTTTTGTCCCTTGGAAATGCTGCTGCCGCTGCCCGTCACCTGGGTATCATAGCCCTGGGGCAGGGAGAGGATCATGTCGTGGATGTGGGCTGCCTTCGCTGCGCGCTCAACCTCCTCCCGGGTGATGCCGTCGCGCCCGTAGGCGATGTTCTCCATAACCGTGCCGTCAAACAGCCAGGTGTCCTGAAGCACCATGGTGAACTGACTGCGCAGCTCGTCCCGCTTCAGGCGGCGAATATCGACCCCGTCCAGCAAAATGGCGCCGCTGCTCACGTCGTAGAAGCGCATCAGCAAATTGATGAGCGTCGTCTTGCCGCAGCCGGTTTCCCCGACGATGGCGATGACCTTGCCCGGCTCAGCGGTGAAGTTGATATCGTGGAGCACGGTGGTGTCCTTCGTGTAGCCGAAAGAAACGTCACGGAACGCCACATGCCCCTTGCAGGCGGGGAGGGACTGCGCATCCAGCGCGTCAGCAGGCTCGGGGTCAAGGGAAAGGAGGACCAACACGCGTTCCGCTGCGGCCAGGGAGGATTGGATTTCGCTCAGGATGTTCGCAAACTCGTTGATTGGCCCGGAAAACTTGCGGGAATACAACACGAAGCTGCTCACGTTGCCCAGGGTGATGCCCCCCGCCATATAGAGCAGCGCGCCGAAGATGCTGACTGCTGCCAGGGACAGGTTGTTGATCAGATTGACCGTCGGCCCTGTGACAGCAGCCGTGTGGTCGGCGTGCCAGGTGGCCTGGACGGCATTGTCGTTGTGGGTGCGGAAGCGCTCGTTGAACTCGTCCTCCTGATGGTAGGCGCGGATGGTTTTCAGCCCGCTGACAGCCTCCTCCGCATAGCCGTTCATCGCGCCCAGCATCCGGCTGCGCTTGGAAAAGAGCGGGCGGACAATCCTTGCGCGCCAGCGTGTCACGCCGATGGAGCAGGGGATGGTGACCAGGAAGATCAGCAGCATGCTGGGGGCGATGGACATCATCATGATAAAGCTGCCTACCACGGTGATCAGGCTGGAGAGAATCTGCGTCAGGTCGGTGGAGAGCGTCGCACCGACGGTATCCACGTCATAGGAGAGGATGGAGATCACATCGCCCGTCTGGTACTGGTCGAAGAAGGAGATGGGCAGGGCTGTCATGTGGTCAAAGAGATCCTTGCGCATCTTGTTGACTACATTGCGGGACAGCCTGATCATGATGGCACTGAGCGACCAGGAGGTCAGCGAGGTGAAAAGCGCCAGCAGAATCATCAGGAGGACATACTTGTACACCGTCGGGAATTGAACACCCGCCTGATTCTCAATGGCGTCAATGGCAGCGCCGGACAGCTTGGGCGAAAGCAGCCCCAGCATGTTGCCCAGCACGGACATAAGCGCCGCCGCCACGATGATCCACTGGTACTGGGCCAGGTAGCGCCACATCTTCAGCAACACGACGCTGGTTTTCTCCTTGGGCTTGGCAAACGCAGGGCCTCGGCCAGGTCCACGTCCCTTGTTCATGCTGCGTCACCTCCCAGCTGCAAGGTGCAAAGCTCGCGGTACATCGGGCAGCTCGCGATGAGTTCCGCGTGATTGCCCTGGCCGATGATGCGGCCCTTGTCCATCACCAGGATGTGATCCGCCGCCATCACGGAGGATACGCGCTGCGCCACGATGATGGTGGTAGCTTGCCCGTGGCGCTCCCGCAGGGCACGGCGGAGGGCGCGGTCGGTGCGGAAATCCAGAGCGGAGGAGCAGTCATCCAGCAGCAGGATGCGTGGATCGCCCGCCAGCGCCCGGCTGATGAGCACCCTTTGCTGCTGCCCGCCGGACAGGTTACGTCCCCGGACGTTCAGCGCGTAATCAAGCACGCCCTCCTTCTGATGGATGAAAGCGCCCTGGGCACAGTCCACCGCGTCCAGAATAGCAGCATCGTCGATGTCGCGCCCGAAGCGGATGTTCTCCCGCAGGGTATCCGCCATGAGGAAATCTGACTGGAACACCACGCCCAAGCGGCTATGCAGCGCCTCGGGGCTCATGGACTGGATGGGCTGCCCGTCGATGCGGATCTCGCCCCTGTCAACGTCATACTGGCGCATGAGCAGGGACAGCAGCGTGGATTTGCCCGAGCCGGTCGGCCCGATGATGCCCAGCGTTTCGCCGTGGCCAACCCGGAAAGACAGATCGCTGACATTCTCGTATTTCTTGTTGTAGGAGAAGCTCACATGGTCGAAGACGAGGTGTGCGCCATCCTCTGAGGCAGGGAGCATCCGGGGCTCCAGGTCGGGCGGGGTTTGCAGAATCTCCTCGATGCGCTTGGCGCTGGCGCTGCCCTTGGAATACATCACGAAGATGCGGGTGACCATCAAAAGCGCGTTGAGGATGATGGTGAAGTAGGAAAGGAACGCGATGATCGTGCCTGGCTGGGACGCGCCGCTGTGCACTCTGTATGCGCCCACCAGCACCACCAGCGCCAGGCCGGCGTTGAGCACAAAGGAGGTCGTCGGCCCGACCTTGGCCATAGTCAGATCAGCGGTGCGCTGGCTGGCGGCGAGGTCGTCGTTGACCTGGGCGAAGGCGTCCCGCTCCCATTGGGTACGGGACAGCGCTCGGATTACCCTTGCCCCGGCCATGTTCTCCTGCACCTTGCGAACCATCCTGTCCTGTCCCTGCTGCACCTTGGTGAAGAGCGGCACACCCTTCTTGGACGACCACCAGGTCACCAGTGCCAGCAGCGGCAGCGCGGCGATGAGCACCAGGGTCAGCACGGGCTCGAGCATCATGGAAACGATGATGCCGCCCACCAGCAGCATGGGCGCGCGGATGCCCAGACGCTGCATGCGGTCGATCATGTTGTGCACATTGTAGGTGTCCGAGGTCAGCCGCGACACGAGGGAAGCGTCTGTGGCGGCGTCCTGCTGGGCAGCGGAGAGCGCCGTCACCTTGCGGAAAAGGTCGAAGCGCAGCTTTCGGGTGATCTCCCGGGACACTGTCGTGGACATCCGGTTGGCGCAGCAGTTGCCCAGCCAGGCCAAAATGGCGCAGATGATCATGCCGATGCCCATGGTCCATACGCCCAGCTTGTTGCCCACTGGGGCGTATTCATCCAGGATGATGGACAGCATGCTGGGCAGGAACAGCTCGATCACCGTGCCGCTGATCTTCACGCACATCTGCAACGAGATGCGCCACAGGTAGGGCTTTACATACCTTCCGATGGTTCGCATGCGCAATCGCCCCCCTTTACGTAATCATCGGCGCGCTGGGCAACGCGCACCATGAGGGAAAACAGCTGTGCCTTTTCCTCCTCGGTGAAATCCTTTGTGAGGTACGTGTTCCAATCGGCGTAGCAGCGGTAAAGGCGGTCCTTCAGGTCAAGCGCCCTTTCGGTGGGAAAGACAAGGAGAATCCGCTTGTCCGTCGCGGAGGGTTCGCGGCGGATGTAGCCCTTCTCCTCCAGGGATGCCAGCTGCCTTGCGACGGAGGATTTGTTCACATTCAGTTCCCGGGCCATTTCCTCCTGCGAGATACCCGGCTGACGGTATAGCGTGGTGATGTAGGGGGTCTGGCAGCCGTTGAGACCGGTGTCTGCCAGCTCGTTTTCACGGAAGCGCATCGCGCAGCGATAGGTGATGGAGATTTGCCGCATAAAGGGATGCATAGGGTCACAGCCTTTCAAATGAAATGTTGCGTATGCAACTATAGTAACGCAGAAGAACAGCTTCTGTCAACCATGTGGCAGAAGCTGATACAAAACGGATACAATATTCGAAACGGCCCGGGCACTGTCACCGCATCCCGTCGCAGATGAACAGCCCGTACTCCTTGGGCAGGGAGAGTACGCCCTCCTTCATGTGCGCGGAGAACACCCGAAGCAGCTGTTCGTCCGGGATGTCGGATAGTATGGTCATACCGGCCATGGAGCGCAGGTAGGCGATGAGATCGTCCAGGTTGGTCATGTCCAACGCGTCGCTCCGCTGTGCAATGCGGACATGCGCGAAATGCTTTTCCAGCCGTTCAGCGCCGTTTTGCAAGGTGAAGCGGTGATTGGCATTGCAGGGTAGCTGCAGCATGCTCAGCACGGCCTCCGTGACGCCGTGTTCACCAAAGGTCGCTGCAAAGAAGCGTCCCTGTGGCTTGAGCACCCTGCGAAGCTCCGCCAATGCCCGGTCAATATCCGGGACATGATAGAGCATCATGTTGGCAATCACCACATCAAACGCAGCGGCCGGCCAGGGCAGCGCCGTCACGTCGCATACCGCGTAATCCGCGCCCAGGTGGGTTGTTTCCTGCCTGGCTGTTTCCAGCATCCCCGGGGACAGATCAGACAGCGTGATGCGGCAGCCGTCGGGGGCCGCGACGGATCGCCAGGTGTGCCCTGTGCCGCAGCCAACTTCCAGCACCTGTTCGCCGGGTTGGAGGTGGTAATGGCTGACAATCCATTCGTCATAGGGCTGCTTGTTGCGACTGTACTGTTCATGTATGCTGATGCGCTTTTCCAGGCGTGAACTGGTGGTATATTGGTTTTTCACGACCTGCTGATCTGCAATGCTCATGGAAACGCTCCTTTCTTCAGTCAAACAAGCTGGTCTGCTGGGGCATGCGCGAAAACATCTCCTGGTTGATGTCGGAGAAGCGCCAATGCAGATGCTGGCGCACGCATTCCTCCCGGAAGGCGTCATAGCGCCGTTCCGCGTCCGGCACAACCAGCTCATAGCTGTTGCCGTAGTTGCAAAGGTACTTTTCGCGTACGCCGGGGAAATCCCGCTCCAGCGCGTCGAAAAAGTACTCCCGGTTGCCGGTACGCAGCGTCATGCCGAAGAAGCAAACGACGAATCTGCCGCCATTGTCCGCCGTCATTTGCACGATGCGCCGGAGGTTGGCTTCATCATCGGTCAGAAAGGGGAGTACCGGGTTGAGCCACACGCCGGTGAACACGCCGTGGTCAGCGAGCGTTCGGATGGCCTGGAAACGCTCCGAGGTCACGGCCACATGGGGCTCCAGCTTGCGGCAGAGCGCATCGTCAGCGCAGGTGACGGTCATGCGGGCACAGACGGGGGCATGACGGCTGACCTCAGACAGCAGCGCCGCGTCCCTGGCGCACAGTGCGGATTTGGTTGTGAACGCTGCGCCAAAGCGGTAGCGCCGGATCATTTCCAGCGCCTGACGGGTCAGCTGCAGCTTTTCCTCCAGCGGGTTGTAGGGGTCGCTCATGCTGCCCATGGTGATCACGCCCGTATCCCGTTTGCTGCGCATTTCGCGCTCCAGAAGGGATAATGCATTCTCCTTGGGGCGAACGGTTTCAAAGTGGTCGATCTGATAGCAGACCGAGCGGGAATCGCAGTATACGCAACCGTGGGAGCAGCCCCGGTAGAGGTTCATGTTCCAATCCGCGTAGAAAAAATCCTCCATGCTGCCCTTGACTGGGGTCAGCAGATGCTTGGCGATGAGCGGTTCCATCAGGCTTCACCGTCCTTTTGCATCCATTTGTAGCGCGCATGCAAGGAAAAGTCAATGCATATGCGAAATGATGTTCGCTTGATGTTTCCCGCTGAAAGAGCGTATAATAGCAATGGATACAAAATGTTTGCAACAGGAGAGCATGCTCATGAAGATTCCTCATATCCGCGACTATGTGGGAAAGCGCATCCATATGATCGGCATCGGCGGCTCCAGCATGTCCGGGCTGGCGCAAATGCTCATCGCCAAGGGCTACCAGGTGACTGGCTCCGATCGCACGGAGGGCTATCTGATTGGCGATGTTCGTGCCAAGGGCGCGACGGTGTACATCGGCCATGCTGCCGAACAAGTGCACGGGGCTGATCTGGTCGTGTACACAGGTGCAGCCGCCAGCGACAATCCCGAGCGGGTGGAAGCTGACCGCCTGGGCATACCTTCCATCGAGCGCAGCGTGCTGCTGGGTCAGCTGATGGAGGGCTACGAGCAAGCCGTCGGCGTGTGCGGCGCGCATGGCAAGACCAGCACCACGTCGATGCTGTCCCAGATCCTGGTGGAATGCAGCATGGACCCCTCCGTGCACATCGGTGGCAAGCTGGATGCTATCGGCGGTTCCACGCGCATCGGTACAGGCGGCGCATTCCTGGCGGAGGCCTGCGAGTTCCGCCGTTCCTTCCTGCAGATGCGCCCCACCATCGCCGTGGTGCTCAACATCGACGCGGATCATCTGGACTGCTACAAGGATATTGATGAAATCGAGGCGACCTTCGGCCAGTTCATGCACCTGCTGCCGGAGAATGGCGTATGCATTGGCAAGGGCACGGATGCGCGCGTTGTCCGCCAGATGAGGACGCTAAAGTGCCGCACGCTGACTTTCGGCTTAACGGAGGACTGCGACTTCCACCCCGCAAATCTCGTGGAGGACGACCGTGGCTATGCCTCCTATGACTTGATCGGCGAGGGCAAGCAACTGGCCCACGTGCAAATGGCTGTGCCGGGCAGCTTCAATGTGGAAAACGGCCTGGCCGCGCTGTGCTGTGCCTGGGTGTTAGGCGCGGATATGGAAAGGGCAGCAGAGAGCCTGGGGCGTTTTGTGGGCGCACATCGCCGGTTTGAATTGACGGATGTGATCGACGGAGCGGAGATCTTCCACGATTACGGACACAATCCGGCGGAGATGCGCAATGCCGTGGCCATCGCCCGCAAGCGCTGCAAGGGGACGCTCTACGCAGTGATGCAGCCCCACACCTTCAGCCGGGTGCGGACGCTGTTTCAGGACTATCTGACCTGCACCGAGCAGGCGGATGTGACGGTGGTGATGGACATCTGCGCCGCCCGCGAGAAGGACCCCGGCGACCTGAACAGCGGCATGCTGGTGGAGGGCATGAAGGCCCATGGACTCAACGCCGTCTGGACGCCCTCCTTCGACGACACGGAGGCCTATCTCCGGGCGCATTTGAAACCCGGCGACCTGGCCATCACCATGGGATGCGGCGATGTGAACATGCTCAACGAGCAGATCCATCGCCATGAACTGGAAAAGAAGCAGTAATCACCAAGAACGCATCGGATAAGCCGGTGCGTTCTTTTTGGTCGGCAATCGCATATGCTCTTCAAAGGAGGGATGCGCATGCTGGCCTGGGAGCTTGTGGGAGCGGTCGTCGGTGCGGGAATGGCCTCTGGCAGGGAAATCGCTACGTTTTTCACCCAGTACGGCACATGGGGGATGCTGGGCATCCTCTCATCAGTGGGTGTGCTGCTACTGCTCTCGGACGTGACGCTGCCACCCGCCTGGCAACATATATGGCCCGCTACGCTGTGGCGCATCCTGATGAGCCTGCTGCTCATCGTGACCGGCGGGGCGATGCTCTCCGGCGCCGGCGAGGTGGCAGCGCTGACACTGCCAATTCCGTGGGCGCACTGGCTGGGAATGGCGCTCACGCTTCTCCTTGCCTGGCTGCTGGCCAAACGAACCGTATCCGGTCTGGCCTGGGTGAGCCGCGGGCTGTTGGCTGTTCTGGCAGTGCTGATACTCCTTGGCTTCACGGTAGCCCCCATGCGCGCTGCGGCAGTGCAGACGGAACGGCCTGCACAGGCCATCCTTCGCGGCGTGACCTACGGCGGCTTCAACGCCGCCTTGCAAGCGCCGATTATCGCAACAGCAGCTTGCAAGTCGCGTGCACAGCGCAAGCGCCACGTCATG
>JAQXLU010000104.1 GCA_029012285.1 Clostridiales bacterium | reverse complement strand
AATGGCTAAGACGAGTATGAAGCTCAAGCAGGCGAGGACGCCCAAGTTCTCCACCCGCGCTTACACCCGCTGCCGTCTGTGCGGCCGTCCCCACTCTGTCCTGCGCAAGTACGGCGTGTGCCGTATCTGCTTCCGCGAGCTCGCCTACAAGGGTGAGATCCCGGGCGTGCGCAAGGCCAGCTGGTAATCGGGGAGACAAACGGAAGGAGGTACCATCATGGTTGTGAATGATCCCATCGCCGATATGCTCACCCGAATCCGCAACGCGCAGGTCGCCAAGCACGATTCTGTGACGCTGCCCGCCAGCAACACCAAGAAGGCCATCGCCAAGATTCTTCTGGCGGAAGGCTATGTGAAGTCCGTCGACTTTATCGACGACGGCTTGCAGGGCGAGATCAAGGTGACGCTGAAGTATATCAACGGCAAGACCCCCGTGATCGCGGGTCTCAAGCGCATCAGCAAGCCCGGCCTTCGCGTGTACGCGCGCTGCGAGGAGCTGCCCAAGGTTCTGGGCGGCCTGGGCATTGCGATCATCAGCACCAGCAAGGGTCTGATGACTGACAAGGAAGCCCGCAAGAATGCCATCGGCGGCGAAGTGCTGGCTTACATCTGGTAATAGACCGACACGCTTAATGGAGGTGTGATATCATGTCTCGTATCGGAAGACTTCCGATCACTGTTCCCGCGGGCGTGACGGTCACTGTGGATAGCGACAACCTGGTCACTGTCAAGGGCCCCAAGGGCACCCTGTCCCAGCAGGTCAACCCCGCTATCACCGTCAAGCAGGAGGGCAATGTCATTACCCTCAATCGCCCCACTGATTCCAAGCCCCACCGTGCGATGCACGGATTGTACCGCACCCTGGTCAACAACATGGTTGTTGGCGTGTCCGAAGGCTTCTCCAAGAGCCTGGAGCTGGTGGGTACCGGTTACCGCGCTGAGTGCAAGGACGGCAAGACCCTGGTCATCAAGATCGGCTTCAGCCATGACGTGATCCGCGTGGCGCCCGAGAATGTGTCCTTCGAGACCCCCAACCAGAACACCATCGTGGTCAAGGGCATCAACAAGCAGGTCGTTGGCAACCTGGCCGCTGACATCCGCGCCATCCGCAAGCCCGAACCCTACCATGGCAAGGGCATCAAGTATGTGGATGAGCATGTCCGCCGCAAGGAAGGCAAGACCGGTAAGAAGTAAGAAAGGGAGTGACTGCAAATGTTCAAGAAGCGTGACCGTGCGGAACTGCGTGAAATTCGTCATGCCCGCGTCCGCAAGAAGATCAGCGGCACCCCTGATATGCCGCGTCTGTCCGTCTACCGCAGCCTGAAGCACATCCAGGTTCAGCTGATCGACGATGTCGCCGGTAAGACCCTGTGCTCCGCCTCCACCATGGAGAAGGGCATCCAGGAGCAGCTGAATGAAATGGACAAGAAGGGCGCTGCCAAGCTGGTCGGCAAGCTCATTGCAGAGCGTGCCCTGGCCGCTGGCTACAAGACCGTCGTCTTCGACCGTGGCGGCTATGTGTACACTGGCCGTGTGGCCGAGGTGGCCAATGGCGCCCGTGAAGCGGGTCTGGAATTCTAAGAAGGAGGTAGCAACGGAAATGCAACGCTACGAACAGGCAAGCGAATTCAAGGATCGCCTGGTTGCTGTCAACCGCGTCTCCAAGACCGTCAAGGGCGGCCGCAACATGCGGTTCTCCGCGCTGGTCGTGGTCGGTGACGAGAATGGCCGCGTCGGCGCCGGTATGGGCAAGGCTGCGGAAATTCCCGAAGCCATCCGCAAGGCGAACGAGGATGCCAAGAAGCACCTGGTGAATGTGCCCCTGAATGGCACGACCATCCCCCATGACACCGTGGGCTACTTCTCCACCGCCAAGGCGGTGCTGCTGCCCGCTCCCGAAGGTACTGGCGTGATCGCCGGCGGCGCTGCCCGTGCAGTGCTGGAGCTGGCTGGCGTGAAGGACATCCGCACCAAGTCCTTTGGCACTAACAACCCCATCAACATGGTCAAGGCTACCATCGAGGCCCTCAAGCAGCTGCGCAGCGCTGAGGAAGTTGCCAAGATGCGCGGCAAGACCGTGGAAGAGATCCTGGGCTGAGGAGGTAGAGAGATATGTTGAAGGTAACGCTGATCAAATCTCCCATCGCCTCTCTGCCCAAGCATAAGGCGACTGTGGCCGCGCTGGGCCTGCGCAAGGTCGGCCAGACTGTCACAAAGCCCGACAACGCCGCCATCCGCGGCCAGATCTTCGCCGTGAAGCACATGGTGAAGGTTGAAGAAGTCAACGAGTAAAGGAGGAAACCCCGAATGAAACTGCACGAGCTGCATCCCGCCGAGGGTTCCACCACCGCTGCCAAGCGTCTTGGCCGCGGCGTTGGCTCCGGTCTGGGCAAGACCTCTGGTAAGGGTCACAAGGGTGCCAAGGCTCGCTCCGGCGGCGGCAAGCGCCCCGGCTTCGAGGGCGGCCAGATGCCCCTGTACCGTCGTGTGCCCAAGAAGGGCTTCACCAACATCTTTGGCACGGAATATGAGTGCATCAATGTGGAGGCCCTGGAGGTCTTTGAGAACGACACCGTCGTGACCGAAGAGCTGCTCAAGGCCGCCGGCATGATCCACAACCCCAAGGACGGTGTGAAGATTCTGGGCAACGGCGAGCTGACCAAGAAGCTGACTGTTAAGGCGGCGAAGTTCACCGCTTCTGCGAAGGAGAAGATCGAAGCCGTAGGCGGCACCTGCGAGGTGATCTGACATGCTTGATTACATTCGCAAGCTGTGGAAGATCGCCGACCTGCGCAAGAAGATCCTGTACACCTTCGGTATGCTGATCCTGTTCCGCCTGGTGGGCTGCATCCCCGCTCCGGGTATCGACCTGTCCAGGCTGGGCATGGGCGGCAACAATCTGCCCCTGCTGGACATCATGAACATGATGACCGGCGGCGCGATGTCCCAGATGACCATCATGGCCATGGGCATCTCCCCCTACATCAACGCGTCCATTATCATGCAGCTCCTGTGCATCGCGCTTCCCGTGCTGGAGCGCATGCAGCAGGAGGAGGACGGCCGCGAGAAGATCAACCGCATCTCCCGCTACGTCACCATCGCCCTGGCTGTGATCCAGGCCATCGGCCTCTCCAACGGCCTGGGCTATGCCAAGAACGGCCTGTGGAACAACATCCTCATCGGCGTGTCCATGGCTGGCGGTACTGCCCTGGCGATGTGGATCGGTGAGCGCATCACCGAGAAGGGCGTCGGCAACGGCATCTCCCTGCTGATCTTCGCCGGTATCGTGTCCAACTTGTTCAACGGCATCGTGGGCGACTTCCGCACCGCCAACACCGTGAGCGCCTTCCTGGGTGCCTTCGCGATCCTGGCTGTGCTGATCATCCTCACCTTCGTGGTCACCTATGTGGACCTGGGCGAGCGCCGCATTCCGCTGCAGATCGCCAAGCAGGTCAAGGGCCGCCGCGTGTATGGCGGTCAGAACACCCACATGACCCTGAAGGTCATCGCCGTGGGCGTGATGCCGCTGATCTTCGCGTACAGCTTCCTGTCCTTCCCCGGCACCATCGGCCAGCTGGTTGCGCCCCGCAGCGGTTTTACCGCCTGGTGCAGCAAGTACCTGGTCAACGGCGCCTGGGTGCACCTGATCCTGTCTGCTATCCTGATCTTCGCCTTCACCTTCTTCTACTCCAGCATCTCCTTTGATGCCAAGAAGCAGGCGGAGCAGCTGCAGCAGCAGGGTGCGACCATCCCCGGCCGCCGCGGCAAGGAAATCGCCGCCTTCCTGCAGCGCACCACCAACCGCCTCAACCTGTTTGCGGCGCTGTTCCTGGCTGTGCTGGCTGCGATCCCCACCCTGATGCTGTCCGGCCTGAACCTCCGCGTGCCCTTCGCGGCCTCCTCCATGCTGATCGCCGTGTCCGTCTCTCTGGAGACCATGCGCACGATCAAGGGTGAGATGGCTATCCGTGGCATCGAGAGCGACAAGGACAACGGTTTCATGTAATCAAAAGTGCCATGCACCGTCGTAAGTCCGCTTCTTCGGTGCATGGCGTTTTTTGAAGCGTCCCCTGGACATACATGGAACGCGAAGCGCATAAGATAGTTAGGAAAACTCTGAATCATTCGACAGCACGCTGGCGGCGGGATTTCAGCCATCTGCTTCTTGCAGTCATCTTGATTTACTTCCAGTAAACCCTCGATTTCTGCAATCGCATCTGACATCATTTCTGATCGCCATCGCTCCCCCTCATTGATTCAGAGCTTCCCAATAGCGACGAAACACAGGAAGGAACATCATCATGAATGTGATCTTTCTTGGCCCTCCCGGCGCAGGGAAGGGCACCCAGGCTCAGCGCATCTGTGACGCGCTGCATATCCCCCAAATTTCCACCGGCGATATTCTTCGCCGCGCCATGAAGGAAGAGACCCCCACTGGCCTGAAGGCTAAGCAGTATGTGGAAGCCGGCAAGCTGGTGCCCGACGAGGTCATCATTGACATCGTGCGGGAACGCCTGGCCATGGATGATTGCCAGAACGGCTACATCCTCGATGGCTTCCCCCGTACCGTGCCCCAGGCCGAAGCCCTGGATACCATCGCCCACATCGACGTGGTGGTTGATCTGGACGTAGCCGATGAGGTGCTCATCGCCCGCCTGAGCGGCCGCCGGGTGTGCCTGAACTGCGGTGCGACCTACCATGTGTCCCACCTCAATGGCGAAACCAAGTGCGCCAAGTGCGGCGAGGAGCTCATCCAGCGCAAGGATGACAGCGCCGAAACCGTCCTGTCCCGCCTCAACGTCTACCATGAGCAGACCGCTCCCCTGGTGGACTACTACCAGAAGAAGGGCAACCTCAAGGTGATCGACGGCGCGCAGGATATGGACACGATCTTCGCGTCCATTCTGGCTGTTGTGAAGGGCTGATGCCATGATCAGTTTGAAGAATCCTGACCAGATCGCCAAGATGCGGGAGGCCGGACGGCTGCTTCACGAGGTGCTCACTAAGCTCCGCGCGCAGATCAAGCCCGGCGTGACCACCGCCGATCTGGATGCCTATGCCGAATCGCTGATCCGCAAGGCTGGTGCGATTCCTTCCTTTTTGAACTACGAGGGCTATCCCGCCACGTTGTGCACCTCCGTGGACGACGCGGTGGTGCATGGCATCCCCAACCGGAAGCAGGTGCTCCGGGAGGGGCAGATCATCTCCGTGGACTGCGGGTTGATCCTGGACGGGTGGCAGTCTGACAGTGCGTTCACCATGGGCGTGGGGGAAATCTCCGCCGAGGCTGCCGCGCTGATTGAAATCACCGAGCAGTGCTTCTGGAAGGCGGCTCGGCTGTGCATCGCAGGCAACCGCCTGGGCGATGTGGGCCACGCCTGCCAGGAATGGGCTGAAAGCCATGGCTGCGGCGTCATCCGTGACCTGACCGGACACGGCATCGGCCGCGAAATGCACGAGGATCCGCCGGTGTACAACTACGGCGTCCCCGGCAAGGGCTTGCGGCTGCGCAAGGGCATGACCATCGCCGTGGAGCCGATGATTTCCGCCGGCGACTGGCGCGTCACCTGCGACCCTGACCAGTGGTGCTACCGCACCCGCGATCGGAGCCTGTGCAGCCACTACGAGCACACCCTCGCCATCCGGGAGGACGGCCTGCCCGAGATTCTGACCCTGCCTGACTTCAAGTGGGAGGATGCGGAATGATGGACAGGCTGACGATGATCCCGGGCCGGGTGGTGCTCTCCACCCAGGGCCGGGACGCGGGGCGGTATTTCATCGTCCTGTCGGTGGTCGATGAGCAATTTGTGCTCATGGCCGACGGCCTGACGCGAAAAATCGCCCATCCCAAGAAGAAGAAGGTTAAGCATCTACGCCCCAAGCCCATCGTGGTGAATGTGGACGGCAGCACGCTGCCCAACAAACACCTGCAGGACAGCGACCTGCGCAAGGCGCTGTCAGCATACGGCTTGGAGATCAGCCATGCGTCCACCCCCGTGGACGCCGACAAGGAGGAGGACTGACAATGTCCAAGAGTGATGTCATTGAAATGGAAGGCAAGGTCATTGAAGCCCTTCCGAATGCCATGTTCAAGGTGGAGCTGCCCAATGGCTACCAGGTGACCGCCGTTATCTCCGGCAAAATGCGCATGAACTTCATCCGCATTTACGAGGGCGACAAGGTGACCATCGAGCTGAGCCCCTACGATTTGACCCGTGGCCGTATCACCTGGCGCAGCAAATCCTGACAGCCAAGCGGATGATGCAATTTGTCAGGGATTTCCCCTTGACGGTTTGTGCCATCTGGTGTATAATATCAGTTGCGCTATGAATGTAGCCATTGAAACGAAGCAACCGGGCGTCCCGGCGTGGAGCAATCCCTGTCGCAGCCCGCTCAGACTCTACAACAGGAGGTAACAGCGCATGAAGGTTCGTCCGTCCGTGAAGCCCATCTGTGAGAAGTGCAAGATCATCCGCCGCAAGGGCAAGGTCATGGTGATCTGCGAGAATCCCAAGCACAAGCAGAAGCAGGGCTAATCAGGGCTTGCCCCTGGTAGGGCCGATTGGCGCCGCGTTTTGCGGTTTCTGCCTGTAAAGAAGTGGCATTGCGCCACTTTTTTTGTTTTGGAAATAAAAAACCGGCATCGCGTGGATGCCGGGGTGACGGTTCTTCCTATTTGCCGACGCAGAACATGTTGAAAACGCGGTCCAGCAACCGTTCCTCCACCTCGTCACCGGTGATTTCCGCCAGAGATTGCTGCGCGGCTTGCAGATCAAGGCTTGCCATGTCCACGCTGAGGGTGCGGGCGGTCTCCGCCGCATGGCGCAGATGCTGCGCGGCCCGGCGGGCGGCTTCGATATGGCGGGGCTGGGTCAGGGCCAACTTGTCGCTGACGGCGGCTTGCTCCGCCAGGTATGCTTTCAGCGGCTGCAAGGTGTCCTCGTTCGCGGCAGAAACGGCCAGCACAGGCGCGTCCAGCAGCGCGGTGAGGTCGGCGGCAGTGAGCCTCGGGGGCAGGTCGGCCTTGTTGAGCAGGAGCAGCGTGTTCTTCCCCCGCAGGGCGGAGAGCAGCGCGCGGTCGTCGTCGCTGAGCGGACGGCTGGCGTCAAAGACGGATAGCACCAGGTCGGCCTCGTCCATCGCGCGGCGGGCGCGGGCCACGCCCAGCTGCTCCACCGGGTCGGCGGTGGCGTGCAGGCCCGCGGTGTCCGTCAGGTGAATGACGCTGCCGCCAAGCACGATGTCCCCGGTGACCATATCGCGGGTGGTGCCGGGGATGGGCGTGACGAT
>JAQXLU010000103.1 GCA_029012285.1 Clostridiales bacterium | reverse complement strand
TGACGGATGTTCACCCGCCAGGTATAGATGAAGGCCAGGATGAAGAAGATGGTCAGAATACCGTAAAGGAGGATGAGGAAGGAGTTGTCGCCATACTGGGTCACGCGGCCGACCTTGGCGGTTTCCACAGTGCCCAGGGTGCCCATCTTCGCCAGGTATGCCCCGCCGAAGAAGAGAATGTACAGGTTGAACACCGTCTGGAAAAGGAAGAACAGAATGCCGCGCATGTACTGCCCCCTTGCGAAGGAGCCGAAGCCCATCACCAGGAAGGACACGCGGGTTTTCCAGTCGCCGGTGCGGAAGGTATCAACAATATCCTTGCACTCCAGCCCCAGCTTCTTCACAATGCCCCAAAGCCCCAGGAAAAGCCCCTTCAGGCCTCCCCACAGCCGCAGGGGGATGCTTTTGAAGAATGCAAGCAGCTTGTAGCCTGCCTTGGCCGGTTTGCTCAGCCGGAGAAAATCCAGTTCCGTCATGCTTTCACCAACCCCGTTTGCATTTTGCGTCGTGATGTATAAGGCGGCCCCTGCCGCGCCGGGAATACCGAAAAAAGAGGCTGGGGCATATGCCCCAGCCCCGGAGGTTCGGATTACTGAGCGGTCACATAGGAACCGGCAGTCTCCTGGAAGTTCTGCAGCACAGCCAGCAGCTCTTCGTCGGTGGCGTTGTCGTACTTGTCGGCAATCACGTCGTCGCCCAGGGCGGTAGCCAGGGTCCAATAGTCGCCAGGATACTGACCCTGGCCGATGCAATACTGCAGCTGGTCAGCCAGAGCGGACAGCGCCACGTCAGCCTGCACAGCCTCGGACTTCTGAGCCTCGATGTTGGAGGGGCCCCAGCCCACAGCCTCGAAGCGGGCGGTCTGCACCTTGCCGGAAGCCAGGTAAGCAGCCAGCGCGTCGCAGGCAGCCAGCTTGGCCTCGTCCACCTGGGGCTTCACGCCCAGCATCTTGAAGCCGCCGAAGCCGCCCATCTGATAGCCGTCCACGGTGGGCAGCTTGGTGGCGGCGTAGTTCTCGCCCAGCACCTTCTGCGCGTTGGCGGAATCCCAGGTGCCATCCACGATCGCGCCCAGGTTGGTGGCGTTGTCCACGGAGGAGCCGTTCACGAAGGCGGGATGATTGACCATCTTGATGATGGACTTCAGGGCCTTCACGCCATTCTCGGAGGCGTAGGTGCAGTCGATGCTGTTGATGGTGCCCGCGTCATCGGTGCCATAGGTCAGCGTCGCGCCAGCGCCGAAGAAGAAAGCGGTCTGGTACCAGCCGGAGCGAACGTCCATATAGAAGTTCTTGCCAGCGGCAGCGCAGGCATCCAGCACGGCCTCCAGGGTGGAGGTGTCGGTCACGACGGACTTGTCGTAGTACAGGAAGTAGCCGTTATCGGAGGTCATGGGGTAGGCGTACATGGTCTCGCCCAGGGTCACAGCAGCCACAGCACCGCCGTCGTTCTGCGCCTTGACCAGCTCGGCATTGTTCTCCTCGACCATTTCCAGCGCGCCGGCAGCCACCAGGCGAGCCAGCTGGTCCTGGGCGAACACGAACAGGTCAGCACCGGCCTCCACGTCGGTCAGCATGTTGGAAGCGGCGTCGCCCTCGCCCACGGGCTCAACGGCAACGGTCATGCCCGCGTACTCGGGATGTGCAGCCTTGAAGGCCTCGACCTGAGCCTTGGTGAACTCAACGGTCGCCTCAGCCACCCAGATCTTGATCTGGCCGTCAAAGCCCTCGGCAGAAGCGAAGCTGCACAGGGACAGCAGCATCGCCGCAGCGAGTACCAGAGAAAGGATCTTCTTCATGGTAAATATCCTCCTTATGTGATTTGCGGGTCATCCCCGCTTGTACTATGGATAGGGAATCCCCCTATCGTTATGGTTAGTATAGCACCTTTTTCTCCATCATGCAAGGGGTATTGGAAACGTTTCCGAAATTTTTTTGCGATTCTCGACCCATCTCTTCACCCCAGGCTTGTATACAAAAAAGGCCCGCCTGACAGGCGAGCGAAGGGAATTACTCCCCATGCAGCAACAGGGCTCACAGCACCCCCAGCCCCTCCAGCAGAATCTTCACGCCCAGGCCCACCAGCACCAGGCCGCCAACGAATTCCGCCTTGTTCTTGTAGCGCGTGCCGAAGGCGTTGCCCACCTTGAGGCCGATGGGCGAAAGCACTGCGGTGGTGACAGCGATCAGCGGCGCGGCCAGGAGGATGTTCGCGCCCTCGAGGTTGAGGGTCACGCCCATGGCCAGCGCGTCGATGGAGGTTGCCACCGCCAACGTCAGCATGGTCATGAAGGAGAAGGAATCATCCACCTCCTCCACGTCCTTGTCCAGGGCTTCGCGGATCATGTTGCCACCGATGAACACGAGCAGCCCGAAGGCAATCCAGTGGCTGATGGAGGTAATCAGGGACGCGAACAGGCTGGTGAGCACAAAGCCGATCATCGGCATCAATCCCTGGAAGCCGCCGAACCATACGCCCACCGCCAGGCACTGCTTCGCCGTGACGCGGCGCACGGATAGTCCCTTGCAGATGGACACCGCAAAGGCGTCCATGCTCATGCTGACGGCAATGAGAAGAAGCTCGATGAAGCCCATATGTATTTCCTCCTGTGAAATAGGGTATGCACAGAAAAACGAGACCACACCCGCTTCTTCCTGTGCGCGGAGGCAAATACGCCCCCTGGGACAGAAAACACGGGTAAGTCTCGTCATGGTTTGTCCTTTGGACAAGCAGCGCGGCGCCAGAGGGACATCCCCCATTGTGTTGACGCCGCCGCACGCCTATTGCGCGTGCTGACTACTCCCTTACGCATGGGTAGTGTAGCATGGGCCCGGGGGATTAGTCAACGCTAACGCGAAAAATCAACATTCACCTCGGCTCAGCGCGGCCAGCACGGCGTTGCGCACATTGCGGACCATCGGCGTGGTGCCTGCGTTGGTGGTGTTCTGCATGGAGAGGATGGTCATGCCTTCGCCCGGGAAATTGGCGTAATAGCTGCCCAGCCAGCCATCCCAACCATACTCGCCGGGGCGGGCCAGCCCCGCCACCTGCCCGGCATCCACGCACACCCGGCACAGCTTGCCGTAGGAGTAGCCGCGCAGGCTGTCCCACATTTCGCGGCGGATCTCATCGGTCAGCTGGGGCGCGGTGAGGAAGGCCACGCTCTGCGGGCTGAGGATGCGCTTGCCCTGCCACACGCCGCCGCCCAGCATCATGTCAGCAAAGTGGCTGTAATCCTCCAGGGTGGATACCAATCCCGCGCCGCCGGATTCAAAGGCGGGGTCGCGGCTGTACTCGCCGCAGGCCAGGTTCATGCCCAGCCAGGGGGTGAGGCCATTTTCGCCCCGCTCGTAACAGGTGACGAAGCGCTCCCGCTTGTGATCCGGCACATAGAAGGCGGTGTCCACCATCTTGAGGGGGGTGAAGAGCTCGTCGCGCAGGAAGTCCCCAAAGCGCTTGCCGGAGACCACCTCCACCACCGCGCCCAGCACGTCCGCGCAGGTGGAATAGCGCCAGTGCGTTCCCGGCTGGAAGGCCAGGGGCTGCTCGCCCAGGCGGTTCATGAATTCCACCGTGGGAATGCCGCCGCCCGCGCGAATCTGCGCATGGGCGTCCTCAAAGACCCGGGCGGCGTACTGTCCAGCGGGGTCGGCGTCGGGATAGGCCAGCCCGGCGGTCATGCCCAGCAGCTCCATGAGGAAGGGCGCGCGGTTGGCCTTGGTGATGCAGCCGCGATGGTCCACCACCTTCGGGTTCCGGAAGCCGGGCAGGTATTGGTCCACGCCGTCCATCAGGTCGATGAGGCCGCGCTCTGCCAGCAGCATCACGGCCGCGGCGGTGATGGGCTTGGTCTGGCTGTACAGGCGGAAGATGTTGTCCCGGGCGATGGGGCGGCCCGTCTCAATATCCGCCATACCGGCCTGGGCGTAGAGCACCTCCTGGCCCTTTCGGCGGATGAGGACGCTGGCCCCGGCGCACTCGCGGTTTTCCACCGCGGTTTCGATGATTTTGCTGACTGTGGCTTGTAGCTGCATGGTAAACCCTCCCTGCGCTTTCCTGCGTGCGGATGTTTTCTCCATTATAGTCCTTTTGCACCGATTGCGCAACCATCCGCATGGGTGTATAATAGGAAATACCATAACGCTCACGGAGGATGAAGCGATGTCCTACGAAAAGCTGCGCCAGGCATTCCTTGCCCCGGCGGACGAATACTCCCCCATGCCCTTCTGGTTCTGGAACGACACGCTGACCGAGGCGGAAATCACCCGGCAAATCGAGGATTTCCAGGCGCATGGGGTCGCGGGCTTCGTGCTGCACCCGCGCAAGGGGTTGCCGGGGAGCATCCCCTATTTGTCCACTTGCTACATGCATTACGTCCGCCATGCGGTGGACGAGGCCGCCCGGCGCGGCATGCGGGTGGTGCTCTACGACGAGGCCATGTACCCCTCCGGCGCGGCCCACGGCCTGGTGGCGGCGGAAAACCCCGCCTGGGCCTCCCGCTGCCTGTGGATGGAGCAGCATCACGATGCCGTGCCCGCCACGCCTGACATCGTTGCGGCCTGCGCAGGTCGTGTCACGGGGGATACCGTCTCGGACGTGACGCTGCTTGACCCGGCGGAGGGCGCATACGCCGCGCCCCGGGATGGACGGATGCTGCTCGTTTTCCGGGAGGGTTTCTCCGGCGGCACCATCCGCGGCATCCATGAGGAGGAGGACGACGGCGAGGCCCGCGCGCCCCGCTCCGCTGATCTGCTCAACCCCGAGGCCGTGCAGGCCTTCATTCGCATCACCCACGAGCGCTACTATGAGGTGCTGCACGACCACTTTGGCAAGACCGTTATCGCCATGTTCACCGACGAGCCGGACATCAAGGGCCGCAACGCCCGCCCGGACGCACTTGCCTGGACGCAGGGCTTCCTGGCGGAATTCGGCGATCCGGCGCTGCTGCCCTTCCTCTTCCTCAAGGGCCGGGAGGATGTGCGCCGCCACTACCGCCAGCGCGTCAACCAGCGCATGGTGCGCACCTATTATCAGCCCCTGGCCAGCTGGTGCGCGTCCCACGGCGTGGCGCTGACCGGACATCCGGCCAAGGGGTATGACATCGGTCTGTTGAAGCCCTTTCAGCTTCCCGGGCAGGACGTGGTGTGGCGCTTTGTGGATGTTGAACGGGGGCTGGCGGGCGAGGAAAGCGTGCTGGCCAAGTGCTCCGCGGACAGCGCGCGCCATCGCCTGCGCCGCCGCAACGCCAACGAGTGCTTCGGCTGCTGCGGCCCGAGCATCTCCCAGTGGGCCATGACCCCCGCCGACATGAAGTGGTACATGGACTACCTCTTTGTGCGCGGGGTGAACCTGCTCTTCCCCCACGCTTTCTACTATTCCATCCGGGATGGGCGCGGCGATGAGCGTCCGCCGGACGCGGGCCCCCACAACGCCTGGTGGCCGGAATACCATCAGATTTCCACCTACATGCGCCGCCTGTCCTGGCTGATGACTGACAGCGTGAATCAAGCGCGCATCGCGGTGCTCTGCGAGGGCGACCGCATGCCCGTGGACAGCGTTGCCCCCCTGTACGAGCAGCAGCTCGAATTCAACTACCTGGAATGCGAGCTGCTGTCCGACTGCCGCGTGGACGGCGGCGCGCTGTGCATCGCCAGGCAGCGCTACACCCATGTGCTCCCCGGCGATGTGCCCCTCACGGCGGCGCAAGCAGCGCTGCTGTCCCCCTTTGTGCAAACACCGCTTCCCCGGGATCTGGTGGCGGAGAGGGCCTGCCCCGATCTGCGCGTCAGCCATGTGGTCAAGGAGGGCGTGCACTTCTACCTGCTGGTCAACGAGGGCGGCGGGGTGATTGCCACCTCGGTGCGCATCCCCGTGGCCGGGCGCGCCCGCTGGTGGAACGCCTGGGACGGCAGCATCACCGATGCGGCCCGGGTGAACGGCGCCTATCCGGTGCATTTGCCCGCGCGGGAGAGCCTCATCCTGTGCGTCGACCCGGCGGAAGCCCCGGTGGATGCAACCTGCACCGAGGCCGCCATCCCTGTGAAGGTGCGGCCCGCCCTGTGGCATCTCACCCGGGCGGACGGCGTAACGGCGACCCTTGCCCCCGATGGGGAGGGGCGTCTGCCGGGCTGGGAGACATTGCCGGGCTGGGAGGTTTACTCCGGCAGCGTGGTCTACGAGGCAGCGGTGGATTTCGCCCCGGGGACGTGCATCGACCTGGGCGAGGTGCACGAGATTGCCCGGGTGTCGGCGGACGGCAAGCCCATTGGCACGCGCCTGTGGGGGCCGTATGTGTTCCGCCTGGCAGAGGGGGCAACGCTGCTGCGCGTAGAGGTGGCGAACACTCCCGCGGGCATGATGGACGGGGTGAGCCTGCCCAGCGGGCTGCTGGGGTAACGCGCTGTAAACAATGAAAAACCGCCCGTGCCGGCATTGCTCGCTCCGGCACGGGCGGTTTGATAGGTCAGTCGTCCTCGTCCAGCTCGGGGAAGATGGGCTTCTGGCACTCGGGGCACAGATAATCCTCATCAAAATCCACATCCGAGGCATGGAACTCAATCTCAAACCCGCAATGCGGGCAGGCGTAGGTGATCAGGTCGTCGTCCGACAGCGCCTCACCGTCGTCATCGTCGTCGTCCTCATCATCATCGTCGTCATCGTCATCGTCATCCCCGAAGAGCGTTTCCTCCAGGTCCGCCAGATCGTCATCGATGGACTCCACGTACTCATTCAGGTCGTTGTGCGCTTCGGACATGGCAGCCATTTCCTCGGCCATTTCGCCCATGGCGGAGAGCATCTCCAGCATGAGCTGATTGGCGTCCTTGTCCATGTTGAGCTTCATGCCGGCAGCCATGCCCTTGAGGTAATTGATGCGGTCAGTGAGCTTGCTCATTGCCATTTCCTCCTTTGCAGGACGGGACCTCCGCCTGCGCTATTGTTGTTGCGGGGTGAAGCGCTGCTTTCCCTATGATATACCGCTGGGTCTCCTGTTATGCAAACTGCCCGGCAGAACGATTCCGCCGGGCAGAAAATGCATTGCGTGAAGCTCGCACGCGGTCGCCATGGGCGGATGCGCCCCGCATGCCATGGGGCAAAATTACTTCGCGCGCTCCATGTACTCGCCGGTGCGGGTGTCGATGCGGATCAGATCGCCGGTGTTGATGAACAGCGGCACCTGCAGGGAGTAGCCGGTCTCCAGGGTGGCGGGCTTGTAGGTGTTGGAGGCGGTGTCGCCCTTGAAGCCGGGCTCGGTATCGGTCACCTCCAGGGTGACGAAGTTGGGCGCTTCCACGGAGAAGGGGGAGCCCTTGAAGAAGCGCATGGTCACATTGGTGCCTTCCTTGACGAAGGGCACGGCGTCCTCCACCTGATCCAGGGACAGGGGGATCTGGTCGTAGGTTTCCACGTCCATGAAGTAGTACATCTCGCCGTCATTGTAGACGTACTGCATTTCCTTGGTCTCGATGATGGCGCGGGGCATCTTGTCGGTGGGGTTGAAAGAACGCTCCACCACCGCGCCGGTCATGATGTTCTTGATCTTGGTGCGCACGAAGGCAGCGCCCTTGCCGGGCTTGACGTGCTGGAAATCGACGATGTTCCACACACCGCCGTCCCACTCGATGGTAATACCCTTCCGGAAATCGCCAGCAGTAATCATGAATCAATTCCTCCATTGATAATGAATATCGAATCTAAAACACACGCCTGTCGCAGCCGGCGGGCGCATCCGATTCCGGCCATCCCGTGCGGGCGCCGGCACAGTCAGCCAATCAGACCGACTTCCACCGTACATTGTATCACAAAAAGCCGCGTATGGGAAGCCCCTTTTGCGCCGCAAGGGCGAGAAAACTGCATTTTTTCAGGCAGAAGGTCGCTTCTTTCTGCGATTTTGCGCTGTTTTCAACGCAATCAGGCGGCAGGGGATAATTTCCCTGCCGCCCTTTGCGCTTATGTGCTTATTCGTCCTGCAGCGCGTCGTAGCCTTCCTCGCCGGTGCGGACCTTCACCACGTTCTCCACGTCGTAGACGAAGATCTTGCCGTCGCCGATGTGGCCGGTGTAGAGCACCTTCTTGGCGGTGTCGATCACCGTGCGCACGGGCACCTTGCTGACCACGATGTCCACCTGCACCTTGGGCAGGAGGGTGGCTTCCACCTGCACGCCGCGGTAGTATTCGGGCTTACCCTTCTGCACGCCGCAGCCCATCACATGGGACACGGTCATGCCGTTGATGCCAATGGTGGTCATGGCATTCTTGAGGGCTTCCAGACGGGCCTCCTTGCAGATGATCTCGATCTTGGTCATCTTGGGTGCAGTGCCGTCCTCGAAGGTGGGCATCTTCTTCACGGGGATGGATTCCGCCACGGGCACATCGCCGGAGACGACCACAGGCGCGCTGTCCGCAACGGATTCAGGCAGCATCGCGAAGCCTGCGTAGGCGGAGGGCAGACCATGCTCGGTCGCATCCAGGCCGGTGATTTCCTCCTCCCGGCTGACCCGCAAGCCGATGCACTTCTTGATCACCAGGAAGGTGATGGTGATGGTCACCGCCGTCCACAGCGCCACGCTGCCAAAGCCCAGCAGCTGCAAGCCCAGCAGCTCAAAGCCGCCGCCGTAGAACAAGCCCGTCAGCGTCTTGCCTGCGGCATTGGCGATGGCGTAGCCCGGCGCGGTGCTGGTGGCGAACAGGCCCACCGCCAGCGTGCCCCAGATACCGTTCAGGCAGTGCACAGCCACAGCGCCCACGGGGTCGTCGATGTGGAGCTTGTAGTCCAGCAGCCACACGCCGAAGATCACCAGCACGCCCGCCACCGCGCCGATGGCGATCGCGCCGAAGCAGTCGGTCACGTCACAGGGGGCGGTGATGGCCACCAGGCCCGCCAGGGAGGCGTTCAGGCACATGGAAACGTCGGGCTTGCCGTACTTGACCCAGGTGAAAATCATGCACACCACGGTGGCCACAGCGGGCGCGACGGTGGTGGTCAGGAAGATGGAGCCCAGCTGCGCCACGGAGGTCGCCGCCGCGCCGTTGAAGCCATACCAGCCCAGCCACAGGATGAACACGCCCAGCGCGCCCAGCGCAATGCTATGGCCGGGGAAGGCATGCACCTTATCCACCTTGCCGGAGGCGTCGCGATGGAACTTGCCGATGCGCGGGCCCAGGATCTTCGCGCCGATGAGCGCGGAGATGCCGCCCACCATATGGATGGCGCAGGAGCCCGCAAAATCATGGAAGCCCAGCTGGGCCAGCCAGCCGCCGCCCCAGATCCAGTGTGCCTCGATGGGGTAGATCAGCGCGGAGATCACGCCGGAATAGATGCAGTAGGACAGGAACTTGGTGCGCTCCGCCATCGCGCCGGACACGATGGTCGCCGTGGTGGCGCAGAACACCAGGTTGAACACAAAGCCGGAGAAGTCGAAGTTCTCATAGGCGGTGAACAGGTCGAAGCCCGGCTTGCCGATAAGGCCCAGCACGTCCTCGCCCAGCAGCAGACTAAAGCCGATGACGATGAACACCACCGTGCCGATGCAGAAGTCCATCAGGTTCTTCATAATGATGTTGCCGGTGTTCTTTGCCCGGGTGAAGCCTGCCTCCACCATCGCAAAGCCCGCCTGCATCCAGAAAACCAGGGCGGCGCCGATCAGAAACCATACGCTCCATACTTCACTCATGGAAAATCCCTCCTGTATTGTTGTCATCTATATGAAAAGGGCGTCCGCGGTGCTTTTGGCACTTGGCGGACACCCTTGTCCTTTTGGTATTTGGTTGATATGCTTTGGATGACGGGTGAATCGTGGTGGCGAAAGGGGAGCCTTGTTGGGGCTGGGTGGGCTGTTTCGCGAATCATTCGATTCGCGAAAGGCGCGCGGGGCTGCTTTGCGCCTCCGGGCGCGGAGGAAGGGGCGCTGCCCCTTCACCCTGCCAGGGACGCTGTCCCTGGACCCTGCAAGGGACTTAGTCCCTTGACCCGTTTTCGCTTCGCGAGAGGAGGGTGGTTAGGCGTTTGGCGGCTTCCCGGGTATCCTCGGGACTGGCAAACGTCGAAAACCGGAAATACCCTTCCCCGCATGCGCCAAAGCCCTCGCCCGGCGTGCCGACCACCTGGATCTCCCTCAGCAGCTTATCAAAAAATGTCCAGCTATCCATCCCATCAGGACACTTCATCCAGATATACGGCGCATTCCGTCCGCCGCAATACCAAATGCCCAGCGCATCCAGCGCGTCCATTAGCACCCGGGCATTCTCTTTGTATATCCGGATGTTCTCGTGAATCTGCCGCTGCCCTTCCTCGGTGAACACTGCCGATGCGCCCTTCTGGATGATGTAGGACACGCCGTTGGTCTTGGTGGTGCGGTTGCGCACCCACATGGCGTTGAAGCGCATGCCCTGGCGTTCCAGCTCCAGGGGGATCACCGTGTAGCCCAGCCGGGTGCCGGTGAAGCCCGCCGTCTTGGACAGGGAGCAGATTTCGATGGCGCAATTCCGGCTGCCGGGCAGCTCGAAGATGCTGTGGGGCAGTGCGTCGTCCTCGATGAAGGCCTCGTAAGCCGCGTCGAAGAGGATCACCGCGCCCCGGCGGTTGGCAAAGTCAATCCAGGCTTGCAGCTGTTCCCGGCTGAACACCGCGCCGGTGGGGTTGTTGGGCGAGCAGATGTAGAGGATGTCCGCGTCGATGTCCTCGTTCGGGGCAGGCAGGAAGCCGTTCTCAATGCCGGAGGACAGATGCACGATGCGCCGCCCCGCCATGACGTTGGCGTCCACATAGGCGGGATAGGCGGGCTCAATGACCAGCGCGGCGCTGTCACGGTCGAACAGGTCCAGGATGTCGCCCAGCTCATCCGACGCGCCGGAGGACACGAACACCTCCTCGGGGGAGAGCGTCACGCCCCGGCGGGCATAGTGGGCGGCGATGGTCTGGCGCAGGACAGGCGCACCGCATTCGGGCATATAGCCGTGGAAGCGTCCCGGCGTCGCCTGATCCTCCACGGCCTCGTGCAGGGCTGAAATCACAGCGTCGCACAACGGGCGGGACACATCGCCGATGCCCATGCGGAGCAGTGGCTTATCTGGGTTTTCGGCGGTGAAGGCCTTTGTTTTCTGCGCGATATTATAAAATAGGTAGGAATCCTTCAGATCCGCGTAATGCGCATTGGGCTTAAGCATCACTGCACCTCCCTGGCAGCCACGTCCGCCGCCGCGGCCACGAAGCCGCGGAAGAGGGGATGCGCCTTGTTGGGCCGGGACTTGAATTCCGGATGGAACTGCACGCCCAGGTAGAAGGCCTCCTGCGTCAACTCCGCCGCCTCCACCAGCCGCCCGTCCGGGGACAGGCCGCTGAGCGTCAGCCCGGCTTGCTCCAGGGCGGCGCGGTAATCGTTGTTCACCTCATAGCGATGGCGGTGGCGCTCGGCGATGGACGCCGCGCCGTAGCATGCTTCCATCGTCGTGCCGGGCTTGATCTGGCAGGGATAGCTACCCAGGCGGAGCGTGCCGCCCTTGTCAATCGCGTCGGACTGGCCGGGCATGAAGTCGATCACCGGGTAGGGGGTGCACTCGTCAAACTCGTGGGAATTGGCGTTCTCCAGCCCCGCCATGTGGCGCGCGGCTTCAATGACCGCGATCTGCATGCCCAGGCAGATACCGAAATAGGGGATGTGGTTTTCCCGGGCGTACTGGGCGGAGAGGATCATTCCCTCGATGCCCCGGTTGCCAAAGCCGCCGGGCACGATGATGCCATGCAGCCCCGAGAGCACCTCCTGGACGCTTTCGGGGGTGATGGTTTCCGAGTCAATCCAGCGGATATCCACCTTCGCGTCCAGCGCGTAACCCGCGTGGCGCAGCGCCTCCACCACCGACAGGTAGGCGTCGTGGAGCTGCACGTACTTGCCCACCAGCCCGATCACCACGCGGCGGCTCTGATGGCGGATGCGCTCCACCATGGCGCGCCACTCGGCCAGGTCGGGGGCGGGCGCGTCGATGCCCAGCTCCCGGCACACGATGCCGGAGAGATTGGCCTCCTCCAGCATCAGCGGGCACTCGTAGAGGCTTTGCAGGGTGCGGTTTTCGATCACGCAATCCGGCGCGACGTTGCAGAAGCTGGCAATCTTGCGGAAAATGGCGCTGTCCGTGATGGGCTCGTCCGAACGCAGCACGATGATGTCCGGGGTCACGCCCATGCCCTGCAGCTCCTTGACGGAATGTTGGGTGGGCTTCGACTTGTGCTCGCCCGAGGCCTTCAAATAGGGCACCAGGGTGACGTGGATGTACAGCGCGTTCCCGCGGCCTGCCTCGCGGCCCACCTGGCGGATGGCCTCGATGAAGGGCTGGCTCTCGATGTCGCCAATGGTGCCGCCGATCTCGGTGATAACCACATCCGCATCGGTCTTTTGTCCCACGGCGTAGATGAAATGCTTGATTTCATCGGTGATGTGGGGGATGGTCTGCACCGTGCCGCCCAGGAAGCCGCCCTGGCGTTCCCGGCTGATGACGTTGGCGTACACTTTGCCGGTGGTTAAATTGGAGAAGCGGTTCAGATCCTCGTCGATGAAGCGCTCGTAGTGGCCCAGGTCGAGGTCGGTTTCCGCGCCGTCCTCGGTGACGAACACCTCGCCGTGCTGGTAGGGGCTCATGGTGCCGGGGTCGACGTTGATGTAGGGGTCAAGCTTCTGCGCGGCGACCCGCAAGCCCCGCGCCTTGAGCAGCCGCCCCAGGGACGCGGCGGTGATGCCTTTGCCCAGGCCCGATACCACGCCGCCAGTCACGAAAATATACTTGGTCATACCCGTCACCTCATCAGATATTGGTCCACTTCCCGGGCAGCGGCGCGGCCGTCGGCGATGGCCCGCACCACCAGGGACTGGCCCGTGCGGAAATCCCCCGCCGCAAAGAGCTTGCCGCCGATGCAATGGCCGCTGCCTGTTTCCGGCACGCCCCGCTGATTCAGCGTCAGGGAGAAATCCCGGGCGGTGGCGATTTCGCACCCCACAAAGCCTGCGGCAATCAGCAGCAGCTGGCAGGGCAGTGTCCTTTCCGTGCCGGGGATGGGCGCGAATTTCTCGTCCACCCGGATGATTTCGACGGCTCGCACCGCACCCTGTTTATCCGTCAGCACCTGTTTGACTGTGGTTTGAAACAGCCGCGGGTCGCTGCCCTGCAGGGCGATGGCTTCCGTCTGGCCGTAATCGGTGCGCAGCACGCGGGGCCACAGGGGCCAGGGGTTGTTCGCCGCGCGGCCCTGGGGCGGGGCGGGCGCAACCTCCAGCTGGAGCACCGATTGGCAGCCCTGGCGCAGCGCCGTGCCCACGCAATCGTTGCCCGTGTCGCCACCGCCAACCACAATCACCTGCTTGCCCTGAGCGGAAAGGGCCGGCACGCCGCCGGAGAGCACCGCGCGGGTAGCGGCGGTGAGGTAATCCACGGCGAAATGCACGCCAGGAGCCTTTTCGCCCGGCACATTCAGCGTGCGGGGCTGACGGCTGCCGCCGCAGAGGATCACCGCGTCGTAATCGGGCAGCAGCGTCGCATCGGCGCGCTTGCCCAGGCAGAAGGTCACCCCTTCTTGCTGCATCAGCTCGATGCGGCGCGCCACGACGTCCTTGGGCAGCTTCATCTGGGGGATGCCGTAGGTCAGCAGTCCCCCGGCGCGGTCCGCCTGTTCAAACACGGTCACGGTATGGCCCAGGCTGTTGAGCAGCTCCGCCGCCGCCAGACCCGCCGGGCCGCTGCCAATCACCGCGACGCACCAGCCGGTGCGCTTTACCGGGGCGCTCGGCTGCACCCAACCGTTGCGGAAGCCTTCCTCAATCAGGTAAAGCTCGTTGTCCCGGTTGGTCACGCCGTCGTCAGCCAGATTGCAGGCCTTCTCGCACAGCGCGGGGCACACCCGCCCGGTGAACTCCGGGAAGGGGGCGGTTTTCACCAGCCGGTCAAAGGCGGCGCGGACGTCGCCCCGGTAGAGCAGATCGTTCCATTCGGGAATGAGGTTGTGCAGCGGGCAGCCGTAGTCGCTCTGGCAAAAGGGTACGCCGCAGCTCATGCAGCGGGAAGCCTGGCAGGCCCGCTCGCTATCGGAAAGGGAATCGTGCAGGTCGGAAAAGTCGTTCACGCGGGATGTCGCGTCCCGCAGGGGGTTCTCCACCCGGGGGACTTCCATGAATCCGGTGGGCTTGCCCATTACGCTTCTCCTCCTTCCAGCACGCGGCGGTATTCGGTGGGAATCACCATCAGGAAACGGGGCAGCACGTCCTCAAAGCGATCCAGGATGTCCTTCGCCCTGGGGGATGCGGTGAGGGCCACATGGGTGGTCAGCAGTTCCTTGAGCTCACGGGCGTAATCCCCGGTGACGGGGCAGACCTCCACCAGCTGGCTGTTGATGCGGCGGCTCGCCGTGCCGTCATCCAGCACATAGGCCACGCCGCCGGACATGCCCGCCGCGAAGTTCTCCCCGATTTCACCCAGAATGACCGCCCGGCCGCCGGTCATGTATTCGCAGCCGTGGTCGCCCACGCCCTCCACCACCGCGCTGGCGCCGGAGTTGCGCACGCAGAAGCGCTCGCCCGCCATACCGGCGATGCAGCAGATGCCGCTGGTCGCGCCGTAGAGCGCCACGTTGCCGATGAGCGCGTCCTGGGCGTGCCACACGCCCTGGGTGGGCGGGCAGACGGCAATCACGCCGCCGGAGAGGCCCTTGCCCAGGTAGTCGTTGCACTCGCCACGCAGCAGAAGCGTCTGTCCCTGGGGCAGGAACGCACCGAAGGATTGTCCGCCGCAGCCCGTGGCCTCCACCGTGACGCTGCCCTTGAGCAGCGTGCCGAAGGTCCGGTCGGTGGTCAAAAGCGCGGCATGGTCACCCGTGAGGTTCACGTCCGCGCGACGTTCCAGGTGGAAGTTGTAGGCCGCTTCCTCCCGGAAGTGGATGTTGCAGCCAAAGCCGGTCACGCCCTGGAGGTTGATGGGGCAGCCCTCGCGCACCGTGAGCAGATCAGCCCGGCCGACCAGCTCGTCCACGGTATGCGCGCCGAGCCTGGCCATGATGCCGCGCAGCTGCTCGGCCACGAAGCGCATGAAGCGCTCCACATATTCGGGCTTGCCGATGAAGCGCTTGCGCAGCTCGGGGTTCTGGGTCGCGATGCCAAAGGGGCAAGTGCCCAGGTGGCACACGCGCATCATCCGGCAGCCCATGGTGATCAGCGGCGCGGTGGCAAAGCCGAATTCCTCCGCGCCCAGCAGCAGCGCCACGGCCACATCCCGGCCGGACATCAATTTGCCGTCGGTTTCCAGGCGGACGCACTGGCGCAGCCCGTTGCGGCACAGGGTTTGATGCGCCTCGGCCAAGCCCAGCTCCCAGGGCAGACCCGCGTGATGCACGCTGCTCAGCGGCGCCGCGCCAGTACCGCCCTCGCCGCCGGAAATCAGGATGCCATGGGCCCCAGCCTTCGCCACGCCACTGGCGATGGTGCCAACGCCCGTGGTGGAGACCAGCTTCACCGTCACATGGGCTTCTTCGTTGGCGCACTGAAGGTCGTAGATGAGCTGGGCCAGGTCCTCAATGGAATAGATGTCGTGATGGGGCGGGGGGGAGATGAGGGAGATGCCCTTGGTGGAGCAGCGGGTCCGGGCGACCTCCGCGCTGACCTTGCGGCCCGGGAGATGTCCGCCCTCGCCGGGCTTCGCGCCCTGGGCCATCTTGATTTGAATTTCGCTGGCGCTTTGCAGGTATTCCCGCGTCACGCCGAACATGCCGCTGGCCACCTGTTTGATGGCGGAATTCAGCTCCGTGCCGAAGCGCTCGGGCAATTCGCCGCCCTCGCCGCTGTTGGACTTGCCGCCCAGGCGGTTCATGGCGATGGCCATGCACTCGTGGGCCTCCTTGGAGATGGAGCCGTAGGACATCGCCCCGGTCTTGAAGCGCCTGACGATGCTGCTAACAGCCTCCACCTCCTCCAGGGGGATGGGGGTGCAGCGGTCGTAGGCAAAATCCAGCAGGGAGCGGATGGTGCGGGGGCCGTCGTTCACAATGCGGTCAGCGTAGCGGCCAAAGAGCTGGAAATCATCCGTCCAGACCGCCTGCTGCAGCATGTGGATGACTTCCGGCGTGTACAGGTGCTCCTCGGCGTTTGCTCCCTTGCGCAGCCGATGCACGCCCACGCTGTCCAGGGACGCATCCTCCGGATGGCAAAAGGCCCGGTCATGGTGGTAGCGGGCATCCGCCTCGATGCGGGGGAGCCCCGCGCCGCCTATGCGGCAGGGCGTGTTGGTGAAGCAGTGCTCCACAAAGTCCTCATCCAGGCCCAGGGCCTCAAAGAGCTGGGCGCTCTGATAGGCCTGGAGGGTGGATACGCCCATCTTGGAGGCGATCTTGAGCACGCCGTCGGTCAGGGCGCGGTTGAAGTTGTTGACCCCCTCCTGCGTGCCGATGCAAGCATGGGCCAGGTAGGGGTTCACCGCCCGCGCGCCGTAGGCCAGCAGCATTGCCAGCTGGTGCACATTGCGGGGCTCGCCGCTTTCCAGCAGCACGGAGATGGCCGTGCGCCGCTTGGTGCGCACCAGGTGCTGCTCCAGGGCCGAGACCGCCAGCAGGGACGGGATGGCCATGTGCTGCTCGTCAACCCCCCGGTCGGAGAGGATGAGGATGTTGAAGCCCTCGCGATCCGCCGCGTCACAAGCGGCGTAGAGGGTGTGCAGCGCGTCCTCCAGCTTGCCGTCCTTGCGGTAGAGGATGGAGATCGTCCGCACCCGGAAGGCCGGATGGCGCATCTGGCGCAGCCGGGCCAGATCATCCGCGGTGAGCACCGGGCCGGGGAGCTCAATCACCGTGGCGTTGTCCGCCGTGGGATCGAGCAGATTGCCGTCGTCTCCTATATAAATGGTACAATCGGTTTTGATTTTCTCCCGCAGCGCGTCGATGGGCGGGTTGGTCACCTGGGCGAAGCGCTGCTTGAAGTAGCTGTACAGCGGCGGATGTGCCTTGGACAGCACTGCCATGGGCTCGTCCGCGCCCATGGACACGATGGGCTCCGCGCCCGTTTGCGCCATGGGGAGGATAACGTCCTGCACGTCCTCGTAGGCATAGCCGAAGGCTTTGCACAGCTGGGTTCGCTCGGCTATGGACATCTCCGCCGCCTGGGGAGCGGCCGGGGGCAGGTCGGACAGGCGAAGCGCGCCCTGCATCCATTCCCCATAGGGAAGGGCCTTGGCGTAAAAGTCCTTGACGTCCTCGCTGTCCAGCAATTCGCCATTGGTCAGATTGGCCAGCAGGATACCGCCCGCCTTGAGCCGCCAGCGCCGCACGATGCGGCTGCTCTCCTCGTGGAGCACCCCCGCCTCGGAGGACAGGATGAGCCGGTTCTCGTCGGTCAGGGCGCAGCGCAGCGGGCGCAAGCCGTTGCGGTCCAGGGACGCGCAGACCGTGTCGCCGTCGGAATAGAGCACGGCGGCCGGGCCGTCCCAGGGCTCCATCATGGCAGCCCAGTAGCGGTACATATCCGTCCAGGGGGTTCTCTGCTTGCCCTGCCAGGGCTCGGGGAGGAGAATCATCCCGGCCAGGGGCAGGGGCAGGCCGTTCATGAGCAGGAATTCCAGGGTGTTGTCCAGCATTTGGGAGTCGGAGCCATCCGCCATCACGACGGGGAACACCTTCTTGAGCGCGTCGCCCATCACGGGGCTGCGCATGGTTTCCTCCCGGGCGTGCATGCGGTCTGCATTGCCGCGGATGGTGTTGATTTCGCCATTGTGCAGAAGCAGCCGGTGGGGATGGGCCTTGGCCCAGCTTGGATTGGTGTTGGTGGAAAAGCGGGAATGTACCATCGCCAGGCGGGAACGGTACAGGGGGGACTGCAAATCGTCGTAGAAGGTGCGCAGCTGGCCGACCAGCATCATGCCCTTGTAGACGATGGTGCGGCTGGACAGGGAGCACACGAAGGTATCCGTCTGCTGATGCTCAAACTGGCGGCGCAGCAGATAAAGCCTGCGGTCGAATTCCAGCCCTCGGGCACAATCCGCCGGTCGGGCGATGAAGCACTGGCGGATGCAGGGCATGGAGCGCCGCGCGCCCGCGCCCAGCATTTCCGGGTGGACGGGCACATCCCGCCAGCCCAGCAGCGCCAGCTTTTCCGCCCGGGTCACCTGGGCGAAGATGCGGCAGGCGTTGTCCGCAGCGATTTCATCCCCGGGTAAAAAGCACATGGCCACGCCGTAATCGCCTCTGTCCCCCAGGGCCACGCCGGTCTGAGCAGCCCAGGCAGCAAAGAGGTCATGGGGCAGCTGGGTGAGGATGCCTACGCCGTCGCCGGTGGTGCCCAGGGCGTCATGTCCGGCGCGGTGGGCCAGGCGCTCGACGATGGTCAGCGCGTCCGAAACGGTGCGATACGAAGGGGCGCCCGCCAGGTCGACCACAGCTCCGACACCGCAGGATTCGTGTTCCATCATTGGATCATAGAGCGGATAGGCAGTGGTCATGGCGAGCGCCTCCATATATTATCGACTTTCCAGCACCTTGCTGGCGTATTCTGTCAGCTTCATGCCCCGGTTCATGGCATGCTGCTGCAGGTAATGGTGAGCCTCGGGCTCGGTCATGCCGTGGCGCTCCATCAGGAGCACCTTGGCCTGGGCAATGGTTTCGTTCTCTGCTTTGCTGCGCCGGGGGAGCTTCATCTGATGCATCTGCACCAGCATGGACACGGCGCTTGACAATTCACCTCTCGTGAAGGGGGAGGCCAGGCGGAACAAATCGGGGGATTCGCACAATTCCAGCTGATCCGGCCGGCCGGTGACCAGGATCATCGCGTTGTCGTGGATGTCCCAGGCCAGCTGCTCGGCGGTGCAGTCCGGCATGCGGCAGGCGCAGATGACAATGCCGTCGTGGCACTGGTTCAGCGTGCGCTTCACCTCGCTCCCGGACTGGCAGGTGCGGAACACCGGATAGCCCGCTTCCTCCAGCGCGGCGGAATACTGTGCACATCGCTCCTCACTGGGAAAAGCGACGATGATCTTTACCATCGGTCATCACACTCTCTTTTCCTGTTCGCGTGCGTTCCTTCATATTAAATACACACGCTGGAGTGGGCTTCGTTCATCAGTAGGTCACGAGGTAGCGGTCAATCTCCCAGGCGCTGACATGGGTGCGGAAGGCGTCCCATTCCTTTTCCTTGCCCGCAACGTACTGGGCCGTGACGTGCTCGCCCAGGGCATCGCAGACCAGCGCGTCCGCCTTCATGCACTCGATGGCCTCCTTCAGCGTACCGGGCAGGCTGTCGATGCCGTTGGCCTTGCGGGTGGCCGCGTCCATGGCGAAGATGTTCTCGGTGATCTCCGCCGGCGGGGTGAGGCCCTTCTCGATGCCGTCCAGACCGGCGGCCAGGCACACCGCCAGGGACAGGTAGGGGTTGCAGGCGGGGTCGGGGCAGCGCAGCTCCACGCGGGTGGCCTGGCCGCGGGCCGCGGGGATGCGGATGAGCGCGGAGCGGTTGCTGGCGCTCCAGGCCAGGTAGCAGGGGGCTTCATAGCCGGGCACCAGGCGCTTGTAGCTGTTCACCAGGGGATTGGTGATGGCGGTCATGCCCTTGATGTGGGTCAGGATACCCGCGATGAAGGCGTAGGCTTCCTTGCTCAATCCGCGCTTGTCGGTGGGATCGGCAAAGACGTTCACGCCGTCCTTGAACAAGCTCATGTTGGTGTGCATGCCGCTGCCGTTGATGCCAAACACGGGCTTGGGCATGAAGGTTGCGTGCAAACCGTTCTTCTGGGCGAGGGTCTTGACCGCCAGCTTGAAGGTCATGATGTTGTCGGCGGCGGTCAGAGCGTCGGCATACTTGAAGTCGATCTCGTGCTGACCGGCAGCCACCTCATGGTGGGAGGCTTCGATTTCAAAGCCCATCTGCTCCAGGGTCATGCAGATTTCGCGGCGGGTGGATTCGCCATGGTCGAGGGGGCCCAGGTCGAAGTAGCCGGCCTCGTCGGAGGTTTCGGTGGTGGGGCGGCCCTTCTCATCGGTCTGGAAGAGGAAGAACTCACATTCCGGGCCGACGTTGAAGGAGTAGCCCATATCGGCGGCCTTCTTGAGCACCTTCTTGAGTACGCCGCGGGGGTCGCCCACAAAGGGTGTGCCATCGGGGTTGAACACATCGCAGATCAGTCGGGCCACCTTGCCGTGCTGGGGACGCCAGGGCAGGATGGTGAAGGAGTCCAGGTCGGGATGCAGGCACTGGTCGCTCTCGTTGATGCGCACAAAGCCCTCAATGGAGCTGCCGTCGATCATGATCTTGTTGTCGACTGCCTTTTCGATCTGGCTGGCGGTGATCGCCACATTCTTGAGCTGGCCGAAGATATCGGTAAACTGCATGCGGATGAATTCCACGTCGTTTTCCTTGACCATGCGGATAATATCGTCCCTGGTGTACTTGCTCATAAAAGCTCCCTCCATTTGCCTTGCAAAATCAAAGACAGAGCAGGATTGTACCTCATCGGCACAGCACCCTTGCTCTGTCGGGAAAAATCATAGCACCGGGCATGGCCCTTGTCAAGGGGGTTTTGCAGGGGCAAATTGTTTTTCTCCTGTATTTGCCTGTTTTGCGCCGGGAGGACGCAAAATTTTGCATTTTCCTATATAGAATCCTGCAAATCACGCCTGTTTCCTGAGAAATTTGTGGTTGACAGCGCATCGTGGCTGATGATAGAATGCACGCAAAATTTGAACCCCGGCAACGGGAGAAAGGAGCGTCCCCATGTGTTCCATCTTAGGTATTTCGTCCCTGCAAGTTGACAAGACCGTTCTGGAGGGATGCTTTAATCGCACCATCTCCCGCGGGCCGGACATGAGCCGCCTGGAGGAGATTCCCTGCGGCTATTTGGGCTTCCACCGCCTGGCAATCATGGGATTGGACGAGCGCGGCATGCAGCCCTTCCACCTGGGCGAGGATCGGGTGGTGTGCAACGGCGAATTGTACGGCTTCCGCCCGGTGCGCGACCGGCTGATGGCAAAATACGAGTTTGCCAGCCAATCCGACTGCGAGATCCTTTTGCCCCTCTACCGCGAATACGGCCTGGACATGTTCAAGGCCCTGGACGCGGAGTTCGCGCTCATCCTCTACGACAGCCAGCGGAACAGCCTCATCGCGGCGCGCGACCCCATCGGCATCCGTCCGCTGTACTACGGCGTGCTCCCCGACGGCGGCATGGCCTTCGCCAGCGAGGCGAAGAACCTGATCGGCCTGTGCGAGAAGGTGCTGCCCTTCCCGCCCGGGCATTACTGGGCGGAGGGCGAGTTCGTCCAGTATGCTGACCCGGCCCAGGTCAGCCAGTATGTGCTGGCTGATGAGGATACCGTGTGCGCAAAGCTCCACGATTTGCTGGTGGAGGGCGTGCGCAAGCGCCTGGACGCGGATGCGCCCCTGGGCTTCCTGCTCTCCGGCGGATTGGATTCCTCCCTGGTGTGCGCCATTGCCCAGCGGGAATTGAAGAAGCCCATCCGCACCTTCGCCATCGGCATGGATGTGGACGCCATTGACCTCAAATACGCCCGCATGGTGGCCGATTACATCGGCAGCGACCACACGGAGGTCATCATCACCAAGGAGGATGTGCTGGAGGCGTTGCCCACCGTGGTGGCGCTGCTGGGCACCTACGACATCACCACCATCCGCGCCAGCATCGGCATGTATCTTGTATGCAAGTACATTCACGAGCATACCGACGTGCGGGTGCTGCTGACGGGCGAAATCTCCGACGAGCTGTTCGGCTACAAGTACACTGACTTTGCGCCGGATGCAGCCGCCTTCCAGCATGAGGCGGAGAAGCGCATCCGCGAATTGCACATGTACGACGTGCTGCGGGCCGACCGGTGCATCTCCGTCAACTCCCTGGAGGCCCGCGTGCCCTTTGGCGACCTGGCCTTTGTGCGCTACGCCATGAGCATTGACCCCGTGCTGAAGATGAACCGGCACAACATGGGCAAGTACCTGATCCGCAAGGCCTTTGCGGCGGATCAGATTCTGCCCGAGGCCATCCTGTGGCGGCAGAAGGCTGCGTTCTCCGATGCGGTGGGGCACTCCATGGTGGATGATTTGAAGGCGGCTGCGGAGGCGGCCTACACGGATGAGGAGGCGGCTGAGAAGGCGATGCGGTATACGCATGCAAGGCCGTTCACCAAGGAGAGCTTGCTGTATCGGGAGCTGTTTGAGCGGTATTATCCTGGGCAGAGCGAGATGGTTGTGGATTTCTGGATGCCGAACAAGACATGGCCTGGCTGCGATGTGAATGATCCCTCTGCGCGTGTCTTGTCGAACTATGGCGCCAGCGGCCAATAACCAATCCCCGCAAAAAAACGGGTCAAGGGGCTATTCAACATCACTTGATGCTTTGCCTTCGGCAACTGCCCACTGGGCAGCCGCATCTGCGTGATGCCCCTTGCGGGGTGCAGGGCCGCGAAGGCCCTGCCAGGGTGAAGGGGCAGCGCCCCTTCCTCCGCGCCCGCAGGCGCAAAGCACTCCGCGCGCCTTTCGCGAATCCCCCGGATTCGTGAAACAGCTCACCCAGCCCCAACAAGCGCACCCGTCCCCCTATTCCCCCAAAACAACGAACATTAACCCGGCTCTGCCCATCGAATGTTCACATTCCCACACAAAAAACCGTCAAAATTTAAATCACCTGTTGACAACGATATGCCGCGCGCATATAATTGTACCGTTGTTGACAAGGGGGTCACGGCAAATGTGCTGTGATCCCCTTTACCATTGGGGGCACTCAAACACCTGTAAACAGGGGGGATTTGAATGTTCGACATGCTGCACGAAGAATGCGGCGTATTCGGGGTGTGGTCGCCGGAGCGGACGGACGTGGCGGAGATGGTCTACTACGGGCTGTACGCCCTTCAGCACCGGGGGCAGGAAAGCTGCGGCATCGCGCTGAGCGACGACGGCGTGTTCCGCCAGCACCGCGCCGACGGCCTGGTGGGAGACGTGTTCAATCGCGCCGCCCTGGAGGAGCTGGGCCAGGGCAGCATCGCCGTGGGCCATGTGCGCTATTCCACCACCGGCGGCAAAAACCCCAATAACATCCAGCCCGTAGTGGTCTGCCACATCAAGGGCAACATGGCCCTGTGCCACAACGGCAATCTGGTCAACGCCAACTCGCTACGGAGCGAGCACGAAATGCGGGGCGGTATCTTCCACGGCACGACGGACACGGAATCCATCGCCTACACCATCGTGTCCGAACGGCTGCGGGCCCCCTCCACCGAGGAGGCCGTGGCCCAGGCCATGCCGCGCATCCAGGGGGCCTACGCCTGTGTGCTGATGACGGCCACCAAGCTCATCGCCTTCCGGGACAAGAACGGCTTCCGCCCGCTGTGCTACGGGCAGACGGCCGAGGGCGCGTATGTGGTCGCGTCCGAATCCTGCGCGCTGTCGGCGGTGGGCGCACGCTTCATCCGGGAGGTCGAGCCCGGCGAGGTGCTCATCATCGGCGCGGACGGGGTTCGCTCCGACCGCCGCCACTGCGGACGGGCTGCCTCGCTGTGCCTGTTTGAGTACATCTACTTCGCCAGGCCGGATTCGGTGATCGGGGGCGCGTCGGTGTACGCGGCGCGGAAGCGGGCCGGGATGTACCTGGCCAAGGCGAGCCCCGCCAAGGCGGACGTGGTGATCGGCGTGCCGGATTCCGGGCTGGACGCGGCCATCGGCTTTTCCCAGGAGAGCGGCATCCCCTACGGCGTAGGCTTCGTCAAGAACCGCTACGTGGGCCGCAGCTACATCGCGCCCAACCAACGCATGCGGGAGAACGCGGTGCGCATCAAGCTGAACGTGATTGCCGATACGGTGCGCGACAAGCGGGTGGTGCTGATTGACGATTCCATCGTGCGCGGCACCACCAGCGCCCGCATCGTGGGGCTGCTGCGTGAGGCCGGAGCGAGGGAGGTGCACATGCGCATCTCCTCGCCGCCCTTCCGCCACCCCTGCTACTTCGGCACGGACGTGGACAGCCAGGAGAACCTCATCGCCTGCCGCTTGCCGGACGTGGAGGCCATTGCCCGGTATATCGGGGCGGATTCCCTGGCGTACCTGAGCGTGCAGGACGCGCACCGTCTGGCCGGGGACGAGGGCTGCCGCTTCTGCGACGGGTGCTTCACCGGTCAATATCCCATCCCCATCCCCGAGGAACAGGGCAAAAATAAATTCGAGCAGCCATTGACAAGGAGGTCAAGCAAGTGAATCAGCGCGGCATCCTCATCATCGACTTTGGCGGACAGTATACCCAGCTGATCGCCCGCCGCGTGCGCGAATGCGGCGTGTATTCGGAGATCCTGCCCTACACGGCGGGCATCGAGGAGATCCGTCAGGCAGCCCCCGTGGGCGTGATCCTCTCCGGGGGGCCTGCGTCCGTGCTGGACGCGGACGCCCCCACCATCGACCCCGCGGTGTTTGACCTGGGCGTACCGGTGCTGGGCATCTGCTACGGCATGCAGCTGATGGCCCATCTGCTGGGCGGCGACATCCGCAGGGGCGACACCCGCGAGTACGGGCGCACCAGCGTGACGGTGGACGACCCGACCGGGCTGCTGAAGGAACTGGCGCATGAAAACACCTGCTGGATGAGTCACACCTGGCAGGTTGTTCGTGTGCCGGAGGGCTTCCACGTGGCGGCGCACACCGCGTCCTGCCCCACGGCGGCCATGGCGGATGAAAGCCGCCGCCTCTACGGCGTACAGTTCCACCCGGAGGTCACCCACACCCATCACGGCACACAGCTGCTGAAAGCCTTCCTGCTGGACATCTGCCACGCCCCCGCCGAGTGGTCGATGGCGGCCTACGCGGAGCAGGCGGTGAAGGCCATCCGCGCGCAGGTGGGCGAGGGCACGGTGCTGCTGGGCCTCTCCGGCGGTGTGGACAGCGCGGTGGCCGCGGCGCTTTTGCAGCGCGCCATCGGCAAGCGCTTGACCTGCGTGTACATCGACCACGGCTTCATGCGCGCGGGCGAGAGCGACCAGGTGGAGGAGGTCTTTACCCGCACCTTCCCGGTGAACCTGGTGCGCGTGGACGCTTCCAGCCGCTTCTTTCACGCGCTGGAAGGCGTGATAGAACCGGAGGAAAAGCGCCACATCATCGGGCGCGAGTTCGTCGAGGCCTTCAAGGAGGCCTCCGCCAAGCTGGGCAGGCTGGATCACTTCGCCCAGGGCACCATCTACCCGGACGTGATCGAAAGCGGCCAGGTGAAGGGCAGCGCGGTCATCAAGAGCCACCACAACGTGGGCGGGCTTCCGGCAGAATTGGGCTTCACCAGCCTGGTGGAGCCGCTGCGCATGCTCTTCAAGGATGAGGTGCGCCGCCTCGGCTTGACCCTGGGGCTGCCCGAAACGCTGGTCAACCGTCAGCCCTTCCCCGGGCCGGGCCTGGCCATCCGCGTGATCGGCGAGGTCACGCCAGAGAAGGTGCGCATCGTCCGGGAGAGCGACAGGATCCTGCGCGAGGAGGTCGCCGCCGCAGGCGTGAAGGCCTCCCAGTACTTCACCGTGCTGACGAACGCCAAATCCGTGGGCGTGATGGGCGATGAGCGCACCTACGCCTACGCCATCGCCATCCGCGCCGTCACCACCGACGACTTTATGACCGCCGACGTGGTGCGCATGCCCTGGGAGGTGCTCGACCGCATCACCGCGCGCATCATCGGCGAGGTGAACGGCTGCAACCGCGTCCTCTACGACGTGACCACCAAGCCCCCGGCCTCCATCGAATGGGAGTAAACAGAAGCGAACAGATGCAGGAGGAATGAACCATGGAAAAGCGTGAACAACTCTACGAAGGCAAGGCCAAGCGCGTCTATGCCACCGACGACCCCGAGCTGCTCATCGTCTCCTACAAGGACGATGCCACCGCATTCAACGGGCTGAAGAAGGGCACCATCACCGGCAAGGGCGTGATCAACAACCAGATGAGCAACCGCCTAATGGCCCGCCTGGCTGCCGCTGGCGTGCCCACCCACTATGTGCAGGAGCTCAGCGAGCGCGAAACCCTGGTGTGCCGCGTGCAGATCGTGCCCCTGGAGGTCATTGTGCGCAACATCGCCGCAGGCACCTTCTCCAAGCGCTACGGCGTGGAGGAGGGCGTCGTTTTTGCCCGCCCCACGGTGGAGTTCTCCTACACGAACGACGAGCTGGGCGATCCGCTGCTCAACGACGACCACGCCCTGGCCATCGGTTTGGCAACGGAGGAGGAAATCGCCACCATCCGCCGCTACGCCCTTGCGGTGAACGACTTCCTGCGCGCCTTCTGGGCGGAGGCGGGCGTGACGCTGGTGGACTTCAAGCTGGACTTCGGCCGGACGAGCGACGGCACCATCATCCTGGCGGATGAAATCAGCCCCGACACCTGCCGGCTGTGGGACAGCGCCACCCATGAGAAGCTGGACAAGGACCGCTTCCGCCGGGACATGGGCGGCGTGGAGGAAGCGTATCAGGAAATCATGCGGCGGCTCAATGACCACAAATAAGGCGTGAAAACGGAGGGTCTGGCATGAAGCAGTTTGACAGGCAGCTGATCCTGGAGGACGGCAGCGTCTATCCGGGCTACGGCTTTGGCGCGAAGGTGCAAAGGGTGTGCGAAACGGTGTTCAACACCTCCATGACCGGGTATCAGGAGCTGGTCAGCGACCCCAGCTACACCGATCAGTTTGTGGTGATGACCTACCCGCTCATCGGCAACTACGGCATCACCGACGAGGACTTTGAAAGCCGTGGGCCGGCGCTGTCCGGGCTGATCGTGCGGGACTACAACGATATGCCCTCCAACTTCCGCGCCACCAGAACCCTGCATGAGCTGCTGGAGGAAAACGGCATCCCGGGCCTGACTGGCGTGGATACCCGCATGCTGACCCGTTCCATCCGGGATAAGGGCAGCCGCCGGGCCATCCTCACGGACATCGCCACCCCCGTGGACGAGGCGCTGCGCATCATCGCCAATACCCCCGTCCCCCATGACCAGGTCAGCCGCGTCAGCTGCCGCAAGCGCTGGTACAGCCGCACCGCCAACCCCCGCTATAACGTGGTGGCGGTGGACTGCGGCATGAAGCTCAACATCGTGCGCAGCCTCAACGCCCGCGCCTGCAACGTGACCATTGTGCCCCCCACGATCTCCGCCGAGGAGATCGCCTTCATGAACCCGGACGGAGTGTTCCTCTCCAACGGCCCGGGCGACCCGGAGGACGTGCAGGGCGTGGTGGCGCTCATCCGCGCGCTGCGGGGGAGATTCCCCATGTTCGGCATCTGCCTGGGGCATCAGATGATCGCCCTGGCCTATGGGGCGAAAACCTACAAGCTCAAGTTCGGGCATCGGGGCGGCAACCATCCGGTGAAGGATCTGTCCACCGGGCACATTGAAATGACCAGCCAGAATCACTCCTACGCCGTGGATCTGGACAGCCTTGCCGGCACCGGCCTGACCCTGACCCATGTGAACCTGCTCGACGGCACGGTGGAGGGCCTGTCCTGCCCCGCAGAGCGGGTCTTCAGCGTGCAGTACCACCCCGAAAGCGCCCCCGGCCCGCAGGACAGTCCCCACCTCTTTGACCGTTTCATTGCCATGATGGAGGAGGCGAAGCAGCATGCCTAAGCGCACGGACATCCACAAGGTGATGGTGATCGGCTCCGGCCCCATCGTGATCGGGCAGGCTGCCGAGTTCGACTACGCGGGCACGCAGGCCTGCCTGGCATTGCGGGAGGAGGGCTACGAGGTCATCCTGGTCAACTCCAACCCGGCCACCATCATGACCGATACCTCCGTGGCAGACAAGGTCTACATGGAGCCGCTCACCCTCGAATACGTGGCCCGCATCTGCCGCTATGAGCGCCCGGATGCCATCGTCCCCGGCATCGGCGGACAGACCGGCCTCAACCTGGCCATGCAGCTGGCCCGCAAGGGCGTGCTGGACGAATGCGAGATTGAGCTGCTGGGCACGGACGCGGAAAGCATCGACACCGCCGAGGATCGGGAAAAGTTCAAGGAGCTGTGCCAGCGCATCGGTGAGCCGGTCGCGCCCTCCCGCATCACCTATTCCATCGAAGAAGCGGTGACGGTGGCAGAGGAAATCGGCTACCCGGTCATCCTGCGGCCCGCCTTCACCCTGGGCGGCACGGGTGGCGGCTTCGCGGGGGACGAAAACGAGCTGCGCGCGATGATGAAAAACGCCCTGGCGCTCTCCCCGGTGCATCAGGTGCTGGTGGAAAAGAGCATCAAGGGCTACAAGGAGATCGAGTTTGAGGTCATGCGGGACGCCAACGACACCGCCATCACCGTCTGCTCGATGGAGAACCTGGACCCGGTGGGCATCCACACGGGGGATTCCATCGTGGTGGCCCCCTGCCAGACCCTCACCAACAAGGAATACCACATGCTGCGGGACAGCGCGCTGAAGATCATCCGCGCCCTGGGCGTGAAGGGCGGCTGCAACGTGCAGTTTGCCCTTGACCCCCAGTCCTTCCGGTATTATGTGATTGAGGTCAACCCCCGGGTCAGCCGCTCCTCCGCGCTGGCGAGCAAGGCCAGCGGCTATCCCATCGCCCGGGTGTCGGCAAAGATCGCCGTGGGCATGAACCTGGACGAAATCATGCTGGCCAACACCCCCGCCTGCTTCGAGCCCTCCCTCGATTATGTGGTAACGAAGCTCCCCCGCTTCCCCTTTGACAAGTTCACCCTGGCCTCTAACCGGCTGTCCACCCAGATGAAGGCCACGGGCGAGGTGATGAGCGTCGGCCGCACGATGGAGGAAAGCCTGCTCAAGGCCATCCGCTCCCTGGAGAGCGGCTACTGCCATTTGCACAGCCCCAAGTTCGACACCAGGAACATGACCACCGAGCAGCTGATGGACTACATCCGCGAGGGCACGGACGACCGCATCTACGCCATCGCCCAGCTGATGTGGCAGGGCGTTGACCACAGCCGCATTTGCAACATCACCCAGATCGACATGTTCTTCCTGGACAAGATCAAGCACATCGTCGATTTTGAAAGGGAGATGGAGGCCGCGCCCGGCGACGCGGCATTGCTGCGCCAGGCCAAGCGCATGGGCTTTTCGGACAAGTACATCGGCACCCTCTGGCACATGACCGAGGACGATGTGTACCAGCTGCGCAAGGCGCATGCCATCCGCCCGGTGTACAAGATGATCGACACCTGCGCAGGCGAGTTCGACAGCTATGTGCCCTATTTCTACTCCACCTACGAGACGGAGAACGAGTCCATCGTGTCCGACCGCCAGAAGGTGATCGTCCTGGGCTCGGGGCCCATCCGCATCGGGCAGGGCGTGGAGTTTGACTACTCCACCGTCCATGCCGTCCGGGCCATCCGCGAGGCGGGGTATGAGGCCATCGTCATCAACAACAACCCGGAGACCGTCTCCACCGACTACACCACCGCCGACAAGCTCTACTTTGAGCCGCTGACCCTGGAGGATGTGACCAACATCGTCGAGATGGAGCAGCCCCTGGGCGTGATTGCCACCCTGGGCGGCCAGACCGCCGTGAACCTGGCTGCCGGGCTGAGCGCGCGGGGCGTGAAGCTCATCGGCACGGACTGCGAGGCCATCGACCGGGCCGAGGACCGCAACGCCTTTGAGCAGGTGCTGCTCTCGCTGCACATCCCCCATCCGGCGGGGGAGGCCGTCACCAACGTGGAGGACGGCGTGAAGGCCGCGGCCCGGCTGGGCTACCCGGTGCTGGTGCGGCCCAGCTTCGTGCTGGGCGGACGGGCGATGGAAATCGTTGCCAACGAGAAAATGCTGCGCCACTACCTCAAAACCGCCGTGGAGGTGGACGCGGACAAGCCCGTGCTGGTGGACAAATACCACATCGGCAAGGAGGTTGAGGTGGACGCCATCTGCGACGGCAAGGAGGTGTTCCTCCCCGGCATCATGGAGCTGGTGGAACGCACCGGCGTACATTCCGGCGACTCCACCAGCATCTACCCGCCCATCAGCATTTCTGAAAAGGTGCGGGACACCATTGCCGATTATACCACCCGGCTCGGCCTGGGCGTGGGCATCGTGGGGCTGTTCAACATCCAGTTCATCGTGGATGGGGAGGACCATGTGTTCATCATCGAGGTGAACCCGCGGGCCAGCCGCAGCGTGCCCTTCCTGTCCAAATCGACGGGCTACCCGCTGGTGTCCATCGCCACCAGGGTGATGCTGGGCCAGTCCCTGCGGGATCAGGGGATCACCGACATGCGCCCGGCGGACCGCAAGCGCTTCTACGTCAAGGCGCCGGCGTTCTCCTTCGCCAAGCTGGACGGCATGGACGCCTACCTCTCCCCGGAGATGAAATCCACGGGCGAGGCCATCGGCTATGACGACAGCCTGCACCGGGCGCTGTACAAGGCGCTGCAGGCCTCGGGCGTGAAGATGAAGCAGTACGGCACGGTCATCGTGACCCTGGCGGACGAGGACAAGGAGGAGGCCCTCCCCCTGGTGCGCCGCTTCTACGAACTGGGCTTCAACATCGAGGCCACCATCGGCACGGCGAATTACCTCAAGCAGCACGGCATCCGCACGCGCATCCGGGGCAAGCTCTCCGAGGGGAGCGACGAGATCCTCCACTCCATCCGTGCGGGGTATGTCAGCTACATCATCAACACCCGCGCCATCCTCTCCGGCGTGCACTATGAGGACGGCGTGGCCATCCGCCGGTGCGCGGTGGAAAACGGCGTGACCATCTTTACCTCGCTGGATACGGTGCGCATCCTCCTGGACGTGCTGGAGGACGTGGTGCCCAGCATCTCAACCATCAATGCGTAAAGGGGCGTAGGATATGGAACATTGTGCAATCGTGGGCATCAACTGGGGCGATGAGGGCAAGGGCCGCATGGTCGATCTGCTCACAGAGGACTACGACGTGGTGGTTCGCTACCAGGGCGGCGGCAACGCGGGGCATACCGTCATCAACGAGTATGGCAAATTCGCGCTGCACCTGCTGCCCTCGGGGGTATTCCGCTCGGGCGTGATGAACATCCTGGGCAACGGCGTGGCCCTTGACCCGGAAAACCTGTGGAAGGAAATGGAGCAGGTGACCGCCCAGGGCGTGGCGATCACCCCCGACAAGCTGCGCATCAGCGACCGGGCGTCGTTGCTGCTGCCCTGGCACCGCATGCTGGACGAATTGGAGGAAAAGCGCCTGGCGGACAAGCAGTTCGGCTCCACCAAGCAGGGCATCGCACCCTTCTATGCCGACAAGTACGCCAAAAAGACCGTGCTGGCGGGCGAGCTCTTCTATCCCGAGCACCTGCGCGCCCACCTGAGCGACCTGCTGGAATGGAAGAACCTCACCCTGAATCGGGTATACGGCGCCGCCCCCATCACCATGGAGGAAATCGACGCCTGGCTGGCGAACTACTGCGAGAAGATCAAGCCCTTTGTGTGCGACACGGGCGCGCTGCTGCGTCAGGCCCAGGCAGAGGGCAAGTCCATCCTCTTTGAGGCCCAGCTGGGCGCACTGCGCGACCTGGACTACGGCATTCACCCCTACACCACCTCCTCCAACACCACGGCAGCCTTCGCGCCCATCGGCAGCGGACTGCCCTCGGCAAAAATCGGCCGCGTGGTGGGCGTGGTGAAGGCTTATTCCACCTGCGTGGGCGAGGGGCCCTTCGTGTGCGAGATGTTCGGCCCGGAGGCGGAGCAGCTGCGCGAGGCGGGCGCGGAATACGGCGCGAAAACCGGCCGTCCCCGCCGCGTCGGCCCGATTGACCTCGTTGCCACCCGCTACGGCGTACAGGTACAGGGCGCGACGGAAATCGCCCTGACCAAGCTGGACGTGCTTTCCACGATGAAGAAGATTCCGGTGTGCACCCAGTATGAGGTGGACGGCAAGGCCACTGACAGCTTCCCCTTCCCCGTCGCGCTGGCGGACGCGAAGCCTATCCTGACCTATATGGAGGGCTGGCAGAAGGATATTTCCGGCGTGCGTACCTGGGAGGAGCTGCCTGCTCAGGCCCGCGCCTATGTGGAATATGTGGAAAATGCCATCGGCTGCCCGATTCGCTATGTGTCCGTGGGCGCGGAACGGGATGCCTACATCCGGCGGTGGTAAGCCAGTAAACACGTCTTTTTGAAGGAGCTGACGGAGGGTGTTTGTCGCGCATTCTCCCTCAGTCGCCTAAAGGCGACAGCTCCCTCCCGGAGGGAGCCTTGGTTTCTGTTCTCCAGACCGCAATAAGGAAGCCAGCCAAAAGGCTCCCTCCCCGAGGGAGCTGGCAGCCGTTTGCGGCTGACTGAGGGAGTTCCCCGAGGGAGCTGGTAGCCGATTGCGGCTGACTGAGGGAGTTCCACCGAGGGCGTTCCCCTCCATAGAAAGGTTGACAACGATGATTGACCAGTACGAATCCCCCCTATCCTCCCGGTATGCGTCCAAGTACATGCTGCACCTGTTTTCCGCGCAGAAGCGCATCGAAACCTGGCGGCAGCTGTGGGTTTCGCTGGCCCGGGCGGAGCATGCCCTGGGTCTGCCTGTAACTCAGGCCCAGGTGGCCGAGCTTGCCGCCCATGTGACGGACATCGACTTTGACTGCGCCGCCCAGCGCGAAAAGGAAGTCCGCCATGACGTGATGGCCCATGTCTACGCCTACGGCCAGGTAGCCCCCGGCGCGGCGGGCATCATCCACCTGGGGGCGACCAGCTGCTACGTGACCGACAACGCGGACGTGATCCTCTACCGGGACGCGCTGCGCTATCTGCGGGGCGAGCTGCTGAAGGTGATCGCCAACCTGGCGGATTTCGCTGACAAATACAAGGCCCTGCCGACCCTGGGCTACACCCACTATCAGCCGGCGCAGCTGGTGACGGTGGGCAAGCGCGCCACGCTGTGGATGCAGGACTTCCTGACCGACCTGGAGGAAATCGACTTTGCCCTCTCCCAGCTGCGTTTCCTGGGCTGCCGGGGCACCACCGGCACGGAGGCCAGCTTTGTCGAGCTCTTTGAGGGCGACACGGCCAAAATCGACGAGATGAACCGTCTGATAGCGGCGGATTTCGGCTTTGAGCGCTGCTTCGACGTGTGCGGGCAGACCTATCCGCGCAAGCTGGACAGCCGCATCCTCAACGCGCTGTCCTCCATCGCCCAGAGCTGCTACCGCATGGCCAATGACATCCGCCTCCTGCAGCACGACCGCCAGCTTGAGGAGCCCTTCGAGAAGAACCAGATCGGTTCCTCCGCCATGGCATACAAGCGCAACCCCATGCGCTCGGAGCGCATCTGCTCCCTGGCGCGCTACCTGATGGCGGATGCTTCCAACGCCGCCATGACCGCCTCCACCCAGTGGCTGGAGCGTACCCTGGACGACAGCGCCAATCGCCGCATTTCTATGCCTGAGGGCTTCCTGTGCGCCGATGCGATCCTCCGCCTGGCACAGAACGTCACCGACGGACTGCGGGTGAATGAGAAGATCATCGAGCGCACCGTGCGGGAGTACCTGCCCTTCATCGCCACGGAGAACCTGCTGATGGAGGCCGTCAAGCGGGGCGGCAACCGCCAGGAGCTGCACGAGGTGATTCGCCGCTGCTCCATGGAGGCCACCGCCCGCATGAAGGAGGGCCTGCCCTGCAATCTCCTGTCCCTGCTGGAGGAGGAGCCCGCCTTCGGCATGACCGAGGAGGAAATGTCCGAGCTGCTCACCCCGGAAAAGTACATCGGCCGCTGCCCCGAGCAGGTAACCGCGCTGCTCAGCAAGGTGCGTCCACTCCTTTCTGGCGTAAAGGGCGATAGCGCCCAAATCAATCTGTGACCAATCGCGTCCTTTCCCGAAAGGGGGAGGGCGCTTTTGGGTGCATATCCATGGGGAGCAAATTCCGTCGGCACTCGGAGGGATACTCCCTCAGGCGCCGTAAGGCGACTGAGGGGTAACCTTGCGCCAGCTGTCATGGCGCTATGTGGCTCCCATCCACCTTGCGGGAGTATGGAGCTGTGTCGGGTTCTTGTGGGGCTGGGTGGGCTGTTTCGCGAGTCTGTGGATTCGCGAAAGCGCGCGGAGCGTTTTCGGGCTGCAGACCGGGGTCTCCGACGGGGAGGGCATCGTGCAGATGCGGCTGCCCAGTGGGCAGGTGCCGAAGGCAAAGCATCAAGTGATGTTGAACGGCTCCTTGCCCTTTTTTCGCTTCGCGAGGGGGAGGTTAGAAGAACATGCTCACCTGGCTTGTTTCGCTCATGCCCTCCAGAGAACCATGCGTGCGCAGCATCTCAATAATCGACGTGGGCACCTTCGCCCGATCCTTCAAATCCTCAATGGACAGGAACGGGCCCTTCTCCCTCTCCCTGATAATACTCTCCGCCACGCTTTCCCCCAAGCCGCCCAGGCTCGTAAACGGTACGCGCAGCGACTTCTCATCCTCCATCAGGAATCGCGTCACATGGGACTTGTACAAATCGCACGGCAAAAACCGAAAGCCGCGCATGTTCATTTCCAGCACCAGCTCCAGGGAGGTCATCGCGTCGCCGTCCGCCGCCGTGGCGTTGGGGTCATTCTTGATGTCGCGAATCTTCTGGCGGATGGTGTCCGGGTCGGCAATCATCGTGCAGGCGTCAAAGCCCTTGCCGCGCAGCGTGAAATAGGCCGCGTAGTAGGCCAGCGGGCGGTGCACCTTGTACCAGGCCACGCGCAGGCTGCTCATGACGTAGGCCACCGCGTGCCCCTTGGGGAACATGTACTTGATCTTCTTGCAGGAATCCATGAACCATTCGGGCACATGGGCGTCCAGCATGGCCTGCTCCATTTCGGGCTTGAGGCCCTTGCCCTTGCGGACGGACTCCATGGTGGTGAAGGCCATTTTCGGGGCGACGCCCTTGTCGATGAGGTAATTCATGATGTCGTCGCGGCAGCAGACGCACTCGCTCAGCTTGGCCGTGCCGGAGCGCACCAGATCCTGCGCGTTGCCCAGCCAAACGTCCGTGCCGTGGCTCAAACCGGAGATGCGCACCAGCTCCTCCATGGTGGAGGGCTTGGTATCATCCAGCATGCCGCGGACGAAGGCGGTGCCGAATTCCGGGATGCCCAGCGTACCGGTGGAGCAGTCGATGTCCTCCGCCGTGACCCCCAGCGCCTCGGGGGAGGAAAAGAGGGAGCGCACCGGCTTGTCGTCCAGCGGGACGGCCTCGGTGGGGGTGTCGGTGATTTCCGCCAGCATGTGCAAAACCGTCGGGTCGACATGCCCCAGGCAGTCCAGCTTGACCAGGATGTCGTGCATGGAGTTGAAGTCGAAGTGGGTGGTGGTGAAGTCGGATTCCAGGTCGTCCGCCGGGTGCTGCACGGCGGTGAACTGGCAGATGTCGTACTCCTTGGGCACGACGACCATGCCGCCCGGATGCTGGCCGGTGGTCTTTTTCACGCCCTCGCAGCCCGCTGCCAGCCGTTCCTTCTCCGTGTTGCCCACCTGGATGCCGCGCTCCTCAAAGTACTTGGCCACATAGCCGTAGGCGGTCTTTTCCGCCAAGCCGGAGATCGTGCCGGCGCGGAACACGTGATCCTTGCCGAAGAGCTCCTCCACATAATGGTGGGCGCGGTTCTGATATTCGCCGGAGAAGTTGAGGTCAATATCGGGCACCTTGTCGCCCTCAAAGCCCAGGAACACCTCAAAGGGGATGTCGAAGCCATCCTTGCCCAGGTTGCGCCCGCAGATGGGACAATCCCGGTCGGGCAGGTCAACGCCCATCTTGTAGGTGGCCTTGTCCACATCGAAGAAGCCCTTGCGGCAATGCACGCAGCGGTAATGGGGCGGCAGGGCGTTCACCTCGGTGATGCCGCACATATGCGCCACAAAGGAGGACCCCACCGAGCCGCGGGAGCCCACCAGGTAGCCGTCGTCGTTGGATTTTTTGACCAGCTTCTGCGCGATGTTGTACAGCGTGGCGAAGCCGTAGCCGATGATGGATTTCAGCTCCTTCTCAATCCGCGCGGTGACGATTTCCGGCAATTCCTCGCCGTACATCTCCTTGGCGCGGCTCCAGGTCATGCTCTGGATGTTGTCCGCCGCGTCCTCCCACAGGGGCTGGAAGGTGTCCTCGCCCTTGGGGTGGATGGGGAAGAGCTGGAGCTTCTCCACCTGATCGGCAATCCTGCGGGGGTTGTCAATGACGACCTCGTGGCATTTCTCCGGCCCGAGGTAGGCAAACTCCTCCAGCATTTCGTCGGTGGTCTTGAAGTAGAGGGGCGCCTGATTGTCTGCATCCTCGTAGCCCATGCCGGCCTGGATGATGGCGCGGTTCTTGGCGTGATGGGGGTCCAGGAAGTGCACGTCCCCGGTGGCGACGACGGGAATCCCCAGCTCCTCGCCCAATTTGACGATGATCCGGTTGAGGTCGCGCAGCCCCTCCTCATCCGGGATGCGCCCCTCCCTGACCATGAAGTAGTTGTTGCCGATGGGCTGAATCTCCAGGTAGTCATACCAGGAGGCGATCTCCTTCAGCTTCTCCCAGGGCTCGTTGGCCAGTACGGCCTGGAACAATTCGCCTGCCTCGCAGGCGCTGCCGATGATGAGGCCCTCCCGCAGCTCCTGAATCTTCTGCTTGGGCATGTGGGGCCTGCGGCGGAAGTAATCCAGGTGGCCGATGGTGACCAGCCGGTTCAGATTGACCAGGCCGCTTTGCGTCTTGACGAGCAGAATCACATGGTAGCTCTCGCCGATGGCGCCGCCCTTGAGCTGGTTGAGGTCAGCCACGGTGGTGAAGCCCTTTTCCTCCTGGAGCGCCTTGAGCATCTTCGCCAGGCACAGGGCGGTGGCGGTGGCGTCGTGCACGGCGCGATGGGCGTTTTTAAGGCTCACCTGCAGCTGCTTGCAAACGCTGGATAGCTTGAAGCTCTTCATGTCCGGGTACATTTTGCGGGCGAGGGTCAGCGTGTCGATCACCGGGGCGGAGAAGCTGCGGCCCAGCCGCTTGAGCTCAGATTTGAGCAGCGATGCGTCAAAGGCCGCGTTGTGGGCGGCGATGGGCGCGTCCCCGATGAAGTCCATCAGCCGGGGGATGGCGGTTTCCGCGGTTTCCTTGTCCGCGAGCATCATGTCGGTGATGCCGGTGAGCTTGACGATTTTCTCCTTCAGGGGCGTTTTCGGGTTGACCAGGATGGAGAGGGAATCCACCACCGTTCCGCCCACCAGCTTCACCGCGCCGATTTCGATCACCCGGTCGGTGGCGGTGTTCAGGCCGGTGGACTCAAAGTCCAGCACGATGATGGGGTCGTCCAGCGAGCGGCCGTCGGGATTGGCGACCACCGCCTTCTCGTCAATCATATACCCCTCGCAGCCGGGGATGAGCTTGATGGGCTGCTTCTTCACCGCGTTGAAGGCCGCCGGGAAGGCCTGCACCACGCCATGGTCGGTGATCGCCACCGCCGGATGCCCCCACTGGATGGCCCGTTTGATGAGGTCGCCTGCGGGGGTCATGGCGTCCATGGTGGACATGTTGGTGTGCATGTGCAGCTCGATGCGCTTTTCCTCCGCCGTGTCCTGGCGCTCCACGCGCTCCATGGGCACCATGTCGCGCACGGAGATGGACAGCTCCCGGGCGAAGTTGTCATACATGCATTCGCCGCGCACCTTGACGTTCATGCCCACCTTGATCTGGTTGACCTTGTCCATGACGGCCCTGCGTTCCTCCTCGGTGATGGGCGGGAGGGGCTCGTCCTCATTGCGCTTGCGGCCAAACTGGTTTTTGCGGTAGCGGAAGAAGTTTTTGCACAGGATGGAGGATGTGTAATCGGTGATGGCAAAGGTCACCAGCAGCATTTCGCCGCCCTTGAGCTCCTTGGTTTCCATCTTGAAGATGTCGCCCTGCACCACCACCAAGCCTGCGTCGCTGGTCAGCTCCTTCATTTCGATGGGCCTGTCTGCGATGGCGCGGCCCATGATGGGCTTGCCGATGGCGGTGTTGGTCATGGTCGGCACGGGGGCGGCGCCTTCCTCCTTCTTCCTGGCGGCCTCCTGGATAGCGGCGGCCCGGGCGGCTTCCTCGGCACGTTCTGCGTCGGATTTCTTCTCGCGCGCCTTGCGCTCCTTCTTTTCCGGCTCTATCTTCTTCGCGGAGACCTCCCCGCCGTAGCGCTGAGCCAACTCCTGGGCGGTGATGGCGACGGCTTGCTCCCTCGCCCGTTCCTCGCGAATCTCCGCCAGGCGCTTCTCCTGATCGCCCGCCACGGTCAATTCCACCGGCAGCTCCAGGGAGAAGATGTCCTTCACCGCCTGGGACAAACGCGCCGCCACGTTCTGCTTGGCCATGTAGGTCATGCTGAACGGGTCGGGGAAGGTCAGTACGATGCGGTCGTCCAGGCAGCGCCAGTCGATCTGATTCATCCAGCTGACCGACGCGGGATAATTGCGCTTCAAAAAGTCCATCAGCACGGGCTTGTAGGCGCTGATGTTTTCCTGGAAATCCTCCTTCAGGCCCGGCGATACCACCCGCAGCGCCAGGGGCTTTTGCGGAAACAGCCGCCGCAGGATACGCTCCATCTTCAAAAAGGACGCTTCCTCCACCAGCACATCCGATTCAAAGGTGATATACACCTTGTCCTGCGCCCGGACGTAGACCACCTTGGGCGCCTTCAGCTGCCCCTTGAGGTGGGGAAGCTCAGCGTAGATTTGTCCCAGCAGATCCTCGTAGCTCATCCAAGCGCCTCCTTTTGCACGGTTGACAAAGGGCAGCCCCTGCGAGCCGCCCTGTTTGGTCGGATGATCTATTATACTCCATCTGTGACGAGGGGTCAACGGGCGTTTTTCGGGGGGAGGGTCACTTCCTCAGTCTCCGCTACGAGAAGCAGCTCCCTCGGGGAGGGCGCCTTTTGGCTGGTGGACGGATCGCGGTGCCCCTTCTCAGACACCTTCGTGGGGGGGAGCTGTCACCTTCGGGCGACTGAGGGTGCGCGCGGGATGTGGCCGCCCGGCCTGATTTGCCACGGGGGCTTCCCATTCCGGCGGAAATGTGGTATGATACCAGCATCACGACGGAACGAGGTGCTTCCATGGCAAAGCTCTACTACCGCTACGGGGCGATGGGCTCCAGCAAAACCGCCAACGCCATCATGGTGCAGTACAACTACATGGAGCGGGGGCAGAAGGTGCTCATGCTCAAGCCCAAGCTGGAGAACCGCGACGGCGCATCCACGGTGAAGTCCCGCTGCGGGCTGGAGACCGAGTGCCTTTTTGTCGAGGACATCTCCCTGGAGGATGTGCGCGGCTACGACTGCGTGATTGTGGACGAGGCGCAGTTTCTGTCCAAGGAGCGGGTACAGCTGCTGGTCCGCATCGTGGATGAATTGGACATCCCGGTGATCTGCTACGGCCTGCGCACCGACTTCCAGGAGAACTTCTTCGAGGGCAGCATGTGGCTGATGGCCTGGGCGGATTCCATCGAGGAGGTCAAGACCATCTGCTGGTGCGGCCGCAAGGCCATCTGCAACGCCCGTGTGGTGAACGGCAAGGTGGTCAAGGAGGGCGACCAGATCCTCCTGGGCGGCTCGAGCCAGTACGTCAGCCTGTGCCGCAAGCACTTCCACGCCGGCGACCTGGGGGACGCGCAGCGCTGGGGCCACGCTGATTGACAGGACGGGCGTGGCGGTGGATGCGGTCAATCAAGCGGCGCCGCCCGTTGACCGCCAGGCGCCACCTGCCACGTCCGTTGCGAGAAAATGTGAAAAAGGGGGTTGCATCCGGATGATAAATGTGCTATAATAATCCCTGTGCTTGAGGGAAACACCTGCGGCTGAGCGGCGAACGGTGGGGCGATGGCACGGAGTTCAATCTATATATGGGGCTATAGCACAGTTGGTAGAACGAACTACCTCTTGCGCATCCCCGGCACCACCCCGCAAGTTGGTGAACTTGCACAAAAAACAATACAAAATTTGGGGCATTAGCACAGTTGGTAGCGCGCTACATTCGCATTGTAGAGGTCACCGGTTCGAATCCGGTATGCTCCACTCCAAAAAGAGCTTTCTAACAAGGGTTAGAGAGCTCTTTTCCTTTTCCCGGAGCACTCAAAAATGTGGGATGCGAATGTATCGTTTCCTTCTCGATTATTGACCTCCGATGATCAGATATTGCTATTTAGTTATGAAACCAACGAAATTGCTAATACCCCGGTTTTTGCCCTGTTTTACCCCCAAAATGGGCATTTTTCGGCTTATGACCGACTCGGTCAGAAGTTTTTTGTTGCAAAAATCAAATTTCGTCATTTTGACGAGAAGAATTTTGAAAGGAGTCCCCCATGAGCAAGGTAAACTTCGTCAGCGAATTCAACTCCATCATGCGATATGCCCGTGATTATAGCCTGTCCCTGCGCGAGCGTATGCTCTGGATCGCTCTGTTCTACATCGCCAACGATCGCGCGGTGTACAACGAGCAGACCCAGGAATACGAGTGGCCAGATGGCTTCATCCAGGTATCGAATGGCGAGCTGAATTTGTACTGCTGCCTTGATAAGCGGGCTATCGAGGCGCTGCGCAATACGCTCAAGCAGCGCGGTGTCCTCGACTTCCAGCCGGGCGTGAAGAACAAGCGCAACCCGGCCTATAAACTCAATTATCTCACCGTTGGGTGTAAAAATGTACCCAACAGTGCATCCAGCAATGCACCCAATCATGTACCTAACCCTGCGCCCAGCGCTGTACCCGTGTATACGGAGCAAGATGCCATGTTGGGTACAAAAATGCACCCAACGATGCCCCCATATCCTAAAGTTAATAATATAAATCATACTCGAATGCAGGCAGGCGCAGGTGTAAGCCAAGGTAGGGGCTTTGTCGATCTGAACGCACCACCTGTATGCAGCGGTTTTGTTCCGCTTCCTTGGGAGGAGGGTAACGCATGACGACGCAGGACGTGAATCAGCTGTTGGCCATCATGAAAGCCAATTACAGCTATGCCTTCAAGACAATGAGCCAGGACGAAAAGTATATGCTGCTGTGCACATGGACGGTGACGCTGCAGGACATACCGTCAGACATTGTGATGCTGGCAGTGATGCAGCTGGTATCCCAGTCGAAGTGGCTGCCCACGGTAGCGGAGATCCGCGAGAAGTGCCGGGAGATCCATTATGCCGCTGCCACGCCAGATACGACTTTCGACATGATGCTGGCAAGCGGTATGTCTGTCACGCCAGAACAGCAGAGGGAGCATGACCGCCGAGAGACCAAGCGGAAGTACATTGCTGAGGCAACGAAGCATCTGCGCAACGAGGATAATGGCGCGCTGACGCTGGATAGCCTGCTAGTGAATCCTGCGTTTGAGGGGATCGGTACGGGGAGGCCAAGCTTTATGCTGCAGAGTGGTATCACACCGAATGGTCTACAAGCGAAATAACGGCTTGATGTTTTCTATGCGGAACGGTATAATGGACAATAAAGGAAACTAGTTTGGGGATCCGTTAACGTCACATTTTGCCCGTCTGAAGTAAGCCGGAGGTTCTGCCATGAATGCGAAGGATGCCTATACCTTGCTTGAAACGCTGATGGACGGCATTAACCCGATTACGGGTGAGCTGCTGCCGGAGGATCATGTGTGCCATGAACCTGCGGTGCTGCGCGCTCTGCACAAAGCGCTGGTAGCGCTGCAAGAGTGTGAGTCCAATATGCAGATTACGCCAGCCGAAACAGAACAAGCGGCGCATAAACCGGAGCGTAAGAAAACTGCCGGCCGTGAGCGAGCAGGCGAAGCCTGGTCGCGCGAAGAAGAAGCGCAGCTATGGGATCTTTGGGAAAACGGTGCCACAAAGAACGAGATTGCCAAACTTCTCAAAAGGTCGTCATGGGCGATCCACCGTCGGTTGGAGCGTCTCGATTTGTTGGAAAAGAGAAACGAAGATGATGAACCGCCCCTCCTTCCGCCGTGGACATTGACGGACGTAAAACGCCTCAATGAGCTGCATGCCAGCGGCTGCTCAGCCGAAGAAATCGCAGAGCAAATGAATCGTCCTGTGGAGAGCATCCGTGCTCGCATGTTTTACATGGGACTAACCAAGGAAGCCCCCATTTCACTTCATACGTAAGGAGACGCCATCATGCTTCAATCTGGCTTGTATGAACAGCTGATCACCACCGCTCTCCGGCGCGAGCTCGCCGCTATTCCGGATGAGCGGCAGTCTGTTGCGCCCATTGACGAGGCGGAGGCGGCAGAGGTGCTGTCCCGTTATGTGGCAGAGGTCACCCGCGCCGTGCTGGAGCGGATGCAGGAGAGCAAGCTGGATGTGCAAGCGCAGATTGCGCTGGTCAACCGCATGGTGAAGCTGCTGGTTGAGGATTCCGAGCCGTCTTTGGCGGTCGATGAAAAGGCGGAGCAGCTGTTAGCGTTGTTGAAGGCGCAGGATCCCATGCTGGCATTGGGAAAGCGCGCGTCCGATATGACTCGCCCGGAGACTTCATTGGCGATGAGCAGCCTTTTCACAGCCGCAGTCCATGAGCCACAGATGCTCTCAGAGCTGAAAAAGGAGATTGCATCTGCTGATCGTATTGATATGCTTGTTTCTTTCATTAAGTGGAGCGGTGTTATACGGATCATTAGTGAGATAGAGGAATTCGTCCATCGGGGCGGTGAACTGCGAGTTATTACGACACCCTATATGGGTGCAACAGATATTAAGGCCATTGCAGAACTTGCTGCATTGCCTAATACGCAGATTAAGGTTTGCTATGATACGAAACATTCTCGCCTCCATGCTAAGGCGTATATATTCTACCGGGATACAGGCTTTACCACAGCGTATGTAGGCTCTTCGAATTTGACTAATGCAGCTATTTCAAGTGGTCTTGAATGGAATGTAAAAATTGCAGCTCGAGACCAACCTCAAACCATTAGGAAAATCGCTGCGACTTTCGATGTTTACTGGCATTCCAGTGATTTCGAGTACTACAACGAAGCGGAGCGCGACCGCCTGAACCAGGCCTTGAAGGCTGAGAAGTACCAGGGAAATCGTCCGCAATTCCTGTTTGACATCCGTCCGTACCCCTATCAGCAGGAGATTCTCGACAGGCTGCTGGCGGAACGCGAAGTTCGCGGCTTGTACCGGAATCTGGTGGTTGCCGCCACCGGCACCGGAAAAACAGTCATCGCTGCGCTGGACTACAAGCGCTTCTGCAAGCAGAATGTGGGCAAGGCGAACCGGCTGCTGTTCATCGCCCACCGTGAGGAAATCCTCAAACAGAGCCGTGATACCTTCGCCGGTGTGCTGAAGGACGCCAACTTCGGCGAGCTTTTCGTGGGCAACTACAAGCCGGAATCGCTGGATCACCTGTTCATTTCAGTGCAGACGCTGAATTCTCAGGCGTTGCATACCAAGCTGCCCGCTGATTACTACGACTACATCGTCATCGACGAGACGCACCATGCCGC
>JAQXLU010000102.1 GCA_029012285.1 Clostridiales bacterium | reverse complement strand
AGCTCGCGGAAGCAGATACGGCACACGCCGTACTTGCGCAGGACAGAGTGGGGACGGCCGCACAGACGGCAGCGGGTGTAAGCGCGGGTGGAGAACTTGGGCGTCCTCGCCTGCTTGAGCTTCATACTCGTCTTAGCCATTGTTGTTCTCCTCCTTCATTACGCCTGAGCGAAGGGCATGCCCAGCAGACGCAGCAGCTCCTTGCACTCCTCGTCGGTCTTCGCGGTGGTGACGAAGATCATCTCCATGCCGCGGATGTTCTCGACCTTATCGTACTCGATTTCGGGGAACAGCAGCTGCTCGCGGATACCCAGGGCGTAGTTGCCGCGGCCATCAAAGGAGGTCGCAGACACGCCGCGGAAGTCGCGGACGCGGGGCAGAGCGATGTTGACCAGCTTGTCCAGGAACTCCTCCATGCGGGCGCCGCGCAGCGTGACCTTTGCGCCGACGTTCTGGCCCTCACGGAGCTTGAAGTTCGCGATGGACTTCTTGGCCTTGGTGACCAGGGGCTTCTGGCCGGCGATGGCAGTCAGCTCATTGATCGCCATCTCGAAGGCCTTGGTGTTGTCCTTCAGGTCGCCCAGGCCCATGTTGATGACGATCTTCTCCAGCTTGGGGATCTCCATCACATTCTTGTAGCCGAACTTCTGCTGAAGAGCAGGAACAGCCTCGGCCAGGTATTTTTCCTTCATACGGGTAGCCATCAGACTTTTCCTCCTTCTCAGATTTCAGCGCCGCACTTCTTGCAGGTGCGGACCATGGTGCGGTTCTTCTTGCCGTTGGCGTCCACAGTCACGGTGACCTTGTGGGCGACGCGCACGGGCTTGCCGCACTTTTCGCAAATCAGCATCACGTTGGAAGCGTCGATGGGGGCTTCCTTCTTCACGATGCCGCCGGGCTGCATCGCATTGCGGGCCTTCTGGTGACGGGTCACCATATTCACGCCCTCAACGATGACCTTGCCGGTCTTGGGGAACGCAGCGGTGATCTTGCCCTTCGTCCCCTTATCCTTGCCGGTGATGACCATCACCAGATCATTCTTACGAACGTGCATCTCTTCCGCCTCCTCTTACAGCACTTCGGGAGCCAGGGAGACGATCTTCATGAAGTCCTTCTCACGCAGCTCGCGGGCAACGGGTCCAAAGATACGGGTGCCCTTGGGCATCTTGGCATCGTTGATGATCACAGCGGCGTTGTCATCAAACTTGATGTAAGAGCCATCGGGGCGGCGCTTGTTCTTGCGCATACGGACGATAACCGCCTTCACGACGTCGCCCTTCTTCACGGTGCCGCCGGGGGTAGCGGTCTTGACGCTGGCCACGATGATGTCACCGATGGAACCGTCGCGACGGAAAGAACCGCCCAGCACGCGGATGCACATGATTTCCTTGGCGCCGGAGTTATCGGCCACCTTAAGCCGGGTTTGCGGCTGAATCATAGTATTTCCTCCTTAACGCGCGGATTACTTGGCCTTCTCGATGATCTCGACCAGGCGCCAGCGCTTGTCCTTGGAAAGCGGACGGGTCTCCATCACCTTGATGGTATCGCCAACGCCACACTCATTGTTCTCGTCATGAACCTTCAGCTTGGAAGTCTTGTTCATGATCTTGCCATACAGCGGATGACGAACGCGGGTCTTGATCTGAATGACGCAGGTCTTGTCCATCTTGTCGGACACGACCACGCCGATACGGGTCTTGCGCAGACCGCGCTCCACATTGTTGTTGATTTCAGTCATGGCAGCAGCTGCCTCCTTCCACTCTCACTTACGCCTGTTCCTTCTGGCGCAGCACGGTCAGCGCGCGAGCAATGTCGCGCTTCACCGCAGTAATCTGCATGGTGTTCTGCAGCTGGCCGGTAGCGAGCTGGAAGCGAAGGGTGAAGAGCTCCTTCTTCAGCTCAGCGACCGTCTGGGTCAGCTGCTCTTTGCTCATGGAAACAAATTCATTCGCCTTCATTACTCTTCACCAGCCTCTTCGTTCGCGGGCGTCTCAGCGCGCTTGATGAACTTGGTCTTCAGGGGCAGCTTGTGGGAAGCCAGGCGCAGCGCCTCGCGGGCGATATCCTCGGACACGCCAGCGATCTCGAACAGCACACGGCCGGGCTTAACCACGGCAACCCAGTATTCGGGGGAGCCCTTGCCGGAACCCATTCGGGTCTCAGCGGGCTTCTCGGTCACGGGCTTATCGGGGAAGATCTTGATCCAAACCTGGCCACCACGCTTGGTGTAGCGGGTCAGGGCGATACGGGCAGCCTCGATCTGCTGGGAGGTCACCCAGCAGGGCTCGGTGGCCTGCAATCCGAACTCGCCATAAGCCAGGAAGTTGCCGCGATGGGCAGCACCCTTCATGCGGCCGCGGAACTGCTTGCGGCGCTTGACTCTCTTGGGCATCAGCATGGTTACTTGACCTCCTTCGCGGCGGGAGCCTTCTTGGCCTTGGGGAGGATCTGGCCCTTGTAGATCCAGACCTTCACGCCCAGGCGGCCGAAGGTGGTCTTCGCCTCGGCAAAGCCGTAGTCGATGTTGGCACGCAGGGTCTGCAGCGGGATGGAACCCTCGTGGTAGTGCTCGGTGCGGGCGATGTCAGCGCCGCCCAGACGGCCGGACACGCTGGTCTTGATGCCCTTGACGCCGGGCAGCTTCATGGCGCGGCCCTGCGCCTGCTTCAGCGCGCGGCGGAAGCTGATGCGCTTCTCCAGCTGCGCGGCGATGTTCTCAGCCACCAGCTGAGCGTCGGCGTCGGGCTGCTTGATCTCCAGAACGTTGATCTGCGCGGCACGGCCGAGGAAAGCGGTGACGTCCTTCTTCAGCTGCTCGATGGTCGCGCCCTTGGGGCCGATGATCATACCGGGCTTGCTGGTGAAGATGTTAATGGTGACGTTCTGAGCGGTGCGCTCAATATCGATCTTGCTCACACCGGCGGCGAAGTACTTGTCCTTCAGCATCTTGCGGAGCTTGTTATCCTCGACCAGGTAGTTGGCAAAATCCTTCTTGCCAGCGTACCAGCGGCCGCTCCAGCCGAAGACCACGCCCACGCGTGCGCCGTGGGGATTGACTTTCTGACCCATGAGTAAACCTCCTTACGCCTTCTTCTGGTCCAGCACCACGCTGATGTGGCTGGTGCGCTTGAGCATGGGGGACGCGCTGCCGCGGCTGCGGGCAACGTAGCGCTTCAGCGTGGGGCCGGGGTTGGCGTACACTTCGGCGACGTACAGGTCCTTCCGATCCATCTCCAGGTTGTTCACCGCGTTGGCAATGGCGCTGTTGAGCACCTTGAGCACCACGGGGGAAGCGGCCTTGGGGGTGTACATCAGGATCGCCGCTGCTTCGTCCACATTCTTGCCGCGGATCAGATCGATCACGATCTTCACCTTGCGGGAGGAGATGCGAACGTACTTGGCGTGCGCCTTCGGGCGCTTGTCGGCGTGCTCCTTGCGGAACGCGGCCTTTTCCTTAGAACGGGTAGCCATTTCGTTTCACTCCTCTCTTACTTGCGGCCGGAAGCCTTATCACCCGCGTGGCCCTTGAAGGTACGGGTGGGGGCGAACTCGCCCAGCTTGTGGCCGACCATGTCCTCGGTCACGTAGACCGGCACATGCTTGCGGCCGTCATGCACGGCGATGGTGTGGCCGACAAAATCCGGGAAGATCGTGGAAGAGCGGGACCAGGTCTTCACAACGTTCTTCTTGTTGGCATTGTTCATTTCAACGATGCGCTTCATCAGCGCGGCCTCCACATAGGGGCCCTTCTTAATAGAGCGGCTCATTACTTAGCTGCCTCCTTCCTGCAGGATACGCGCTTACTTCTTGCTGGCGCGCTTGACGATCATCTTGTTGGAGTACTTCTTGTGCTTGCGGGTCTTCAGGCCCAGAGCGGGCTTGCCCCACGGAGTCACAGGAGCAGGCATACCGACAGGGCTCTTGCCCTCGCCGCCGCCGTGCGGATGGTCGCAGGGGTTCATGACGACGCCGCGGACGGTGGGACGCACGCCCATGTGGCGGACGCGGCCGGCCTTGCCCAGGCGGACATTCTCATGGTCGGAGTTGCCCACAGTACCGATGGTCGCCTTGGCGCTCAGGGGCAGCTTGCGCATCTCGCCGGAGGGCAGACGCACGGTGGCAAAGCCGTTTTCCTTGGCCATGAGCTGCGCGCTCATGCCAGCGGAACGGACCAGCTGGCCGCCGCGGCCGGGCTTGAGCTCCAGGTTGTGGATCAGGGTACCAACGGGGATGCAGTTCAGGGGCAGCGCATTGCCGGGCTTGATGTCCGCATTCTCGGAGGAGATGACGGTATCGCCCACATTCAGGCCCTGGGGAGCGAGGATGTAGCGCTTCTCGCCGTCGGCGTAGAAGAGCAGAGCGATGAAGGCGCTGCGGTTGGGATCGTACTCGATGGCAGCAACCTTGGCGGGCACATCCAGCTTGTTGCGCTTGAAGTCGATGATACGATACTTGATCTTGTTGCCGCCGCCCTGATGACGGACGGTGATCTTGCCCTGCTTGTTGCGGCCGGCGTTCTTCTTCAGATACTCGCACAGGCTCTTTTCAGGGGTCTTCTTGGTGATTTCCTCATAGGTCAGAACCGACATGAAGCGCCGGGCGGGCGAAGTCGGCTTGTAAAGACGAATAGCCATTCTCTTGTCCTCCCTTGCTTACTCGGCCATGCCTTCGAAGAACTTGATGGGCTTGGAGTCCTTCTTCAGCGTGACGTAGGCCTTCTTGACTTCGGGGGTGCGGCCAGCAGTGCGGCCCTGGCGCTTAATCTTGCCCATGGTGCGCAGGGTGTTGACCTTTTCCACCTTCACGCCGTCCTCAGCGAAGACGGCCTCAACGGCCTGCTTGATCTCGGTCTTGGTGGCATGCACGTCCACCTCGAAGATGTAGCGCTTGTCAGCGATGCAGGTGTACGCCTTCTCGGTGAGAACCGGGCGGCGGATGATGTCATGGGGGTTCTTCATTATGCGTACACCTCCTCAACCAGCGCCAGCGCAGCCTTGGTCAGGATCAGCTTGTTGGCGTTCAGGATATCGTAGACGTTCAGGGTGTTGACATAGGTGGTGGCAGCCTCGGCCAGGTTGGCGGTGGCGCGGACCACGTTCTCCTCGCGCTCGGGCAGCACGACCAGGGCCTTCTTCTCGGCCTGGAGTGCCTTGAGCACCTTGGCCATCAGCTTGGTCTTGCCCTCAGCGAGCTTGATCTCGTCCACCACGATGATCTCGCCAGCGTTGAGCTTGCTGGTCATCGCGGACTTGAAGGCCAGGCGGCGAACCTTCTTGGGCACCGCGATGTAGTAATCGCGGGGCTTGGGCGCGAACACCACGCCGCCGTGGGTGAACTGGGGCGCACGGTTGCCATGGTGGCGAGCATTACCGGTGCCCTTCTGACGGTAGATCTTACGGCCGCCGCCGCGCACCTCGGTGCGGGTCTTGGCACTCTGGGTGCCCTGACGCTGAGCGGCCAGGTAGGAACGGACGACCAGATGCATGGCGGCTTCATTGATCGAGGAAGCGAAAATCGCATCGCTCAGTTCAATCTCGCCAATGGCCGCGCCTTCCATATTGTAAAGAGCAGTCTTAGCCATTGTTACTTTCCTCCTCGCGGCATCACTTGACGGTGTCGCGGATGATCAGCAGACCCTTGTTGGCGCCGGGCACAGCACCCTTGACCAGCAGCAGGTTGCGCTCCACATCCACAGAGACAACTTCCAGGTTCTGAACAGTCACGCGATCCACGCCGTAGTGGCCGGACATGTGCTTGTTCTTGAAAACACGGGAAGGATCGGAGTTAGCGGACAGGGAACCCACGCCACGGTGATACTTGGAGCCGTGCGCCATGGGGCCGGTGTGCTGATTCCAGCGCTGGATGGCGCCGGTGTAGCCATGGCCCTTGGAGGTGCCGGTCACGTCGATCTTGTCGCCAGCGGCGAACTGTTCCACGGTGATCACATCGCCCACCTTGTAGGAAGCGCAATCATCGAAGCGGAACTCGCGCAGCACGCGCTTGGCTTCCACGCCGGCCTTCTTGTAGTGGCCCAGCTCAGCCTTGGTGTGGAGCTTCTCGGCGCGCTTCTCGGTCATCTCGCCAAAGCCCACCTGAACGGCAGCGTAGCCGTCGCTCTCCACGGTCTTGGTCTGCACCACGGTGCAGGGGCCAGCCTCGATCACGGTGACCGGAACAAGACGGCCATCTTCGGTGAAGATCTGCGTCATGCCGATCTTCTTACCCACGATCGCTTTCTTCATTGTTTCGTTCCTCCTGCCTTACAGCTTCATTTCGATTTCGACACCAGCAGGAAGTTCGAGCTTCGACATGGCGTCCACGGTCTTGGGGCTGGCGTTGATGATGTCGATCAGTCGCTTATGGGTGCGACGCTCGAACTGCTCGCGGCTGTCCTTGTACTTGTGGGTAGCGCGCAGGATGGTCACGATCTCCTTCTCAGTGGGGAGCGGGATCGGGCCCGACACGCGGGCGCCAGTGCGCTTGGCAGCCTCGACAATCCGCTCTGCGGACTGGTCGATCAGGGTGTGCTCATAGCTCTTGAGCTTGATGCGGATCTTCTGGATGGCCATTGATTTACCTCCTATTTCGTCTCGTTGACGCCGTCACGGGTCTCACTGCAGGTGCAAGCCCCGTCGCGTCTCGAGTCCGTCGCCCGATTGACGGGCTGGTCCATGATAATTACCCGCCTGGCCTGGCGGCAACTTATCACTTCATCCCTAAACAGACAACAGATGCATTATACAGTATAATGCAGAATAAATCAAGTAGTTTTGCACATCTTTTTCAGAAAAATTTTGAATTTTCTCCCCTATCCCGGACGCAAAAGGGGCTGTTTCTGTGGGTTTGGTCTTTCCGCATCTAAACACGGCATCAGGCGTGTCCATTCTTTCCCGTGTAAACGCTTTTCTTCTGCCACGGATTTCCGGGTTTTCATTATCCTTTCCTCAATCCGTTGATTTCACTGGCTTTCTCGCTTGATTTATGTACACGTTCATGTGCGTATCTATCCAATTCTCTGATTCCGCACCGGATGCATCCAGTATCTGCACGCCCATTGCCGTGTGCATATGTCCCCACCGTGCCCATGCCGCAAGAAAAGCGGAGCCTCCGCAGAAGCTCCGCCGTGGGTGGCCGGGTTCGATATCGTCCTCGCATCAAAAAGGGCGAACAGGATCGCCTGTCCGCCTTGCTGCTTATTCCTCGATTTCCTCGACCAGCGCTTCAGGTGCATTCGCCCTGACGCTCTCAATGCCGTTCATGCAGCTTGCCTTGGCCGCGTAGCCCTCGCTCACAGCGATGATCTGGCCGTTCTTGGCCTTCAGGCGGAAGCGGAGTTCGCCAGCCTTGTCCTTGTAGACCTCGAACTTCGGGTGGCTTGCCACGGCATAGCCATCCACGGTCTGATCCTCCACGGAGGCGATGGGCGCATTGTTCTTCACGCTCTTGATGCCGTTGCGGCAGCTCGCTTTGCTGCTGTACACCTCGGAGGTGGCAATGACCTCGCCGTTGCCAGCCTTCAGGTCAAACTTGATGCCGCTGGATACCTTTCTCACGATGAACTTACCCATATTCCATTCTCCTTTGCGTCGGTTCGATGATGAACCCCGGTTGATGGCATCAGTATACCATCCCCGCTGGGCTGTGTCAACAAAATCCGGGGCTTCAAGCGCCATTTTGTCGATTCCGGCTGCGTTTCCGCCACCCGTGCAGCAGCTCCAGGCCCGCGGCGCTGGCAAGGAACAGCAGGAGACATGACCAACGCGCCAATGAGCATTCCCCATGCGTCTCTCTACATCACGCTGCATCCCCCATTCTTCAGAATCGAGCGGTTACCCTGGTGAATTGCTGCTATCCTTATCATGATAAGTATAAACCTATGACAAGAATATGACACTTTCGACATACACAAGGCCGCCCGGAGCCATCATGACGCCGGGCGGCCTTGTGCTGTCCATCAGAAGTTGCGGGACATATCGTATTTGCTGTAAAACTCCTTGCGGAAATCCAGGAAGCAGTCGCCTGCAATCGCTTCACGAATCTGCTCCATCAGGTGCAGCAGGAAGCGCAGGTTGTGGATGGATACCAGCCGTCCACCGGTGATTTCCCCCGCGCGCAGCAGATGGCGGATGTATCCGCGGGTGAAATTCTGGCAGGTGTAGCAGTCACATTCATCATCCAGGGGGGCCCAGTCGCGGGCGTACTTGGCGTTCTTGATAACCACGCGGCCCTTGCTGGTCATGGCGGTGCCGTTGCGGGCCACACGGGTGGCCAGCACGCAGTCAAACATATCCACGCCGCGCAGCACGCCCTCCACCAGGCAGTCAGCGCTGCCCACCCCCATCAGGTAGCGTGGCTTGTGCACCGGCATGAAGGGCGCGATCTTCTCCAGCATGTCGTACATGACCGGCTTGGGCTCGCCCACGGAGAGGCCGCCGATGCCGTAGCCAATGAAGTCCATATCCGATAGCGTCTTGGCGCTCTCGATGCGCAGATCCTCATAGAACGCGCCCTGCACGATGCCGAACAGCGCCTGATCCTCCCGGGTGTGGTGCTGCTTGCAGCGCTCCGCCCAGCGGTGGGTGCGCTCCATGTTGATCTTCGCCGTGTCATAATCGCAGGGGAAGGGGCTGCACACGTCAAAGGCCATGGCAATGTCCGCGCCCAGGGCCTGCTGGATGTCCATGGATTCCTCCGGCCCGATGAAATGGCGGCTTCCATCCAGGTGGCTCTGGAAGGTCACGCCCTCCTCCTTGATGGTGCGGATGCCCGCCAGGGAAAACACCTGGAAGCCGCCGGAGTCAGTCAGGATGGGCTTGTTCCAGTTCATGAAGCGGTGCAATCCGCCCGCTTCCTTGATGAGATCCTCCCCGGGGCGCAGATGCAGATGGTAGGTGTTGGACAGCAGAATCTGCGTGCCGATTTCCTCCATCTCCCGGGGGGTCATGGCCTTGACGCAGGCGGCGGTGCCCACGGGCATGTAGATGGGCGTTTGAATATCGCCATGGGGGGTGTGCAGCACGCCCAGGCGCGCGCCGGACTGCTTGCACACATGCAGCAGCTCATAGGAAAAGGGCTTGCTCATTCGTTACCTCCGTCTTGCTGGGGGGGCGTTTTCATGGTTAGCCTCGGCGGGGGGATTCCCCTGCTGCAGGATGGCAGCGGCGGAATTGGCAAAGCGGACGGCCATGTCGGTCAACTCCTCCGCGTAGAGATTCCACACCGAGCCGCAGGGCAGGTGCTGGAAGGTCATGATGTTGTGGGTGGTGGGGTGCTCGAAGGTCAGCTTGTAGCCCCAGAGCGCAATCTGCTGCCCGGGAATGCCGCGGCCGTAGCGGTGGTCGCCCCACAGCGGCGCGCCCATTTCCTTCATCTGCACGCGAATCTGATGCTTGCGGCCCGTTTCCAGCCGCAGTGCGCACAGGGAGGTGCCGTTTCTGCGGGCCAGGCAGTGCCCATGAAGGATTGCCTCCTGCGCGCCGCGCTCATCCGCATCGCAGACCATCACCCGATTCATCCGTTCATTCTGGATGAGGTAGTTGATGAGGGTGAACTTGTCCTTCACGTCCCCCTCGGTCACGCACAGGTACTCCCGGCCCATGGCATGCTCGCGCATCTGGGCGGAGAGCCGCGCCGCCGCCTTGGACGTGCGGGCAAAGACCATCAACCCGCCCACCGGACGATCCAGTCGGTGCACCAGGCCCAGGTACACATTGCCGGGCTTTTTATACTTGACGCGGATGTACTCCTTCAATTCGCTGAGCATGTCCGCATCCTTGGTATTGTCAGCCTGGGAGAGCATATTCGGGGGCTTGACCGCCACGATGACGTGGTTGTCCTCATAGACGATATTCACCATGATACCACCTTCCGCTGGCGCCGGCGGGCAGCACGCCGCCTGTGGTGACGGGCAGGCAGAGCTCCTGCGCGTCGATTGTGCCGCCATGACGGCGCACCACGCATTTCTCCAGCATGTTGCGCAATACACTTGCCTGGAAGCCCGTTGTGTAGGAGTTAATCAAATAAAACAACGGCTGATCGCTGAGCACCTGGGCGCAGGTTTCCACCAGGCCGAAGAGCTCGTTTTCCAGCTTCCACACCTCGCCCGAGGGACCGCGTCCATAGCTGGGAGGGTCCATCAGGATGCCGTCATACTTGTTGCCCCGGCGGATTTCCCTTTGCACGAAGCGCAGCGCATCCTCCACGATAAACCGGAAGCGGGTCTCCGGCAAGCCGGACAGCTCGCGGTTTTCCTTCGCCCACTGGACGATGCCCTTGGAGGCGTCCACATGGGTGACATGGGCCCCTGCGGCGGCGCAGGCGATGGTTGCCGCGCCGGTATAGCCAAAGAGGTTCAAGACCTTCACGTCCGTGCGGCCCGAACGGCGGATGATATCCTGCATCCACGTCCAATTCGCGGCCTGCTCCGGGAACAGCCCCGTATGCTTGAAGCTGGTCGGGCGGACATAGAAGGTCAACTCCTGGTGGCGGATCATCCACCGCTCGGGCAAGCGCGTGAAGAACTCCCATTCCCCGCCGCCCTTATCCGAGCGGTGATAATGGGCCTGCGCCTGCTGCCACAGCTGCGGGTCGGCCTTGGGCCAGATGGTTTGCGGGTCGGGACGGCGCAGAATGACGCTACCCCAGCGCTCCAGCTTCTCGCCGTCGCCGGTGTCGAGGACTTCATAATCTTCCCAGGTGTTGGCTAAGAACATGTGTGTGGTGCTCCTTTTCGGTAGGGGGGATGGTGGGCGGGGGCTGCGACGGGCAGGGGCGGTATTGCAGGCGTGGGGGTCTCCGACGGGCGGGGGCGGTGTTGCAGGCGTGGGGGTCTCCGACGGGCAGGGGCGCTGCCCCTGCACCCTGCGAAGGGTTTTCAACCCTCTCGGCACCCGTTCTCGCGTCTGAGTTAAGGGCTCTTTTTGGGGGTGAACGCGCGTGTTGATTTTGGGCTGTGCGAGCTTTGGTTCGGCT
>JAQXLU010000101.1 GCA_029012285.1 Clostridiales bacterium | reverse complement strand
GGGAGGACGTTTTTGATCCGGCGCTGCGATACGGCCGGGGGCGTTTTGGCGTGCCGGAAATCGCCACTTCCACATGCGATACAGGCCCAGTGTACGCGCCCCACGCTGCCGCGCTCTGTCTGCCCTGGACGCCGCAGCAAGCCGCTGAGACGCTTTCGCGCTACCGGGAGGTCGGTGCGCTGAGCCCTGACGGCTTTTGCGACGCGGTGAGCCTGCGCCAGGGCTGCGCGCTGATCGGGCTGCACGACAGCTATCATCAGGGGCTGACGCTGATGGCGCTCAGTCACCTGCTGGCGGATGCCCCCGTGCGACGGTATTTCTGCGCGCTGCCAGCGGTGGAGGCCTGCCTGCCGCTGCTCAGCATGCTGGATTCGCCGCTGATTCTCCCCCGGCTGCCTGTCCGCAGCCAGCCCCCGGCAGCCCTTTTATCCCCCGGGTACACCGCCAATCCGCTGACGCTGCCGCCCGAAGCTCATCTGCTGGGCACAGCGGAATTCCGCCTGGTGACCGATGCTCACGGCGGCTCGCGGATGCTCGCTGGCGATCTGGCGCTCTGCCGCAAACCGGATCACCCCGGGGAGCTCAGCGGCATTCAGTTCTATGTGGCGGACGAGGGGCGCGTGTATCGCCTGGGACATGTGCTGCTGCCGGGCAGCGTCACCTTTGCCCCCGGCGAAACGCGCTTTGAACAGCTCTGTGGTAGCCTGCGCGCGGAACTCGTCTGCACGGTGGATACCGTCAGGCGGCGTGCTGTGCATGTGCTCACCATCACCAATCTGTCCACCCGTGACCGGCTGCTTGACGTGGCGGATCTGCTCCTGCCGGACCTGGGGCAGCCCCCGCAGCGCCTGGAAGCCATCCGTTCAGAGGACGGCCGGCTATCGCTGCACGCGCGGGACACGGCATTGACCCTCCACCACACGTTGGAGACCAATCCTGCGCCGATGGCGCTGCATGTGTGCACCGACGCGGAAGCCTTCCTGGGGCGGGGCGGGAGCTTGCATCAGCCTGCCGCGATGGAGTCATCCGCCGCTGATTTGCTCGCCACGGGTGCGCCGGGTTGCCTGTCCTTCCGGGTGAAAATAGCCCTGGGCGGACGCGGGCAGATCATGCTGTGGTTCACCACGGGGCTGACGGACGCAGCGCCGCCCCACCTGGCGGAAATGCAGGGCATCCGACGCCTGGCAGCCCTGCAGCACGAGGCGATCCTGGCTTTCTCCGGGCTAACGGCGGAGCAAGCCCTGTGCGCCCAGCGGCTCGTCGGGCCTGTCTGCGCGGCCCAGGGGCGGATCGTTGTGGCGCAGAATGACGGGGAAAGCGGCGTTTGGGCGGACCTGGAGGCCATCGCGGGGTGGTTCCAGCTGCACGGCATGCCCATCGAGCTTCACCAGCAGTCTGAGGAGGAAGCGCCGGGTGCTTTGGTGCTGCGGGGGGACATGGCGCTGTCCCAGCAGCTGGACGGGTTGCTTCAGCGCATCACGCCGCCCATGCCGGGCAAAGCGCCCATCCCTGCGCTGCTGCCGGAAAAGCCGCTGCGCCACGCGCGGCCCTACGGCGGCTTCGACCCGGAAACGGATGATTACATCATCCAGCTACAGCCGCGCCAGCGCCTGAGCGCGCCATGGATAAACCGGCACAGCAGCCGCTATTTTGCCGAAACGGTGGATGCGTGCGGCTTCCTTTCGCCCTTCCATGAGCAGCTGTGGCTCGAAATGGCGGATGGCACGCGGCTTTCCCCCTGGTCGGTGGAGCTTCCCCGGTCGGTGCGCATGGGCCCAGGCCAGACCAGCTGGGAGGCCTGGTCGGACGCGCTGGATCTCCGCCTGAGCGCCGCGCCCTTGCCCGGGCATCGCTGCGGTTTACGGGTGCTGAGCCTGCGCAACGCCACCGATCATGCGCTGACGGTGCGTATTACCGCATTGGCAAGGCTTGGCGATGCGCCCCTGCATTGCGCGCCCGGGATGGTTGTCACGGATGGGATGCAGTGCTTGCAGGGGTTCATCGCCGGGGAGGGCTGGGAAGCACGGCGCACCACCGCTTTTTTGCAGGAGTGGGCTGTGGGGGAAGCGGCGCTCATGCTGCCGGACGACGCGCAGGGGCGGACGGCCCAGCTATCCTGCGAGGTGAGCGTCGCGCCCCATGTCAGCCGAACGGTCTGCTATCTGGCGGGGTACGCGCGCCACAGCGAGGACGTGGCCCAGGCGCTGGACGCACTTTCGCGCAGCGGTGCATCGGCGGCGCTGCGGGCGAACCGCGCTGCCTGGGCGCGGCGGCTGGACACCATCGTGCTCGTTTCCCCCGAGGGAACACTCAATCTGATGATGAACCGGCTTCTGCCAGTGCAATCGCTGTCTGCTGGCGGACTGTGCGCCGTGCCGGTGGCTATGTTCCTTGCGCCCCGGGAAGCCCAGCGGGCGCTGCTGAACGAGGCACGCCATGCGCAGGGGCGAGCGGCATGGGCCACGCTGGCGCTTTATGTGGCGGCATATGAGCGGGTAACCGGGGATGGGGGGCTGTGGGACGCGCATCTGCCCCAGCAGCATGGCACGCTGATGGATTGTTGCCGCCAGGCGCTGACGACGCTTCCGCTGGACGGCCACGAGCTGCCCCTGGGAAAAAACCGGGCGCGGCTGTGCTTCCTGTACGCCTTGGCGGCGGCGGCGCTGGACGCAGCACGGCCCGACCCGCTTTTGCAATCGCTGCGCTGCAAACTGCTGAACGCGGCGGACATCTACCTGTGGCGGGACGGCTGCTACGACGAGCCGCTGCATCTGGACGTGCAAGCGCTATCCTGCCTGGCCTATGGGGCAAATCCGCGCACGCGCCAGGCCATGCGGAAAAGCTGGGCGTTGCTCTACGACCAGCCACACGGGCTCATCCGGCGGATGCTGCCCACGGATGCGCCAGCCTTGCCCGGACTCCCGGAGAACGGCGGCATGATCACGGCGGATGCGGTGCTGTGCCTGCTGTCGCTGCTCAAGGCCGGGCAGGAGGACGCAGCCTTCGAGCTGCTGCGGGCGCTCAATCCCCTGCACCACACGGACACACCCGACCGTCAGTCGGTTTTCCGCGGCGCGCCGTACCTGCTCCACGGCGGGATGCTTGCATCGCCGCTCATGCCAGGTCAGGCGGTAGCAGCAGGGGGCGAAAAGGCGGCGGGATGGCTCTATGCGGTGGTGCTGCGCGAGGTGTTGGGCTTCTCCCGCCAGAGGGATGCGGTGCGCTTGACGCCCCATGTCCCTGCGGATTGGGAGGAATTCACCCTGACGCTGCGGGAGGGCGCATCCACCTGGCGGCTGAGCGCGGAAAGGAGCGTTTCGCAAATCCTCGTGGATGGGGAGGCTTGTCCTTACGACCATGTGGTGATCCACGACGACGGACGCATCCACCGCTTGCACTTTCCGATGGGATGAAAAGGGCGGCGCTTCCATTTGCAGGAGCGCCGCCTTTCCTTACGACCAGGTCAGATGGTTTCCCCGCTTGTCACAGGGCTTGCCAAAGAGCAACGACAGGAGGTCAACCAACCAGCCGACGCCAAACAAGCCGTAGGTAAGCAGGTACAGAAAACCTGTGCCGATCTTGCCCAGGTAGAATCTGTGCACGCCAAAGATGCCCAGGAAGAAGCACAATAGCAGCGCCACCAGGCGGCTGCGGGGGCTCTTGCTTTGCGCGGGCACAACCACGTATTCCACCTGTTTGCGTTCTACGGGCTGTTCCTGATGGTAGTGAATGTGGATTTCCTGCCGGGCTTCCTGCGCATTGGCGGGGACCTCCAGCTGATTGCCGCAATAGGGGCAGAAGCGGCCGTCGCGCTCAATCGGGCCGCCGCAATAGGAGCACTTCATATCAACACCTCCTTGGGATGGTTGTGAATCATACCTGGCATCTTGCCGTTTGGCTGCTTTCCCGCTATAATAAGGTGGGAGTTGATTTGGATGGAACATGTGATTACCGCCGAGGAAGCCGGGATGCGGTTGCGGGACGTTCTCCGCCGGGTCATGGGAGTCAGCTACAGCGCCATGAAAAGCGCCAAATGGGACGGGCGTATCACACTGGACGGTGTGGTCACCCCGGTGGACGCTTTCGTGCGCCAGGGGCAGCTGCTCGCCATCCGCTTTGCGCCAAACGCCCCGGCGTATGCCCTCAAGCCCTGGGATGTGCCACTACTCATCCCCTACGAGGACGAGCACCTCTACGTCATTGACAAGCCTGCGCCCATGGCCAGCCAATCCAGCGCGAAGCACCCGGACGACACGCTGGAGAACGCGCTCTACGCCCATTTAGGCTGCCCGGCGGATTTCGTGTACCGGCCGGTCAACCGCCTGGACAAGGGCACCAGCGGGCTGATGATCGTCGCCAAGGACGGGCACACCCAGCACCTGCTGCAAAAGCTGCTGCATTCGGACGATTTTGCCAGGACCTACCTGGCTGTGGTGGAGGGGCACCTACCCCAGCGCCAGGGCGTGGTGGACGCGCCCATCGCCAAGGAGGACGCAGCCAGCATCAGGCGGCTGGTGCATAAGGACGGCAAGCCCTCCGTCACCCACTACGAGGTGCTGCTGGAAACGGCGCGCCGCTCCCTGGTGCAGCTGCGGCTGGAAACCGGGAGAACCCATCAAATTCGGGTGCACATGGCGCACCTGGGCTGCCCGGTGTGCGGCGATTTCCTCTACGGCACGGAGCTTCCCGAATTGCCGGGGCGCTTCGCGCTGCATTCCCACGCGCTGACGCTGACCCACCCCATGACGATGGAGGGGCTGCGCATTGTGTCGCCCCTGCCGGAGGCGCTCAGGGCGCTGCTTGATTGATGGCGGCGGTCAGCCAGGAACGGGCGGCGGC
>JAQXLU010000100.1 GCA_029012285.1 Clostridiales bacterium | reverse complement strand
CATGTTGATGATCTTGCCACGCTTGAGATTGGTGTACAGGTAGGGTTCCATTTCGTCGAACAGGGTGCCGATGAAGTTCTGATCCGCGCTAACGCGGTCCACCAGCTTCACCGCCAGCTTGGTGAGGTAATCCTCCTGGCGAGCCATACGGTTTACGTTGGTACCATTACCGACACCCTTACGTCCGCGGACATACCATTCAGCCTGCATACCCTGGAGCGTCAGCGTCGTACCCTGGGTCATGGTCGCATCATAGATCGTGAAGTCCTCCTGCAGGGTGACGGTGATGCCGCCCATCAGGTCGTTCAGCGCGCTGATGCCATCCATGCTCATGGACACATAGAAATCTATCGGGAATCCGCCCAGCAGGTTGGAAACCGCTTCGGCCGCCAGCTTGCAGCTTTCCTCGCGCCCGTCGCCATAGCCGTGGGCCAGGCAGATCTGCATCGTGCGCGTGCCGATCCGGTCGCCCAGCACGCCCACCACAGGAACGGGCGTGACGGTATCGCGATTGATCGGGATCTGGAACAGCTGCTTGTTGTTCGGATCCATCACGATCAGGCGGATGAAGTCCGACTGACCGCCGGTGCGGAAGTCGTTGCTGTCGGAGTACGCGCGCTTATCAACACCCAGCACCAACACCGTGGTGAGGTTGCTGCGCAGCTTGTAAGCCTCGCCCTCGTACTCGATTGAACTGGCGTAGCTGCTTCGCGTCATGGTTTCGCTAACCAGTTCGTCCGATTGCTTCCCCTGCTGAAGGCCCGCGAACAGGCCGATCACCAGCACCGCACAGCTTGCAAGCAGCAGCGCCGTGCGGAAGCATCGCTTCATCTCATGTATTTTCCTCATGCCATCGCCCCCTTTTACTATCAGGCAGCAGTTCCACCAGGTTGAAGCCAAGCCATAGCTTGACCTCCCGCCCGTCGAACTTCACCGCCACCTGGCCACTGTGCCCACGCTTGTCCACGCGGCAGATCATGCCCTCCATGTCCTTGAGCGGACCGGACAGGAAACGGATCTGATCCCCCTCGCGGTAAGCGGTCGAGAAGCCCAGCAAACCGTCATTGGAGAACAGCCAGCGAGCAAACTCGTAGTCATCGCCCTTGAGCCGCCAGTCCTTTTCGTCGTTCGTCAGCACGCGGATGATCCCAATCCTTGGAAACCGGGACAGGAATTCCTCGTCGGTGTCCGCCTCAAAGAAGACGTAGCCCGGCAGCATGAGCGCCTTGACGACGCTCTTCACGCCTTTGACTGACTTGAACTTCTCCTGGTAGGCTGCTGTGACCCGAAGTCCGGGACAAACGCGTACAATGCTTCTTGCCACGAGTTCTTCTTTGCCCGTGACACAAAACACACACCCGTAGTCCTTCGCACGTTCAAAAGGCATAGCTACGCCCTCCGACCTGGTTCGTTGACTCCGTGATTCTATGTCCCCATGGCCGTCTGCACCACTGAACCCTCAGCATCTGCACGTACGCATGGTATGTCGGCTTCTGAATAGGCTCCTTGCTCAAATCGGCACCGCGCACATGCACAGGGACACAAACTGACAGATTCCGACAGTTCGCCCCGGAACATGGGCAGTAATATTTTACATCAGGGGGTTATCCTTGTCAAGATGGTATCGGTAGGATATTCTGTAAATCGGGGTGAATTATATTGGAAATGCATGGAAATCCAGCTTCAACCTTCCATCTATTTCCATTTTTCCATATTAAGCCAGTTCTTATCCCCACTGCGGCCACCTGACCGGAAAATCAAAGTATGTGTCCGGGTACGGCTCCTGCTCCAGGGTGAAGTGCCACCACTCGGTGCTCAGCGGGCGAAAGCCCCGTGACAGCATCGCGTCGCGCAGCAGCAGGCGATTCTCCCGTTGGCGGGCGGTCAAATCGCCCACAAAGTCGAAGTGGGAGCGCTCCCCAAAATCGTCGAAGGCGCCGCCCATGTCCAGCAGCCGCCCGGAGGCCTCCTCCAGCAGCGTCAGATCGACCGTGCTGCCCCGGCTGTGTCCCGAGCGCCTGGCGATGAACCCCCGCGTGAACAGCTCCCGCTTGTCCACATCCGGGTAGAACACGGGCTTCATGGCATCGTCAGCAGGGTCCTCCGCCCAGCGCACAAAGCAGTCCACCGCCCGCTGGGGCCTGTAGCCGTCGTAGATGACCGGGCGAACCCCGCGCCTGCGCAGATCATCGCTGACCCGCCG
>JAQXLU010000099.1 GCA_029012285.1 Clostridiales bacterium | reverse complement strand
CATCACCCGGGGGGTCCAGGTGTTCAGGTAGGTCAGCTCGAACTTCCTGTCGCACTCCTGGGGGTAGACACGGCGGAACTTCTCGAACTCCTCCCGGGTCATCAGCAGGTCGATATCGTCGTCCCAGGGGATGAAGCCCTTGTGCCGCACCGCCCCCAGCAGGGACCCGCACATCATGTTGTATTCAATGCCGTGGGCCTGGCACACGCGGGTGATGTCCCGCAGCTGCTCCATAAGCTCCGCGTGAATTTCGTCCAGGGTCAGCTTGGTTTCCTCCATGGGCATCTTCTCCCTTTCTCACTGATGCTCCGCCAGCCAGGCCAGCGTCCGCTCGCAGATGGCCCGGTCGTCCATGCGGTACTGGCCCCGCAGATACTGCTGCGTCCCCACAATGCAGGAGTACACGTCCTCCATGCCGATGCGGTGCACCCGGCAGGGCATGCCCGTCTCCGCTATCACCTCGCACACCGCCGAGCCGAAGCCGCCCACGATGCTGTGCTCCTCCACCGTGACCAGGTGCCGGAACCGCCCGGCCAACTCCATGAGCTTCTCCCGGTCAATGGGCTTCAGGCAGGGGAAGGACACCACCTCCGCCGACACGCCCTGCTCCTGGAGGAGCCTGGCCGCGCTGACGGTCTGTGTCAGAATGCCTCCCGCCGAGAGCAGCGCCACGTCCGTGCCCTGGCGCAGGGTCAGCGCCCGGGGCAGCGTCCAGTCCGTCACGGGAGCGTCATGGAGCATGGGCTCCCCGCCACGGCCCAGGCGCAGGTAGCAGGTGCCGGGGGTGCGCAGCATCACGGGCACCACGGCCTCCACCTCCGCCGGATCGCCGGGGGTGAACACCGTCACCCCGGGCAGGGCCCGCAGCACCGCCATGTCCTCCGTGGCGTGGTGGCTCATGCCCAGGCTGCCGTACACAAACCCGCCGCCCACGCAGACAATCTTGACGTTCGCGTCGTGGTAGGCGCAGTCGGTGCGGATCTGCTCGATGCAGCGACGGGTGGGAAAGTTGCCGATGGAATAGGTCAGCACGGTGCGGCCAGTCCGGGCCAGGCCCGCCGCCAGGCCCGTCATGCCCTGCTCGGCGATGCCCGCGTTGACAAACTGGTCGGGGTACGTCTCCCAGAAGGGCTTCAGTACGCCGAAGCCCAGGTCGCCGGTGATCAGCGTCAGGCGGGGATCGGCGGCGGCTTCGCGCATCAGCGCGCGGACAAATGCGTCTCTCACGGTCTTTGCGCCTCCAGTTCCTTCAGGGCCGCGTCGTATTCCTCCCCCTGGGGAGTGCGGTAGTGCCAGAGAATGTCGTTCTCCATGAAGGACACGCCCTTGCCCTTGGTGGTTTCGGCAATGATGACGCTGGGCTTTCCGCCGCCCAGGTTGCTTTTCGCCCGGGCGAAGGCCTCCTGCAGCGCGGTCACGTCATGGCCGTCAACCACCTGCACCTGCCAGCCGAAGTCCCGCCACTTGTCCGCAAAGGGCTCCAGGGCGATGGTCTTTTCGCAGAAGTCGAGGGACTGCATCCTGTTGTGATCCACCACGGCGATCAAGTTGTCCAGCCCGTACTGGTGGGCCTGCAGCGCGGCCTCCCACACGGATCCCTCGTCGCACTCGCCGTCCCCCAGGATCACATACGTCCGCCAGGGGGCCTTGTCCATCTTCGCGCCCAGGGCCATGCCCGCGCCCACCGCAAGCCCGTGACCCAGGCTGCCGGTGGAAAACTCCACCCCCGGCACGCCCTTGTGGCTCACATGCCCAGACAGGCGGGAGCCATTGGCGTAGTGGGTGCTCAGCTCCTCCACATCGAAGAAGCCGCGCTCCGCCAGCGCCGCATAAACCGCCGCGCCCGCGTGCCCCTTGGAGAGGATCAGCCGGTCGCGCCCGGGCATTTTCGGGTCATGGGGGTCGACGTTCAGCACGCCGGTATACAGCGTCGCCATGATTTCCGCCAGGGAAAAGATAGCGCCGATATGGCTGCCCCTGCTGATGTGGGTCATTTCCAGCCCGTGGCGGCGGATGAGCCATGCAAGCACCCGCGGGTCAGCCGTGTCAATGGGCGCACCGCCAAAGGCAGCATGGGTCTTTTCCGTGTAGGTCATACCGTTTACTTCCCCTTCTCCTGCGTCATCTTCTTCGCCATGCCGAACACGCCGCCAATGGTTTCCAGGAAGAGCCGCATATCCAGCATAAAGCTCTGATTCTTCGCATATTCCACCCGCAGCCGGTTCTTTTCGGGCAGGATATACTTCTCATAATTCTCCACCGGATTTTCCGTGCCGACGATCTCATCCTGGGCGATGTACACGATGGAGGAGCGGTCGGTGATACCGGGGCGCACCCACATGATGCACTGCTGCTCCTTTGTGTATGCGTTGGTATACAAAAGCAGCTCCGGGCGCGGGCCGACAAAGCTCATGTCCCCCTTGATGATGTTGAGCAGCTGGGGCAGCTCATCCAGCTTCAACCGGCGCATAATGCGGCCGGAGCGGGTCACCCGGGGATCATTCTTGGCGGTGCAGCCGCCGGTCTTGTCGGCATCCACCACCATGGTGCGGAATTTCAGGATATAGAACGGCTGATTCTTGTACCCGCCGCGCGCGGCCCGATAAAACACAGGCCCGGGACTGTCCAGCTTGACCCAGATGGCCAGGGGGATCATCACCAGGCTGGCGGGCAGGAGCAGCACCAACGCAAGGAGGAGATCCAGCACACGCTTGACCACGTTGGAATAGAAGGGGTGGGACAGCGGCCCGTCCCAACGGGGTAATTCGGGAAGAGGCGAAAGCTTCGCCATGGGGATGCCTCCTTGTTATGAACATCCCAGCTGCTCAAGCACCTCATGGAGGCGTTCCAGCTCGTCCTGGGAATAGTATTGCAGCACGATCTTGCCCTTCTTCGCGTTGCCGGTGAGGGTCGCCCGCATGCCGAAGGTTTCGCGGCAGAGGGTTTCCAGCTCGGTCAGCTCGGCGGGCAGCGGATGCGCAGGTTTCTGCTGCCGGGGCAGCTTGGCGCTGTTCTGCTTGAGCAGCGCCGCAGCGTTCTCCAGCTGGCGGACCGACCATTCCTCCTGGACAGCGCGATTGGCCAGGCTGCGCTTCACGTCATCGGAGTCCATCCCGGCCAGCACGCGGGCATGACCGGCAGAGATCGTCCCCCGCCGCACCATGTCGATCACGTCCTCCGGCAGCGTCAGCAATCGCAGGAGGTTCGCCACGGCGGGCCGGCTCTTGGACAATCGCGCCGCGACAGTTTCCTGGGTATAGCCGCATTGCTTCATCAGGCTCTGGATGCCCATGGCGGTTTCGATGGGGTTCAGGTCCTCGCGCTGGATGTTCTCGATCAGCGCGATTTCCATCTGGGTCACCGCATCCATTTCCCGGACGATGCAGGGCACCGCTGTCAAGCCCGCCGCCCGGGCCGCACGCCAGCGGCGCTCACCGGCCACGATGCGGTAACGCCCGCCATTCATGGGGGTGACGAGGATGGGCTGCAACACGCCCTGATCCCGGATGGACTGGGCCAGCTGCTGGATGCTCTCCTCCGAGAAGGCATGGCGGGGCTGGTCGGGATTGGGATCAATATCGCCGATGGCAATCTCCTGGCCTGCGCCGGGGGCTGTGGCGTCCATATCCGGCAGCAGCGCGTCAAGGCCACGGGCAAGGCCGCGGGTCTTCTTAGGCATGATGAAAACTCCCTTTCAGATTGCGTTGGGGCATCCGGGTTAATCACAGTTTCCAGCCGGAGGGCACCTTCACGCCGTTGCGCGCCAGCATCTCCTGGGCCAGGGCCACGTAGGCGGTGGTGCCACTGGAGCGCTTGTCGTAGACGTGGATGGGCTCACCATGGGAGGGCGCCTCCCCCAGGCGCACGGTGCGAGGGATGACCGTGGCATACACCTGCTTCTTGAAGTGCTTCTTCACCTCGTCCACCACCTGCAAGCCCAAATTGGTGCGGCCATCCAGCATCGTCAGCAGCACGCCCTCGATCTCCAGGCGATGGTTGAAGGTCTTTTTGACCCGCTGGATGGTTTGCAGCAGGCTGGCCACGCCCTCCAGGGCATAGTACTCGCACTGGATGGGGATCATCACGCTGTCCGAGGCGGTCAGGGCATTGACGGTCAGCAGGGACAGACTGGGCGGGCAGTCGATGAAAATGAAGTCGAAGTCCTTCGCCACGGCGGCCAAGGCTGTTTTAAGGCGGTATTCCCGCTTTTCCGCGCTGACCAGCTCCAGCTCTGCACCGGCCAGGCGGATGTCACTCCCCGCGATGGAGAGATTCTTATAGTCGGTTTTTTCAACGAGCTCCTTCATCTGGACGCGGCCCATCAGCACCTCATAGACGGACTTGTCCTCCACCGCCATGCCCAGGCCGGAGGTGGTATTACCCTGGGGGTCGAGGTCCACGATGAGCACACGCTGTCCCATATCAGCCACCAAAGCAGACAGGTTGATGGCGGTGGTGGTTTTGCCCACGCCACCTTTCTGATTGATGATGGAGATCGTTTTGGCCATGGTGAATCCTCCTTGCTGGATATAAGCATACGAAATCAATTTATTATATCGCGTTTGGGGAGGATTGTAAAGGCGAAACCAGCGGAAATACTTATGGAAATATGAAGCGCCCCACCGCGCGAAGCGAAAACGGGTCAAGGGCCTAAGGCCCTTGCAGGGTCCAGGGGCAGCGCCCCTGTCCGTCGGAGCCCCCGGCCGCAGCCGGAAAAGCGCCCCCCCCACGCGAAGCGAAAATGGGTCAAGGGCCTAAGGCCCTTGCGGGGTCCAGGGGCAGCGCCCCTGGCCGTCGGAGACCCCCGGCCGCAGCCGGAAAAGCGCCCCATGCGCCTTTCGCGAATCAAAGATTCGCGAAACAGCCAAAACTGCCCCAAAAGGGTCGAACACAGCAACACGCCCCCGCAAGATAGATGGAAGCCATACCGCAACATGACAGCTACCGCAGGTTACTCCTTCAGTCTCCTTACTGCGACAGTTTCCTCTACGCAGGAGCCAAAGTTACTGCGCCCCCAATCCCAACAGGGCTTCCAGCAATCCCAAAGGCTCCCTCCCCGAGGGAGCTGGCTCCGCGTGGTGGAGGCTGAGGAAATAGCCCTCCCCCGAGGGGCTGGCATCGAGCTTGCTCGCTGACCGCGGGAGTATCTCCCCCGGGAAGCAGTGTCCGCGTCAACGGGTGACGGAAAGCTGGTGTTCCCCGGGTGGAAAGCGAAGCATCGGGTCACAAAAACGCCGCGCATATTGATGCACAGCGTTGGGAGCGTTACTTCGCGTTGGTCACTTCCATCTTGCGCAGCACGTCGCCAAAGTAGGCTTCCACCTCGGCGTTGGTCAGCTTCATGGCCTTTTGGAGCAGCTCGGGAATCTTCTTGGGGCGCACGCGGGCGTAGTATTTGGTGGCGGTGATGTTGGTCTGCCAGTTTTTGAGCTTCATGTTGTGCCAGCGGTCGATGTGGCGCGGCAGGATGGGCTCAAGCTGGGCAATGACCGCGTCGAAATGAGCTTCGACGTTCTCCCACACGAACACCGTGTCCAGCAGTTCTGCCACGCGGCGCAGGAACTTGTCCTTGTACTCCGGCACGGCCAACAGAGCATTGAGCGGCTCGTGGCGGAAACCCTGAATCTTGCCGGAAACAGGTTTGATGTAGTATTCCAGCGGGGTCTTGTCCAGGCCACGCCAGCAGGCCTCCACGTCAAAGAGCAGATACTTCCACTTGCCGCCGGGCACGCGGTAGACGCGCACGTTGGTGAAGTCCACATTCCCCAGGATGATCTCATAGGCCGCGTGGGTGAACAGGCTGTCGATGTCCAGGCGCTGCTCGACATAGGCCAGGTTTTCGGGGATGTTGAGGTCGTTCTTCTTGCAGAAATCCGCCAGCTCCAGCCAGTCGGCGTTGTCCCCGTGCTGGGTGAAGCGGTCGGTGCCGGTGCGGGCCAGGATGTCAATCCTGTCGATGTCCTCCTCCTCGCTCACGCCCTCGTAGGCAGCCACGAAGTACTTGTTGATCTTCTCCCGCAGGTTGTAGTGGCCCCAGTACTGTCCGTTGATGTACACCTGGATCACCACATGATCCTGGTAGAGAATCCCCTGCCCCTCCGCCAGAGAGGATGCGACGATGTCCCGCAGCCGGGTGGCGGAGAAGTCGGAATTCGCCGCGCGCAGCAGCAGGGCGTGGTACTCGGTGTAATCCCTGGTCGGGAAGGGGTTGAAGGCGAAGCTGTCCTTGCCATAGGGCTTGCGGGCGTAGAGCGCGATGGACTTTTGCACGTTCTGCCGGGCGCTGTGCCCCGAGGCGGTGAAGGTGCCCATCTGGTTGATCTCGCACACACCCTGGGCATTGTAGTACTCGATGTTGACCGGGTATTCAAGCTCCTTGTCGTAGTTGGGGATCTCGCCCGTGCCCTTGACCAGCGCGCCGGTCTGCTTGTTGAACAGGTATTTGTCGTCCGTGGTCAGGCAGACGATGGGGGTCAGCTGCTCGCTTTCCACGATGTAGGTCGCGCTGACGGTGACGGAGGGCACCTCATTTTCCCGGAAGGCGCGGATGCGCAGCGCGGTGGTCTTTGCAATCGCCAGTCCCTCCTGCGGGAACGCAAGGGATGCCTCATCCGGGGTTTCGCCGTCCGTCGTGTAGCGCAGCACAGCGTCCTCGGGGCAGGAAGCCTGGACGGTCACGCCGTCCCCGTAGAAACCGCCGACGGTCAGCAGCGCCGGCTCCTCCGTTCGGGTGGAATACACCACGGGGTCGTTCTGCTTCGCGCGGCTAAAGTGGGCGAGGTAGCCGTAATCCGCCGCGGTGGGTACTCCGGCAAAGCCGCTTGGCAGTCCCCAGCTGACATTGCCGTACTGGCGGGGGAATTCGAGGGTTTGCACGCGCTCCCCTGCCGCATCGGACAGATAAAGCGTTTCCCCCTCCGCCTTCAGGGAGAAGGTCGCATAGAAGGTTGAGGACGTGCCCGGGGCTACATCCTCCTCCCCGGTGCAGTAGACGGTCAGATAGCCGCCCGGCTTGAGCTTCGTGCCCTTGGGAAAGACGAATTTCGCCAGGTTCTTCTTGCCGTCGGAGAGCCGCCAGCCGCTCAGATCCACGGTTTGTGCACTCCGGTTGTACAATTCGACCCAATCATAGCTCTTTTCCTTTTCATACATGCCATTGGAGGCCATGATCTCATTGATCACGATGGCCTGCCCGTCCTGGGCGCGGGCTGCGAGGGGCAGAAGCAGGCACACAAGGCATAGCAGCAGCGCATACGGCTTTTTCAGCATGGTAGAACTTCCTTCATTGGCGATTTGGGATGCTGGCGCATCCATCCTGATTGTACCACAATGGGCGATGCCCTGCAACCATCATCTGCAAGGTGGAAGCTCCCCCGCCTGCCTGAGCCGCCCGATCACGATGTAGCGCGCCCCTGGGAAATCGTAGGCGCAGGTGGAGAGGGTCAGCAGACGATCCCGGGCGCAGTCGATCTCCACATGGGCGGCGAAGTCGGATTTCTCCACAGCCGCCGTGACAAAGCCGCGCATGTCGGCTTCGTCGGAGATGGCGATGTCGTAGCAGGGGTCGCTGCCGTCGGTGACATAGGCCGCCAGGATTTCCACCACCGTCACCGCATCCAAACTCACCGCCAGCAGGAAGGGGTGCGCGTCGAAATAGCCCGGCTCAGCGTACCTGGGCAGGCGGTGGAACATGGCGTCACTGCGCATGTGGTGGCCGTAGATCAGTGTGTTCGGGTCGCGGAATCCGGGCAGGTTGCGCCAGTCCATGAAAAGCGTGCCCGCCTTGTTGAGCGTGCCATCAAAGAGGTGGGACAGGTAGTAGCTGTTGTCCCTGCCCTGCACCACGGGGTAATCTATGGGGGTGCCCGGGGCATGGAGCCAGCCCTGGTAGTCGGGGTTGATGGCGCTCAGCCTGTGGGGGTCGATCTCCGCCAGCCAGCGCTGAAAGACCGCTTGCATCACCGCCATGCAGCCCAGGCTGTCCGTTGCGCCCAGGGCGCGCAGATCGTCCAGGAAGGCCCTTCCCTGGGGGTTGGCGTGCATGGCATCCATGGCAACCTCGATCAGGCAGGCCACGCTTTCGTCAGATAAGACGGCGTCCTCGGGGGCGCAGGCCAACAGCAGCCAGGGCAGCGTGCAAGCCCGGTATGCAGCGTTTGCGGCGCTGCGACTGGCGCGGGCCTCCGGGGTGTCAAGGGTCTTCCACAGGGCGATTTCCTCCGTCTCCGTCACCCCGGCGGCAGCTGCGAACATCGCGTCCACCAGGGCATGCACCTCATCGGAGGTCAGCGCCGCCACCACGCTGCGCTGCGCGTCATGCAGGCCAAGCGGGGCATCCGTGCCCTCCGCAGGGCAGGAGCACGGGGACAGCAGGAGCAGCAGCAGGAGCAGCCAGGCCAGGAAAGGCTTCATATCAACATCCGCCCCCTGCACACGATAGCGACGCGCAAACCGTCGTAATAACTTTCGCCCAGGCGGTACTGGAGCAGCTGCCAGATGATGTACACGCACACCGCCACCAGCGCGAGCAGCAGGAGGAGGAGAATCAGCGTCCAAACAGAATTGCCGCGTTTTGCATGCTTTTTTGTCATATTACCCTCACAAAAAGAGGCCGGCGTCCATCCCCGGCCTCTGTATCAGTTTTTGCGCTTCAGCCGCCACGCGGACAGGCAGATGGCCACCAGGAGAACGCCCGCCGCCGCCAGCCAGCCGGCCAGGTTGAAATCGTCGCCGGTGTGGGGGGAGTCGTCCTCCACCACCTCCTCCGCCACGAAGGTCCACGCGACTGTACCCATCGCGTCCATGAAGGCGTTGTCCAGCTCAATGGGCACGGTGAGGGTGAGCAGCAGCTCGGTGGAGCCGCCACGCCCAAAGGTGCCCAGAAGTGTGCGCTGCGCCAGCTGCCCCCCGCCCGAAATCGCCGCGTCGGACACCACGCCATGAGGGTCCTCGATTCGCAGCCGCAGCTGGCGCAGCAGTGCGCGGTCGCCCTCATCCACCGGCTCAGCGCGCAGGTAGATGCGCACCGCCCCCGCGCTGTCGTTGCGGATGGTGATGCGCTGGGTGAGCACATCACCGGGCAGCACGTTCTTGAAGCCCTCAAACAGGTCGCTTGGAGAATATTCCGACCCCGGCAGGAACACGAAGCGCTCCGCGCCGCCCTCGAAGGACACCTGGGAGGAGGCTCCGGCGGCACTGCACAGCAGCGCCATGAACAGGGTCAGGAGAAGAAGCCAGCGTCTTTTCATCGTGCGCCTCCTTTACTGCGCTGCCTGGGCGAAGGCCTCCTGCACGCTGTCCGCCCCCATGCCCACAGCCTGGATGGCGGAGGCAAGCACCTCCACGCAGAGCCGCCGTCCGTCCGGGTCGAAGCGCGTTTGAATGCAGCGGTCGATCAGGTTGCCCGTCGTATCGCCCGGGGCCACAGCCACGCTGTAATAATAGTATCCGTCGCTGCCCTGCGTCCAGCCCGCGCCCAGGGACAGGGTGTAATCGTCCGGTACGACGGGGCTTTCGGGCATTGTGCGACCCTGTGCGTCCTTCCAGGTCACCACGATAGCGGCCCGGATATAGGCGCTGACATTCCCAGTGTTGCGGATGCACACGTCCGTCTTGACCGTGCCGTCGAAGCGCTCCTCCACCGTACTGGTGACAGTTCCCGGCGTGCACGTGTTATATAGCGTGGCGGAGGAAGCCACGATGTAGGCTGTCGTGCCGCGCACCCCGCACAGCAAGAGCAGCGTCAAGGCGAGCAGCGTCCCAGCGCTTGCGAGTCGTCTTAGCTTCATTGTTTGTCCGCCTCCTTGGTCTCTCCGGGGACAAAGGTGTTCTCCGCATAGCAGTCACCGCTCAGCCAGGAGGGCTGGTCGCGGGTATTGCGCACCGTCAGCGTGTTACCCCCGGGGGTCAGGGTGATCTGCTGCGCGCCCTGGGCGGTATAGCGCCAGGACCAGCCTTCCTCCTCAGTGACGGTATAGGTCGCGCCCACGGTCAAGCCGCTGATGGTTTCGCTGCCGTTGCCGCGGATGGCGATTTGCAATCCGTCAGCCGGAAGGCCCGATCCCGCCACGCGGAAGAGGAAGCTCTGCCCCGCGTCAGCCTCCTGCATGCCCTGCTTCACGATGGTCAAGGTGGTCAGGCTATAGGTGAAGGCCGCGTAGTAGGTCGCATCCTGCCAGGCCGCACCGTCCTTGGCTGGCGTCAGATGGTTTTCGCCATCCACCCAGGCCGCAGGGACGGGCTGGGTACAGGCTGCGTCCAGGTACCAGCCCGCAAAGCGGAAGCCGTCGTCCGCGATGGGGGTCGCACCCTGGGGGATGCCCGTGCGCACCGGGACGGACTCCTCTGCACGGTTCACCTCGCCGCAGCCCGACGGCCCGACCACCTCATAGCGGAGGGTCGCCGTCCTTTCCGCGTAGAAGAAGGTCAGCACATTCAACGCGGCTTCCTCCCCTTCCTCCATGCGGATGAGCAGGGACTGCTCGGTGGGCGCAAGGGGCGTATGGTCGGGCAGATCATCATGGGCGCTGCGGGACAGCACGCTGTCGTACCAGGCCGTGCCGCCCTCGTCCTCCGCCACGGGGGTGGCAGTGCCCTGCAGGTAGTGATGCACCACATAGGGATAGCGGTTGCGGGTATAGTACAGCCGGAGCTCCAGCCCGTTGGCCGTCAGCTCAGCCTCCGCCAGCGTCCCGACCACCGCAGGGTCATAGGTAAAGCCGGGGATGCTCAGCGGCTGGGCGGTGTAGACCGTCCCGATGTCGCCGATGGCCTGGGAGCTGGCGTATTCCGTCCAGGACACGCCGTCCACATCCTGGGTGTAGTGGGTGATCTTGTAGTAGGCGTGGACGGTGTCCCGGGTGTAGTAGAAGATCAGCTCGTTGTCCTCGCTGTCCGCCACGACCACCAGGCGCTTCTGATACGCATCGGGCATCATGCCGCTGACCGGGAGGAAGTTCTCCGTCACCACGGCCTTGCGGTTGTCGGGGACGACCTTCGCTTCGGCCACGGGCTCACCGCTTTCCGCATCCACATACCGCACGGTGTAGGGCACCGCGTCCCGCTGGACATACCAGAAGGTATAGGCGTTATCCGCGTCATCGGCAATGTCGATGGTCATGGAGTGGCTCCTGACCCGGGGGAAGTACCCCATTTGGCAATCAGGATAAAGCTCCGCGCCGCCCTTGGCGAGGAAGGTCTTGGTCGAGCCCGCCAGCGCGCTGCCCACGGTGGGTTCCGCCACCGCCTCGCCCGTGTCCTCCGCCTGATAGGTCACCGTGTATTGCTTGAGCACATTGGAGCTCCACTTGGCATACACCTGCAAGTCCCGGCGGATGGGCATGTTGGCAAAGTCGAAGGCCTTTTCCACGCCATTTTCGAGGTAGAACCAGCCCACAAAGGTGTAGCTGCCATGGACGGGCTCCTCCGGCAACGCATCGACCTTCGCGCCATGGGGCACAGTGAGGTCGGGGTGGGACGCCCCCAGCGCTACGCCGTTTTCCATGTCCTCCCGGGTGAGGTAAAAGGACACCGTGTGGTACACGGGCGTCCACCGGGCGTAGAGGATGATGTTCTCCGCGGGCATAGCGTGTTTCTCCAGCAGGAAGGCATCACCGGTGCACTCGGGGTTCAGATACCAGCCGCCAAAGGTCACAGAGCCGGGCTCATACGCGGCGGGAGCCTCCGGCACAAAGGCAGCGTAGGCGGATAGCGGCGCTTCATACTTCACCTGGGCTGAAAGCACATCGCCGTAGCCGTCGTTCAGGGTCAGGGCATACACATTGCGG
>JAQXLU010000098.1 GCA_029012285.1 Clostridiales bacterium | reverse complement strand
AGGAGGTGACCTCCGCTGCGGATGGCTCCGTGCTGTTCCAGCAGATGGCGTATGGCGAATACACCATCCGGGAAATCAGCGCGCCCTATGGCTATCATCCCTCCATGGAGGAATGGAAGGTGACGGTGGACGATACCTATGTCAACCCCACAACCATCCTGGCGACGGTGGTCAATGAGGATGCGCCCGGTAGGATTCAGATCACGAAGAAGGACGTACTGGACAATCACCCGATTGCCGGTGTTCAGTTTGACATCTATGCGGTGGATGCCAAGGGGAATGCGGCAGAATTGGTTGCCACCATGACCACCAACGCGCAGGGCTTTGCGGAGTCACCTGACCTGTTCCCCGCCGACTACATCGTGCGTGAGCACGCTAACCCCACCGGCTATGAGGATGTGCTGTGGAGCGAGAAAATCCCCGTGGGCATGGACGAAATTGTAACCCGTACCGTGACCAACCAGCCGATTCAGGGCAGGATCCGCATCCACAAAACGGACAGCGAAACCGGCAACGGTCTGCCCGGCGCGGTATTTACGGTAACCCGCATTTCCGGCCTGCCTTCCCACAATGGCGAGGGCGACGGAGAGATTGTGGCAGTCCTGACCACGGACAAGAACGGCGTCGCCGAAACGCCCCTGCTGACCTGGGGCGAATACCGCATCGAAGAAACCAGCGTCCCGGATGATTATCTGGACGAGGACTCCTCTGTGACGGTGAAGATCCCCGCAGAGGCTGCACCTGCTGCAGAGAACACTGAAAACGACTGACGGATTCGGGCAGCGGAGCAATCTGCTGCCCCTTTCCATATCCGTGGATCGGAGAAATGAGGTGCCGATGAATATGAAACGCATGAGGCGGCTGCCGCTTCTGATCTTCCTCCTGCTGATTGTCATGAGCCTTTCCGTTATGGCGATGGCGGAAGCCTCCGAGGCGGTGCAGGAGCTGACCGTTCCCAACACGCCCATCAAGGGCATGATCCGGATTGACAAGAGAGGGCCTGTGCTGGTTGGCTTCGATGCGCATGAGGATGCCAACGGCCTGATGGTACATACCCCGCTCTACGATGAGGGTGCATTGGAGGGCGCTGTCTTTGAAATCCGGGCCGTGGAGGATATGACTGGCAAGGACGGCACGAACTGGTTCACTGCTGGAGAGCTGGCGGACACGGTGACCACCACCGCAAATGCCGCTGCCCAGTCCCGGCTCTTGCACCTGGGGCATTACCGGGTGACGGAGGTATCCGCGCCCGCCGGATATGCCGTTGACAATACCCACTTCGATGTGGTGCTGGCAGCCAAGGATCAGCATACGCCGGTAGTCAGTGTGACCATCTGCGCTGCGAACAGGCTTGTTCCCGTACGGATGACCCTGCACAAGGAGAAGGAGGTCATCTCAACCGTTGTGGATGAGAAGGGCCTGGTTTATTCCGTCATCACCAGCGAACCCGGTGCCGGGTGTGTGTTCGGCTTGTACAACAGCAGCGGAATCAGATATCCCGAGGGTGCGCTGCCCACAGACTCCCTGATTGCCACGGCAGTCAGCGGAGAGGATGGAGCAGTGATCTTTGAAGGCTTCTTTCCCCATGGCAGCTACTATGTCAGGGAGCTGTCCGCTCCGGCCGGGTGGCTGGTGGATGATACGCTGCTTCCTGTACAGATTTCGGATGCTTATCGCACCGGGAATCACGAGATTGCGATAGAGGTGGAAGCCCCCGTCCGCAATGAGATCATCCATGCGGATGTCAGAATTGCCAAAACCGACCTGACCGGTTCCGATTATCTGCCCAACACGCTGATTGAGGTCAGGAACAGTGCTGGCGAGATCGTCTGCCGGGACTACACCGGTGAGGACGGGTATCTGCCCGCCTTCCCTGCGGTGTCCGGCATCTATACCTTCCGCGAGGTGCTTGCGCCCGAGGGGTATGCGTTGTGCACCACGGAGCTGACATTCACGGTTCATGAGGACGGCACAGTGACAGGGCAGACAGCAGTCGCGGATGATTATACGCGGGTTTCAGTGAAAAAGGTGAATCAGCAGCACGAGCCGCTGGAAGGCGTTGCATTCGGCCTGTTCCGGGAGGATGGCAGCTTGCAGGCTTCTTCCGTATCGGACGCGGCGGGGAGCGTGAACTTTGAGATGATTCCCTATGGCACCTATTTCATTCAGGAAACAAAGCCGCTGCCCGGTTATGTGAACGACTTCACCAGGATTCCGATCACACTGGACGGCAGCTTTGTCAATCAGGAGGATCCGCTGGCAGAACTGGTGAACTGCCCGACGGAGATTCTGCTCCGCAAGGTGGATCAGTACGGAACTGCACTACCCGGTGCGGTATTCGGCCTGTATGACGAGGCAGATAAGCTGGTCATGACCGCTATTTCTGACGCGGAAGGTATGGTGCGGTTTGTGGGGGTGCTGTATGGCAAGTACACCATCCGCGAGATGACAGCTCCCGAAGGGTATCTTTTGAACCAGGATGCGATCCATGTCACCCTCGACGAGGGCTATACCAACAGTGAGGAACCCCTTGCCACGGTGGTCAATCAGGAGAAGAAGATTACCTGCATCAAGGTCGATACCTCCGGCACACCCATGCACGGCATTCCATTTAGTCTGTATGATGCGTACACCATGGAGAAGGTGGAAACCGCTATCAGCGACAAGGACGGCGTATTCTGCTTCAGCCGTTTCGACTACGGTGACTGGATCATTCGTGAGGAGGCAACGCCCGAGGGCTATTGCCCGATGGAGGACATCCGCATTCATGCGGGCAGCGACTGGAAAACGCCTGAACCGATTCTGTGCGTCAACATCCCGAATCACTACGAGTTCCTCAAGGTGGACAGCTCCGGAGCGCCGCTGGAAGGCGTGAAGTTCCGGCTGGAGGATGCCAACCACCGGGAAGTCGGAACCTTCGTGTCCGGCAAGGATGGCATTGTTCATGTGACCGGCCTGAGCCGAGGCACTTTCACCATCCGCGAGATTGAATCGCTGGAAGGGTACAGCATCACCGGCGAGGTGATTCAGCTGAAGGTGGACGAGGCGTTCACCATCCCGCAGGAGATGCGGAAGCTGGTCAACTACACTGTGATCCAGACCGGTGTGAACATGGCTGTGACAGGCGTCATGTGGGCTGGGATTGCTCTGATGGTCATCAGCGGCACGGTCGGGCTGATCCGCAAGCGCAAGGCTGCGAAACGGAACATCCATTAAGGAGGGACGGCAGCACCATGCAGATGTATTCCTATAACAACGCCAAGGGGAAGTCGTATTGCATTCTGGGCTTCCGGAATGATGAGGAACGCTCACACATGCTCACTGTGCTCGGCAAGAGCGACTGCCTGCTCAATACGCTTTCCATGCGGATGCGTTTCAGTGATCTGATCAGGCACCTTGATAGGAGGTGCACTTCGGGGTGTTCACTGCCGGCTGCTTCATCCTGCATTGTTCTTCGCAGTGAGGAGATGGATGAGCTGATGGCGTACGTGCTCGGCATGCTGGAGGAAGCTGCGACGCAGCACGAGAACCGAGCGGCACAGGACAGGCAGCTGGAAAAGCTGTGCCGTGATCCCCGCTTTGATGAGTAAGATTTGTTCGGCATTCATTCTGGGCACGGGATTCGTGCAGTAAACCGGGGATGAGACCACTTTCTCAGAATAGCGGTTCATCTCCGGTGCAGAATCACTCGATATTCAGTTTGTCGCAGAACACTTTACGTGCAGGGCAAATCTATCTGTGCTTCATTTGCTGAGGCCATACAGAATCACCTCATCTTCCATCATGTTCCGTGCCAGATCGGTGGATAGCGAATCATCCAGCATGCCCGGTGTGACTACATCAATCTGCTTGTGGAAGGCATTTTCCAGGTCATCCTGAAGAGCGCTCATTTGGAACATGCCAAAGCCGTCAGGAACGTCTGCCCAAAAATCCAAATCGCTCTGCGCTGTTGCTTCGCCACGGGCATAGGAGCCGAACAGCCTCAGCTGTCGGAGCTGATGCCGCTTCGCTATCGGGACTGCTATCTCGCGGATTTCGTCCAGCGTATAGACGTGCTGTCTGGCTGCGGCAGCCTGGGCTTCTGCCAGAGAAGAGGGGGTTACTGGCGCAATGATCACTTGACCATCGCGTTCATAGAAC
>JAQXLU010000097.1 GCA_029012285.1 Clostridiales bacterium | reverse complement strand
CTGGCTCGGCACGATGGGCAGCTGCTTTGGTGCCGCCACCGGGCGCGAAGCACCTGGGAAATCCCCGGCGGACACGTGGAAGCAGGTGAAACCGCCCTGGAAGCTGCCGCCCGCGAGCTGCGGGAGGAAACCGGCGCGGTGGATTTCGCCATCACCCCCATCTGCTGGTACAGCGCGTATGCCCAAGGCGGCACGCCCCACAGCCTGGGGCTGCTGTGCATGGCGGATGTGGGGGCTTATGGCGATATTCACAGCGAGATCGCAGAGGTGTGTCCGTTCCAGGACACGCCCGAAGCGCTCACCTATCCTGAGATACAGCCCGCGCTCATGGCAGAGGCCAAACGGCGCGGATTCCTGTAAAAGCGGGGCGCTTCCCGCCCACAACCATCAAAACGAAAGCGCCTCCTGTTGCAACGCGAAAGCTGCGACAGGAGGCGTTCTGTCTGTCATGCCTGGGGCTCATCCGGATGGCAGGCGCAGCGCCCGGCGCACTGTCCGCCGCAGGGGCAACCGATGCAGCGCTGACCGCGCTTCTTTTGCTTCCATATATAGTAGCCCGCGCCGCCCACGATGAGCAACAGGAGTAATATCAGCAGAAAATCCATCATGTGTGTGCCTCCTTTGCTTTGAGCAGGGCCTTTGCCTTCATACGGCGGCTGTTGCGAAATATGATGCCAGTCAGGGCTGCCGCCATCGCCAGCACGCCCATCAACCCGGGCAGGAAGCCCGCACCCACCTGGCCGGTGGTTAGAAGCGTCCCCAGCTGGTAAACCAGGAATGCCACGGTGTAGGCCATGCCCAGCTGCAGGGCGATGCCGCCCCAGAGCCACCGGGCGCTCTTCATTTCGGCATTCATCGCGCCGATGGCCGCGAAGCAGGGCGGGCTGAACAGGTTGAACATCAGGTAGGCCAGGGCAGCGGCCTTCGTCAGGCCCATGATGGTGGCGACCTGCGTCCCCGCGCCCTCGGCCAGGGCCAGCTCCTGGGTGTCAATCAGGCTGGAGATGCCATAGCACACTGCCAAGGTGCCCACCACGTTCTCCTTTGCAACAAGGCCGGTGAAGGCCGCTGCCGTCAGCTGCCAGGCATGGTAGCCCACGATGGGAATCAGCGCATAGGCCACAGGGCCCGCGATGCTCGCCAGGATGGAGGTATCCGCTGCGCCATCCTCCACCAAGCGGAAGGACCAGTCGAACATCTGCGTCACCTGCACCAGGGTATTGCACAGCAAGATGATGGTGCCCGCCTTGACGATGTACGCCCACCCGCGGGAGAGCATCGCCCGGCACGCGCGGCGCAGCGAGGGCGCCTTGTATTCGGGCAGCTCCATGATGAAATAGGAGGTCCGCGCCCGGTAGCCGGTGACGGCGTTGATGATGAGCGCCCCCAGCAGGATCATCACGATGCCGGCGAAGTACATCAGCGGGCTGACCCAGGGGCTGTCAGCGAAGAATGCGCCGGCGAAGAGCGCAATCACCGGCAGCTTGGCCCCGCAGGGCATGAAGGGCGCCAGCATCGCCGTGGCGCGGCGTTCCCGGTCGTTGCGGATGGTGCGGCAGGCCATCACCCCCGGGATGGCGCAGCCCGTGGCCATGATGAAGGGAATCACCGACTTGCCGCTCAGCCCCACCTTCCGGAAGAGTGGCGCCATCACCACCGTTGCGCGGGCCAGGTAGCCGCAGTCCTCCAGCAGCGCAATGAGGAAGTACATGACCATCACCAGGGGCAGGAAGCCCACCACGGCGATCACGCCGCCAATCACACCATCCACCAGCAGGGTGTGCAGGATCGCGCTGCTCCCGGCGACGCGCGCGTCCACAAAGCCCTGGAAGGCCTCCAGCCAAGCCGTGAGGGTATCCGCCAGCAGCGGCCCGAGAAAGGACTGGGAGCACCAGAACACGAAGAACATCACCGCCGCGAAGATGAGCAACCCCGCCACGGGATGGGTCAGCACCGCGTCCAGCTGATCCTGGCGATTCCGCTCGGAGGTGCGGATGCTGCGCTGCTCCACCTGCTTGACCAGGCTGCCCACATAGGCGAAGCGGGCCCGGTCGGCCCTTTCCACGGCGGCGCGGTCGGTCATGTCCACCTGGCTGTGCTGATACGGCGGCCGGGGCTGCTTGCCAACCTGGCCAACGGCCGCCTTGACGACCTCCGCCAGGCCCTCCTGACTGGTGGACACCGTGTCCACCACGGGGCAGCCCAGCGCGGTGGACAGCGCAAGGGTATCAATGCTGGTGTGCTTACGCTCGTTCACGTCAGCCTTGTTCAGGGCGACGACCAGGGGGATCCCCAGCTCCAGCAGCTGCGTGGTGAAGAACAGGCTACGGCTGAGGTTGGTGGCATCGACGATGTTGATGATCACATCCGGGTGCTCGTTGCGCACATACTGGCTGGTGATGCTCTCCTCGCTGGTGAAGGGAGACATCGAGTACGCGCCGGGCAGATCCACGGCGATGATCTCCTCCTGCGCGCCGCAAAAGGCCCGCCTGACCGCATGCTCCTTGCGTTCCACGGTCACGCCAGCCCAGTTGCCGACCTTTTCGTTTTGGCCGGTCAGGGCGTTATACATCGTTGTCTTGCCGCTGTTGGGGTTGCCCGTCAGTGCAATTCTCATCGGGGATTCCTCCTTGTTCCTTCCGTTTTCATCATGGTTAGAACCATCTAACTCACCTGGTTGAAAAAGGCCAGCTTGTCCTCGGTTACCCAGATGGGCTTATACCTCAATGGCCCGGGCCAGCTGGTCGTCGATGCTGTAACGTCCGTCCTTGATGGACACCGTACAATGACCACGCCTGCGGCTCACCACGGTGATGGGCTCGCCAGTGTAGCAGCCCAGCGAAAACAGGAACTGGTTCAATTCGTCGTCATTGGTCGCGATGTGCCGGATGATGTATTCCTTGCCGAGCGATGCGGTCAGCAGGTTCATAGGCAACCCTCCTCAAGCTTTTCACGATAGAAGTTAGACATATCTAACTTCTGGGATAGGATAACACTGCCAGCTGGGTTTGTCAAGCCCTAAACTGATATTTTTTTCACACGTCGTCCAGGTGAGCGGCATGTGTCAGGATTGTACGGGAGCATCGTCACGCGAACTCCCTCAGTCGCCTTGCGGCGACAGCTCCCTCAAGGATGCGCCTCCGCAGCTGTGTCCATCCTTTGCACAGACTCCCCCTCTCCCCTGCCGCCCTTGACACATCCACCCCGTGTGTATATAATGAAAACATCTGCGAAGGCTGATGGCAATGGCGTGCCTGGTCAGACCATATGCGTTTCGCCTACCCGCTATGCCAATGGCGTTTCTCACCGTGAAGGATTCCAAGTCTACAAATTTCAAGTCTGCAAAAGAAAGGATGCTCCCCCATGGCTACGCTCCGCAAATGGTTGGCGCTACTGACCGCCCTGCTGTTCCTCCCCTGCCTCACCGCGCTTGCGGAGGAGGACATCATCATCAACCGAATCAGTGACCCCAGCATCAGCTTTGCCTTCCCCGAGGGCACGGCGCTGCTGGAGGTTTACTTCCCCAAGATCAACGGCTGCGACGCGGCGCTGATTCGCCACGGCGAGTATTCCATGCTGCTGGACTGCGGCGGCAACCAGTGGCGTGAAACCGACGCGCTGCTGCGCAAGCTGGGCGTCACTGAGCTGACCTATGCGCTCAATTCTCACCCGGACGCGGACCACATCGGCGGCTTCAACCATGTGCTCAAAACCATCCCGGCGGGGGAATTCCTCCTGGGCTTCCCGGAGGATTACGAGGAGGGCGACGAGCTGCGCTTCAAGGTGTACAGCGACTTGCACGAGCTGGGCGTTCCCTTCTGCCAGGTCACCGAGGGCAGTGAGATTGCCTTTGGCGACGTGAAGGTCAGCGTACACCAGGCGCTGGCCTCCCACCTGGATCGGGTGAACAATAAGTCCGTTGTGGTACGCTTCCAGCTGGGCGAGCGCAGCATCCTCTTCCCCGGCGACATCCAGCATGACGGGCAGAAGTGCTTCGTCGCCGCGCAAACACCCCTGCAATCGGACATCATGAAGGCGCCCCACCATGGCTACCGGCGGCTGGACGCAAACTACCTCGCCTTGGTCAGCCCCCGCCTGGTGGTGGTCACCAGCGGCAGCAACGACGCGGAGTGCGTCCCCCAGCTCAAGGAGAACAAAATCAAGTACCACTACACCGAGCAAGGCATCCTCCACCTGGCCACCGACGGCAAGGTCTGGCTGGTGGAGCGCGTCAAATAAGGGAAAAGCCCGGCAGATGATGAGCTCTGCCGGGCTTTCACACATTCATTTTCAAACCACAAACCGGTAGCCGATGCCGCGCACGTTCTGGATAAACCGCGGCTTGGAGGGCTCGTCCTCGATCTTCTGGCGCAGGCGGTTGATGTAGACCATCACGGCGTTTTCGTCAATCACCGCCTCGCCCCACACCAGGTCGTAGAGCATCTCCTTGGTGAACACGCGGTTCACGTTGTCGATGAAGAGCTTCATCATCGCGTTTTCCTTGGAGGACAGGGAGATCTCCACCCCCTGCTTGTACAGGCGCAGGGTGGATGCGTTATAAGCGAAGGGGCCGGCGGTCATCATCTGATCTGCGCCGACATGACCGCAGCGGCTTCGGCGGATGAGCGCCTTCAATTTCGCCCCCAGCGTGACCGGGTTGAAGGACTTGGCGATATAATCATCCGCACCGATGTCCAGCCCATACACGATGTCGAAATCGCTCTGCCGTTCGCTGACGATGACCAGGGGCGTCTTGATCCCCTGCCGCCGGATTGCCTCCACGGTGGCAAAGCCGTCCGCGCCCGATAGGTTCACATCCATCAGGATCAGGGTGAAGATGTGCTCACTGAGCAGCTTCAGCGCCTTTTCAGCGCTTTTCGTACATTCCGCCGCAAGGCCGATGCTGCGGACAACCTTCGTCAGCATGGCTTGCACCTGCGCGTCTTCATCCACAATCAGGACCGTATCCATTGCAGCACCTCCCCCTCGGTCAAAATGTGTCGCTTCCTATCATACACTGACATACGCCCCTTTGACAAGGGTAAAATGGGTGAAAACGCAGATTTTTGCTTTGTCCATATCTGAAATCGCCACAGTGGACATACCGCCATGTGGACACATCTGTATACATAATATTCTTAACAATTATTTATATACCATTTATCTTGTATTAAAGCTGAGATGCTATGATCTCAACATCCAAACTGCTCCGGTGGGATTCCTCCCAGCGGGCAGAAATCAATGGAGGTATACACATGCGCAAGATTCTCTCCCTCGCTCTGTGCCTGATGATGGTACTCAGCTGCATCCCCGCCTTCGCTGAAGAAGACGTGGCTGTCAAGACCGGTCTGTCCTTCGTGGTCTCCCTGGAGAAATCCAAGGATGGTCAGTCCCAGGCCAACATGCCCCTGACCGCTGTGGCCGTGGACGACAACGGCGTGATCACCGCCTGCGTGATCGACTACATCCAGGCCAAGGTCAAGTTCGACGAGAATGGCAAGATCACCTCTGACCTGACCGCCGAGGTTCTGTCCAAGAACGAGCTGGGCGACGGCTACGGCATGCGCAAGGCTTCTTCCATCGCCGCTGAGTGGAACGAGCAGGCTGCCGCCTTCGCCGCCTACTGCGTGGGCAAGACCGTCGAGGAGCTCTCCGGCATGGCCGTGAACGAGAACGGCGTGTCCGTGGACCTGGCTGCCTCCTGCACCCTGACCGTGAACGAGTTCCTGCCCGGCGTGGTGGATGCCGTCAACAACGCTGCCCATCGTGGCGCCAAGAAGTCCGACGTGCTGAAGCTGACCCAGGTGTCCTCCATCTCCAAGTCCAAGGACGCCACCGCTGAAGCCGAAGGCCAGACCCAGGTGTACACCCATGTGGGCATGTTCACCCTGAACGGCAACGTGATCACCTCCGCCTACATCGACGCGGTGCAGGCCAACGTGAAGTTCGACGCCCAGGGCAAGGTCACCTCTGACATCACCGCCCCCGTCGCCACCAAGAACGTCATCAAGGACGGCTACGGCATGCGCCCGGCTTCCGCCATCGGTAAGGAGTGGTTCGAGCAGACCGCGTTCTTCTGCGAGTTCATCACCGGCAAGACCCTGGAAGAGGCTGTCGTGATTGCCCGCGAGCCCGCCAACTCCGATGTGGTCTCCGGCTGCACCATCAAGACCGGCGATTTCCTCAAGCTGCTCGTCAAGGCTGCCCAGTAATCAGGAACGGTCATGCATCAAGCGCTGCCTCCCCTCGCGGGAGGCAGTTTTTTTGCACATGATCGACCGGCGAATTACGCAACCTCGCTTTTCCAGATAGAAATCAGACTGCGGTCATGGCTGAACCATGATCCCCTCCTGGAAGCTTTGGTTACCGCAACTTTTGAGCGGCTTCTGACGTTTCCATGCTATCGAGTGTCTGTGCCATGGCGACTTGCAGTTTTCCATGCGCCTTCATCCCGCAAGTCACCCTTTACAAGCGAACAAACATGCGGTATAATACCTATACCCCATCACGAAAGGCGGATGTACCATGAATGTCGACCAGCTCACCCAACAGCTTCAATCCGATCCGCTGTTCATGCGCAATGTCGTCCGCTGGGAAACCATGCCTCCCCGCGAGGCCCGCTATGCCCCCTTCCCGGAGCAGCTGGACGCGCGCCTCATCCCCGTTATGCATCATCGGGGAATCCACCAGCTGTATACCCACCAGGCGCACGCAGTACGCGCTGTGCTGGAAGGCCAGGATGTGGTGGTCGTTACGCCGACAGCCTCGGGCAAAACCATGTGCTATAACCTGCCCGTGCTCTCCGCCATCTTGCAAAATGAGGATGCCCGAGCGCTCTACCTGTTCCCGACCAAGGCTCTGAGCGCCGACCAGGTCAGCGAGCTGTATGAGCTGATCGAAGCCATGGGCGTGGACATCAAGACCTATACCTACGACGGCGATACCCCCGGCGCGGCGCGGCGTGCGGTGCGCCAGGCGGGGCACATCGTGGTAACCAACCCCGATATGCTCCATTCCGGCATATTGCCCCACCATACCAAATGGGTCAAGCTGTTTGAGAACCTGCGCTATATCGTCATTGATGAGATTCATACCTACCGCGGTGTGTTTGGCTCCAATCTGGCCAATGTGCTCAGACGGCTGATCCGCCTGTGCAATTTTTACGGCAGCAAGCCCCAGTTCATCCTGTGCTCAGCCACCATCGCCAACCCGCAGGAATTGGCAGAAACCCTCATCGGGCGGAGCGTCCATCTGGTGGATGACAACGGTGCGCCCATGGGAGCGCGGCATTTCGTGTTCTACAACCCGCCGGTGGTCAACCGCCAGCTGGGCATCCGCCGGGGCGTGATCCCGGAAACGCGCAGCATCGCCTCCATGCTGCTGAAGAACGGCATCCAGACCATCACCTTCGCCCGCTCCCGATTGACCGTGGAGGTGCTGACCAAGTATTTGAAGGATTTGGTGCGCGATCCCCTGGGCAATGCCGGACGGGTGCGCGGTTATCGCGGCGGATACCTCCCCACAGAGCGCCGCGAAATTGAGAAAGGCCTCCGGGCGGGCAGGATCGACGCGGTGGTCTCCACCAACGCCCTGGAGCTGGGCATCGACATCGGCGCGCTGGACGCCTGCGTTCTCTGCGGCTATCCGGGGACAATCGCCTCGGCCTGGCAGCAGGCGGGCCGCGCCGGCCGCCGCAAGGGCACGAGCATCGTGTTCTATGTCGCATCCTCCGCAGCCATCGACCAGTACATTGTGGCCCACCCGGATTACTTCCTTCGCCAAAGCCCCGAAAACGCGCTGCTTAACCCGGATAATCTGTATATCCTGCTCAGCCACTTCAAGTGCGCGGCCTTCGAGCTGCCCTTTGAGGACGGCGACGCCTTCGGCAACGCCCCCGGCACGCCCGAATTGCTGGATTACCTCGCCGATGCAGGCATCGTCCGCCATGTGGACGGGCGATACCACTGGTCTGCGGAGGATTTCCCCGCCAGTGAGATCAGCCTGCGCAGCGCCTCTGCCGAGGAAAATTTCATGATTATCGACATCACCAATCCGCAAAAGCACCGCGTGATTGGCGAGATGGATCGTTTCACCGTGCCGATGCTGTTGCACGAGAACGCCATCTACATGCATGAGGCCCAGCAGTACCAGGTGGAAAAGCTGGATTTCGATGCCTGCAAGGCCTTCATCCGCCAGGTGGACACCGGGTATTATACCGACGCGGATCTGAACGTCACGCTGTCCTTGCTGGACATCGAGCGGGAGGATGAGCGCAACGGCGTGCACCGCGGCCTGGGCGAGGTGCGGGTGTCCACGCTGGTGACGATGTTCAAGAAGATCAAGTTCGACACCCACGAGACCCTCGGCTTTGGCCATGTGCGGCTGCCGGAAACGGACATGCACACCGCCGCCATGTGGTGGACGCTGCCGGACGAGTTGGCGGCACGGTATGACTCTGACACCCTTAAAAACGGCATGCTGGGCGTGACCAATCTGCTGCGTATCGTCGCGCCCCTGAGCCTGATGTGCGCCCCCCAGGACGTGGCGGTGCTCTATCAGGTGAAGTCGCCCATCACCAACAAGCCGACGATCATCCTCTACGACAATTGCCCCGGTGGCGTGGGATTGAGCCAGAAGGCCTACGGCATGCAGCAGCTGCTGCTGGAACAGGCGCTGCAAATCGTGACGGATTGCACCTGCCCCTTCGGCTGCCCGAGCTGCGCCGGGCCAATGGGAGAGATTGGGCACAATGGCAAAAAAACCGCCCTGGAGCTGTTGACGGCGCTGAACCGTTGATTCCCCCGATTGCGCGTGAAAGGAGGCTTGCGGATGAACCTGCGCGACAAGCTCAAGGCCATCGAGAAGCCGAAGGTCAAGGTGACCGTCACCCCCACCCAGGCGGAGGAGCAGCGCGCCTTTACCGACTGCTGGCGCACCGAAACCATCCACACCCCCTCCGATTACCCCATCCGGCGCCAAACCGTGATGCTCATGCAGGGAGACGAGATGCCCGAACGTTTTGCCCATGAGCGCATCCTCTACCTGGACACCGAAACGACTGGCCTTGCGGGCGCGGGCACGGTGGCCTTCGAGGTGGGGCTGGGCTATCAGCGGGGGGAGAAATTCCATGTGCGCCAGCTCGTCATGCGGGACTACCCCGAGGAAATCTTCCTGCTGGAGGAGATCGTCCGCATTGCCGAGGGCTTCGACGTGGTGTGCACCTTCAACGGCAAGACCTTCGACCTGCCGCTGCTCAAGAACCGCTTCATCATGAACCGCATCCGTACCGACTGCCTGGACAAGCCTCACATCGACCTGCTGCACATCGCCCGCCGCGTGTGGAAGCTCCGCTTGCAAAAATGCAACCTCGCCAATCTGGAGGAGGCATTGCTGGGCATCCCCCGCGTGGACGACCTCCCCGGCGCACAGGTGCCTGAAAGGTTCTTTTCCTATTTGAAAAACGGCGATTTCAGCTTGCTGGACGATGTGCTTGACCACAACGAGCAGGACGTCGTCAGCTTGCAAAACCTGCTCTGCCACATGTGCCGCATGTACGAAAACCCCGAGCAGCTGCGCTTTGACGAGGATGTGTACTCCATGGGCGTGGCGCTGGATCGCTTCTCCCACCCCCAGGAGGCGCGCCGCTGCTACCAGCTGGCGGGCGGCGCGATGCACGCGGCCTCCCAGAGCCGCCTGGCGACGAGCTACCGCCGCAATGGCGAAAAGGCGGAAGCCGTGCGCGTGTGGCAAGGGATGATCCGCCGCCGGGAGGGGGGCGTGACCCCCTATGTGGAGCTGGCCAAGCACTACGAGCACACCGAGCGCGACTACGCTGCCGCCCTGGACATGGTGCGCCAGGCGATGATTCGTCTGGCTGAGCCAAGTTTTTTTGAGGATAGCGCTGTACAAGCGGAAAGAAATGCGTTACAATACCGTTATGACAGGCTGCGCCGCAAGGCCGAACGAGCCGAGGGCGACTGTCAGGCCAATAAAAGGAGTATGTGAAGATGGGATTTGTTGCAAGCCTGAAGGCCAACATGGCCCTGCGCGCCCACACCAAGGGCGATACTGAAAAGGCGAAGAGGCTCTACCAGGAGGCCATGGACAAGGGACTGCTGGAGGCCCGGCCGATGCTGGGCTATTCACTGCTGCTCATCCGCGAGGGCAGCTATGAGGAGGCGATGGCCCTGCTGCTCAAGGCGCAAAAGGCCCCCGACCTCACCCCTGACCGCAAGAGCCAGCTCTTTGTGGACTACGCCGCCTGCTGCGCCAAGACTGGCCAGCTGGACAAGGGCGTGGCCCTGCTGGAAAAGCAGCATGCCCGCACCCCCATCGGGCTGACCTATCAGACCCTCGGCTACCTCTACGTGGAGCAGCTGTCCC
>JAQXLU010000096.1 GCA_029012285.1 Clostridiales bacterium | reverse complement strand
ATGTTGTCAATCACTACGCCCACGCTTTCGGGGGTGAGGATTTCGTAGGTTTTCTTGTTCGCCAGCACGCCGTGCTGGTGGATGCCGCTCTCATGGCGGAAGGCGTTCACGCCCACGATGGGCTTGTTCAGCGGCGCACTCTGGCCGATGATGTTGTACACCGTCTTGGAGGCGCGGAAAATCTGGGTGGTGTCGATGCGGCAGTCGTGCTGGGTGAAGATGTCCGGGCGGGTGTGCATCGCCATCACGACCTCCTCCAGGGAGGTGTTGCCCGCGCGTTCGCCCAGGCCGTTGATGGTGCATTCAATCTGGCGCGCGCCGCCCAGCACGCCGCCCAGCGCATTGGCGGTGGCCATGCCCAGGTCGTTGTGGCAGTGGACGGAGAACTCCACCTTGTCGCTGTTCGGCACGCCCGCCATGATGTCCTCAATCATTTTGCGCATTTCATCGGGCGTGGTGTAGCCGGTGGTGTCGGGGATGTTGATGACCGTCGCGCCGTTCTTGATGGCCAGGTCAACCACCCGGATGAGGAACTCCACGTCGGAGCGGGTCGCGTCCTCGCAGGAGAACTCGATGTTGCTCACGTACTTCTTTGCGTGGGCGACCATGGTCGCCGTGCGTTCCAGCACCTGGTCGGGGGTCATTTTCAGCTTGTACTCCATGTGGAGGGGCGAGGTGGCGATGAACAGGTGGATGCGGGGGTCGGATGCGTCCTTCACCGCGTCCCAGGCGCAGTCGATGTCCTTGACCGTCGCCCGGGCGAGGGAAGCCACGGAGCAGTCCTTCACCGTGCGGGCGATGGTCTGCACCGATTCAAAGTCACCGGGGGAGGCGATGGCAAAGCCAGCCTCGATGACGTCCACCTTCAGACGTTCCAGGCAGCGCGCCACCTCGATTTTTTCCTTCAGATTCATCGAGCAGCCGGGGGACTGCTCGCCGTCACGCAATGTGGTATCGAATATCTTGATCTGGCTCATGCGCATTACCTCCTTCTTTCTTTATAGATTCATGATGAATTTGGCGATTCTGTCCGTCAGGATGGCGTGCCCTGCGTCGTTGGGATGGAGCCCATCGGGCATGTATTTCTCCTTCATCACCGGCACGGCGGGCTGGATGCCGCTCTCCGCGAACAAATCGAGCACCGGCAGACTGTAATACTCCGCCGCGCGGCGGATCATGTCCACATAGTCCTTGAGCACCCTGCCGTGCATGTTGGGCACATCCTCGCCGCTGCGGTGCAGGGGTGTCATGACCAGGATGGTCGCCTCGGGGTACTTCTCCAGCAGGGACGTGAACAGCACGTGGAGCGCGCCGCAGAAGGTGTCTGCGGAACGGTCGGAAAACGTACCGAAGGGTGCGTCCCCATGGCCGAAATCGTTGGTGCCGCCAAAGACGGCGATCACGTCCGCATCCGTGTCCATCTCCGCCACGCGGGAGGGAAAGTCCAGGTCGTGACGGGGATTCTCGGAGGGCTTGTGCTGCCGGGCAAGCCGCGTGCCACCGATGCCGTAGCAGCGGCTGATGGCGCCGTATTGCGATGCGATCAGACTGGTGAACTGCTTCTCCTCCGCGCTGGTGCCGTGCCCCTCGGTGATGCTGTCACCCAGGAAGTTGATTTTCAGTCCATGCAATTCCATCGGAGAACCTCCCAGTTGTTATTCGAGGATTGCGCCCTTGTCTGCGCTGGTGACCAGCTTGGCGTAGCGGGCCAGGTAGCCGGTCTTAACCTTGGGCTCGGGGCAGACCCACTTGGCGCGGCGCTGGGCGAGCACGGCCTCGTCCACCTTGAGCTCAATGGTGCAATTCGGGATGTCAATGGCGATCAGGTCGCCCTCTTCCACCAGGGCGATCAGGCCGCCCGCAGCCGCTTCGGGACTGATGTGGCCGATGGACGCCCCGCGGGTCGCGCCGGAGAAGCGGCCGTCGGTGAGCAATGCGACGCTCTCGCCCAGCCCCATGCCGCAGATGGCGGAGGTGGGGTTCAACATCTCGCGCATGCCGGGGCCGCCCTTGGGGCCCTCGTAGCGAATGACCACCACGTCGCCGGGCACGATCTTTCGAGCGTAGATGGCGGCGATGGCCTCCTCCTCGGAGTCAAACACGCGGGCGGGGCCTTCGTGCTTCATCATCTCGGGGGCGACGGCGCTCTGCTTGACCACGCAGCCGTCCTTGGCCAGGTTGCCGCGCAGCACCGCGATGCCGCCGTTGGGAGAATAGGGGTTGTCGATGGGCCGGATGATGCTGGGGTCGCGGTTGACGACCTTTTCCAGGTTTTCCGCCATGGTCTTGCCGGTGACGGTCATGACGCCGGTGTCCAGCAGATTCTTCTTCGTCAGCTCCTTCATCACCGCGGACACGCCGCCGGCCCGATCCAGATCCTCCATGAAGGTGTCTCCGGCGGGGGCCAGGTGGCAGAGGTTCGGGGTCTTGGCGGAAATGGCGTTGGCGTGATCCAGGTCAATGGTCACACCGGCCTCATGGGCGATGGCGGGCAAGTGGAGCATCGTGTTGGTGGAGCAGCCCAGGGCCATGTCCACAGTTTCAGCGTTGTTGAAGGCGGTGGCGGTCATGATGTCGCGGGGGCGGATGTTCTTTTCCACCAGGGTCATGATCTGCATACCGGCGTGCTTGGCCAGGCGCAGGCGGGCGCTTAGGGGCGCGGGAATCGTACCGTTGCCCGGCAGCGCCATGCCCAGGGCCTCGCAAAGGCAGTTCATGGAGTTGGCGGTGTACATGCCGGAGCAGCTGCCGCAGGAGGGGCAGGCGTTCTCCTCGTAGTTGCGCACGCCGTCCTCATCCAGCGTACCGGCCTTGAACGCACCGACAGCCTCAAACATGTGGCTCAGGCAGGTGCGGCGGCCGTCCTCGAGGTGACCGGCGAGCATCGGGCCGCCGGACACGAAGATGGTGGGGATGTTCAGCCGGGCTGCAGCCATCAGCAGGCCGGGCACATTCTTGTCACAGTTGGGGATCATGACCAGGCCGTCAAACTGATGGGCAATCGCCATGGCCTCGGTGGAGTCGGCGATCAGGTCGCGGGTGACCAGGCTGTACTTCATGCCGATGTGGCCCATGGCGATGCCGTCGCACACCGCGATGGCGGGAAACATGACGGGCGTACCGCCAGCGGCGCGCACACCGGCCTTGACTGCCTCGGTGATCTTGTCCAGGTTCATGTGGCCGGGCACGATCTCGTTGTAGGAGGATACCACGCCGATCAGCGGCTTGCGGATCTCCTCGTCCGTGTAGCCCAGGGCGTAGAGCAGCGAACGGTTCGGCGCGCGCTCCACACCGATTTTGACGTTGTCGGAATTCATATCATAACCTCCGTTCAGGGATTGTACAAAGGGCACTGCACCCCGGTCATGCCCGGGCGTGCGGCGATGGGGCAGGGGAGATTGCGCTCCCCTGCGAAATGATTAGTTGGAGGCGTTGTCCAGGTTGTTGTCGTTCTTCCACAGCATCTGGGAGCGCAGCTGCTCGCCCACGGTTTCCATCTGATGCTTGGCCAGGATGGCGCGGCGGCTGTTGAAGTAGCAGCGGCCGGTCTTGTTCTCGCTGATCCACTTGCCCGCGAAGGTGCCGTCCTGGATGTCGTTGAGCACAGCCTTCATGTTGGCCTTGGTCTGCTCGTAGGGCAGCACGCGGGGGCCGGAGACGTACTCGCCGTACTCGGCGGTGTCGGAGATGGAGTAGTTCATCGCAGCCACGCCGCCCTTGTTGATCAGGTCGATGATGAGCTTCATCTCGTGGATGCACTCGAAGTAGGCGTTCTCAGGCTGGTAGCCGGCTTCCACCAGGGTCTCGAAGCCGCAGCGCATCAATTCCACCACGCCGCCGCACAGCACGGCCTGCTCACCGAACAGGTCGGTTTCGGTCTCCTCGTTCATGGTGGTCTGCATGATGCCCGCGCGGGCGCCGCCGATGCCCGCGATGTAGGCCAGCGCGATGTCCCAGGCCTTGCCGGAGGCGTCCTGCTCCACGGCGACCAGGCAGGGCACGCCCTTCCCGGCGACGTACTGGCTGCGCACGGTGTGGCCGGGGCCCTTGGGGGCTGCCATGAACACGTCCACGCCCGCGGGCGGCGCGATCAGCTTGTAGCGGATGTTGAAGCCGTGGGCGAAGGCGATGGCCTTGCCCTCGGTCAGGTAGGGCAGGATGTCCTGGTTGAACATGTCCGCCTGCTTCTCATCGTTGATGAGGATCATGATGATGTCGGCGCGCTTGGTCAATTCCGGCACGGTCATGACCTCGAAGCCGTCCTTCTCCGCCACGGGCCAGGACTTGCCGCCCTTGCGCAGACCGATGATGACGTTGCAGCCGCTGTCGCGCAGGTTCAGCGCATGGGCGTGGCCCTGAGAGCCGTAGCCCACAATGCCAATCACCTTGCCGTCCAGCTTGCCCAGGTCACAATCCTTCTCATAGTACATTTTTGCCATAGTCGTATTCTCCCTTCATTTTTGTCTGTTCATCAATGGTGAACTGTCCGCGCTCGAGGGCAACCATACCGGTGCGGACGAGCTCGAGTATTCCAAACTCCTTCAGGAGATTCTGGATGGCTTCAGCCTTGCTCTCGTCGCCAATGACGGCGAGGGTCAGGGATGCGACCGACACGTCGATGATGGACGCGCGGAAGATGTTGGCGATCTGGATGATCTCATTGCGGGTCACGGCGGAATCGGCCTTGACCTTGATGAGCACCAGCTCGCGGCGGATGGCGTGCTCGGGCACCAGTGTCTTGACGCTGTGCACACAGATGAGCTTGCGCAGCTGGGAGGCGATCAGGTGCAGCTGATTCTCGTCCGCCAGGATCTCAATGGTGATGCGGGAGATGCGCGGGTCGTCGGTGGTGCCCACGGCCAGGGATTCGATGTTGTAGCCCTTGCCGGAGAAGAGCCGCGTCACCCGGGAAAGAACGCCGGCCTCGTTATCCACCAGCACAGCCAGCGTTTTGCGTTCGTTGCTTTGCAAAGGGGGTCAGCTCCTTTCTCAGGAATTCAGCATGAAGTCGGTGATGTGGCTGCCGCCGCCGACCATGGGCCGAACCTTCTCGTCAATGTTGATGACGCAGTCAATCACGTACCCGTGGCCGCAGTTGAGCGCCTCGTGCAATGCGGCCTCGAGCTCCTCCACATTGGTCACCCGCTTGCCGGACAGGCCGTAGGCGTCCGCTAACTTGACGAAATCGGGCGCGCGGTCCAGGGTGGTGGAGGCGTAGCGCTCGTGGTAGATCAGCGTCTGCCACTGGCGCACCATGCCCAGCGTGCCGTTGTTGAACAGCACGTTGATGATGGGCAGCTTGTAGTAGGACTCGGTGGACAGCTCGTTGCAGTTCATGCGGAAGCCGCCGTCGCCGGTGATGTGCAGCACGCACTTGTCCGGATTGCCAACCTGCGCGCCGATGGCCGCACCCAGGCCGAAGCCCATCGTGCCAAAGCCGCCGGAGGTCAGCAGCTGACCGGGATAATCAAAGTGGAAATGCTGGATGGCCCACATCTGATGCTGGCCCACGTCCGTGGCGACGATGGTGTCCTGGGGGCAGATGCGCGCGATGGAGGACAGCACCTGCTGGGGCGTGAGATGGTCGGTGGCCTCGTCGTACTCGGTTTCGGTCTTGAAGGAAAAGACGTACTTCATCCAGTCGTCGTGCTTGGCAGTTTGCACCCGCTCCAGCAGCAGCTCCAGCACGCGCTTGCAGTCGCCGACGATGTGGTGGTCGGTCTGCACGTTCTTGTTGATTTCGCTGCGGTCAATGTCGATCTGCACGATCTTGGCGTTGCGGGCGAAGGTGGAGGGCTTGAGGGCCACGCGGTCGGAGAAGCGGCAGCCCACGGCGATCAGCAGATCGCAGGCGTCCACCGCGCGGTTGGAGGCTTCCGAGCCGTGCATGCCGATCATGCCGGTCACATGCTTGTCCCGCCCGCGCAAGCCGCCCGCGCCCATCAGCGTCACCGCGGCAGGGGCGTCGATCAGGTTGACCAGCTTGCAGATCTCCTCGTGGGCCCGGGCACGTACCACGCCGCCGCCGCAGATGACCATGGGCTTCTCCGACTGGGCGATCATCTCCACCAGCTTATCAATGTCCGCGTGGTCGGGCTCGGGGGCTTTGAAATTCTGGGAGGAACGGGCCATGAGCGTGGCCAGGGAGCCGTTGGCGGCGTGCTGGGAACGGCGCAGGGGCTCATAATCGGCGGTTTCGGCGGTGACGTTTTTCAGAATGTCGATCAGCACCGGGCCGGGCCTGCCGCTGCGGGCGATGGCGAACGCCTCGCGGATGGTATCCGCTAATCTGTTCACGTCCCGCACCAGATAGTTGCACTTGGTGATGGGCATGGTGATGCCGGTGATATCGACCTCCTGGAAGGAATCTTTGCCCAGCAATGGCGCGACCACGTTGCAGGTGATGCAGACGATGGGGGAGGAATCCATATAGGCGGTGGCGATGCCGGTGACCAGGTTGGTGCAGCCGGGGCCGGAGGTGGCAAAGCACACGCCGACCTTGCCGGTGGACCGGGCATAGCCGTCCGCCGCGTGGCACGCGCCCTGCTCGTGGGCGGTCAGGATGTGCTTGATCTTACCCTCGTTTTCATAGTTGTACAATTCGTCATACACGTTGAGAATGGTGCCGCCGGGATAGCCGAAGATGGTGTCTACATGCTGCTCGATGAGACACTCCATCAGAATCTTGGCGCCGTTCATCTGCATGGGGGGAAACCTCCTGTTCGGGAAAAGTGAAAGGGTACAAGAAGAGCCTGCCGGCCTTGAAGTCAGACCTGCAGGCTCTGCCGGAGCGCATCAAACGCAAGGGCCGACCGGGTTCATCCGAACCCCGGATCAGCACACCTGTTAGTGCTGGCATTGCATGGCTTGACATTTCAAGGCGCGGGACGACAGCATAAGTCGTACCAGCAGCATCGTCAGCTCAGCCAGTAGAGCCAGCGTAATCATTGCGTTCATCGCTTGATCTCCATCATCGCATTTTCAGGAACTCTCGCCTGAGTTCGACAAGAATTGTAGCACATCGGGCGCGTGAAGTCAATCAAAGCGCTGTTTTTCCGATGTACTTGTATGGACGCGGTGTCTTCCCCGCAGGCAGGGAGGCTCAACGAACGAATCTGCCAGTCGGAAATTGTCAGACTATGACAAAATTTGAAATAACTAATTGAAAATTTCCAGAATTGTGTTAAAATATAATGGGCTGTTGATATCGTGCGCGAACGGTCGATGCCGTTTCCTTACCAATGCCAAGGAGAAGGATTGCCATGCCGTTGAAGAGACAAATCCTTGTAGTTGAAGACAATGAGATCAACCGCGAAATGCTGATGACGATTTTGTCCGATCAGTATGAAGTGCTCGAGGCAGAAAACGGTCAGATTGCGCTGGATACCCTCCTGGCGCGAAAGGACACTGTGGCGCTGGTGCTGCTGGATCTGATGATGCCGGTGATGGATGGGTATACCTTTTTGGACCGGATCAAGGAGTACCCGGATCTGTCCCTGATTCCTGTCATTGTCATGACGCAGAACGACAAGGTGCAGGCTGAGGTGGCCGCGCTGGCCCATGGTGCGACGGACTTTGTCCCTAAGCCCTACCATCCCGATGTGGTGCGCCACCGCGTGGCTAACCTCATCAAGCTGCGGGAAAACGCGGCGATGGTGAACCAATTCAAATATGACCAGCTGACAGGGTTATACAACAAGGAATACTTCTGCCACAGGGTCAGGGAGGAGCTCCAGGAGCATCCGGAAAAGGAATACTCCATCGTCTGCTCCAATATTGAGAATTTCAAGCTCATCAGCGATATGATGGGCACGCAGGAAAGCGAACGCCTGCTCAAGGAGCTTGCGGACATCGCGCAGCGCGGCGTCGGAGATGCGGGCTTCTGCGGTCGCTATGGCGCGGATCGCTTCCTGGGCTTCGTCCAAAGAGACAAGGAGATAGAGGCCCGGGATACCTATGGTGAAAATGGCCTGACCGATTGTTCCCCCATGCTGAAAGGCATGGTGATCCGCTGGGGCGTGTATGAGATTCACGACCGGGCGATGCCCGTGATGAAGATGTGCGACCGGGCCGTGTTGGCGGTCAACAGCATCAAGGGCCAATACCACCGTTATTATGCTGTGTACAATGATTCCCTGCGCGGTAAGCTCCTGCGGGAACGAAAGCTCACCGCGTCCATGGAAACGGCTCTGGCAGAAAACCAGTTTGTGGTTTATCTCCAGCCCAAATACAGCCTGCAGGGGGAGGACGTGGCCGGCGCGGAAGCGCTGGTGCGCTGGATTCACCCCGAGCTGGGCTTCGTTTCTCCCGGCGAGTTCATCCCCCTGTTTGAAAAGAACGGCTTCATCCAACGCCTGGACTACTTCGTGTGGGAGCAGATGTGCAAGCTGCTGCGCTCATGGATGGACAAGGGCTATCAGACGGTGCCCATTTCGGTCAACGTGTCCCGCGCGGATGTGTATCAGGACAATCTGGTGAATACCTTCCTGTGCCTGACGCAGCAATACGGCATTCACCCCCAGCAGCTGCACATCGAGATCACCGAGAGCGCTTATACGGAAAACTCGGGGAGAATCCTCCAAACGGTGGAGGAGCTGCGCAGACAGGGCTTCGTCATCGAGATGGACGACTTCGGCAGCGGCTATTCCTCCCTCAACATGCTCAGCCAGATGAAGCTGGACGTCCTCAAGCTGGACATGAAATTCATCCAGAATGAGATTAACAAACCCCAGGAGGAGAGCATCCTGGATGATGTGATCAGCATGGCCCATCATGTGCATCTGAGCGTGGTGGCCGAGGGCGTGGAGACCCAGGAGCAGGTCAAGCGGTTGCGGGAGGTGGGCAGCGATTTTGTGCAAGGGTATTACTTCGCCAAGCCCATGCCCATGGCTGACTTCGAGTGTCTGCTGAAGGAGAAAGCCAGCACGCCTGCCACTTCTATCCCGGAGACGGCGGAGGAAGAGCCCGCTACCTGGACGATCCTGTTGATACACGAGGACGAGAAATACCGCGCGCAGGTACGTAAGGCCTTTGAAGGGTACTACCAGGTGCGGGAAACGACGGATGTGGAAGATGCGCTGACCTATTTGCGCAGCAAGGGACGGCGCACTGTGTCCGCGGTGATCCTGAGCATGACGATCGCCGACCGGGGCGCGGATCTGTTCCTGGCGGCCATGCGGCGGGAGCCCGACTTCTGGCGATTGCCCGTCATGGCCATCCTGCCCAACGGCGGATCGGCGGAGAAGCTGCCGCTGGTGATGGAAACGGACGATTTCATCTGCAAGTGCCATCCGATCTTCGATCTGCGGTGGCGTGTACAGCGGCTGATCTATGTGGCCTCCCTCCATCAGCGGGAGGGCGTCCTGGAGCAGGCGGCCAACCGCGACATGCTCACGGGCGTGCTCAACCGTAGAGGCTTGCAGGTGGCCCTGTCCGCGCTGCGCAAGGAGGACATGCCCTTCGCAGTCTGCCTGTTTGATCTGGATCGTCTCAAGCAGATCAACGACACCTACGGGCACGATATGGGCGATCGCGTGCTGCACAGCTTTGCCGACGTGCTCCGTAGCCATACGCGGGAGGCGGACATTCAGTGCCGCTTCGGCGGGGATGAGTTCATCGTGATCTTCAAGCGACTGAACAACGAGGATACGGTGGTCATGAAGGTGACGGAAATCTCTCAGGCCTTCGCGGCCAGTTGGCAGCGGGAGAAAATCCCTGCGTCCTGCTCCGTCGGCGTGGCGCTGTGCGGCAGGAGCGAGATGCCCTCCACGATGATGATCAAGCGGGCGGATCAGGCCCTGTATCAAGCTAAGCGGACGCAGAAGGGCAGCTGCTGCGTATGGAGCGAAGGACCCGGCGAGAGCGAGGGTCGGATCATCCGGATCATCTGATGCCCGCGCAGGAATGCTGCTTTTGATAACGTTTCTATGCCAGCCTTCGGACAGGAGCAATCCCCCGGAGGCTGGCTTTTTTCATGCGGCTTGGAAAACGCGAGGGAAGGCTGCTTTGGCGGGGACGCGCATCTTTTTTTGAAATAGGTATTGACAACGCAGGGAAGAATTGATATAATCTATACCTGTCAGCAAGAAGTCCTGGCGGATGGATTGCCCGGCTTCACCTCTGCGCCTGTAGCTCAGCTGGATAGAGCAACGGCCTTCTAAGCCGTGGGTCGGGGGTTCGAATCCCTCCAGGCGCGCTGATAACATGGAGGATATAGTTCAGTGGTAGAGCGCCAGATTGTGGCTCTGGATGTCGTGGGTTCGAGCCCCACTATTCTCCCTCTTTCCCTTCCCTTTCGTCTGCTGCTTCACGCGGCGGGCAACCTGCGATGGGGTGTAGCCAAGTGGTAAGGCACGGGACTTTGACTCCCGCATTCGCAGGTTCGAGCCCTGCCACCCCAGCTGTATGACCCATTAGCTCAGTTGGCAGAGCACTTGACTTTTAATCAAGGTGTCTGGAGTTCGAATCTCCAATGGGTCACTCCCATCTGCCTTCCGGAAAATGCGGGCGTGGCGGAATGGCAGACGCGCCAGACTTAGGATCTGGTGCCTATGGCGTATGAGTTCGAGTCTCATCGCCCGCATTCAATCCGGCACCCGGTATGCGGTAGTAGCTCAGTTGGTAGAGCGCCACCTTGCCAAGGTGGAGGTCGCGAGTCCGAGCCTCGTCTACCGCTCCATTACTTTGCGGGTGTAGCTCAATGGCAGAGCTCCAGCCTTCCAAGCTGGCTACGCGGGTCCGATTCCCGTCACCCGCTCCACAGCCAATCCACCGCATACGCGGTTTTGCGGTAGTAGCTCAGTTGGTAGAGCGCCACCTTGCCAAGGTGGAGGTCGCGAGTCCGAGCCTCGTCTACCGCTCCAGTCAAGTCGTCGTTGGACGGCTTTTTTTCATTTATCTACAAATGGTGGCGACTGTCCCTGGAGCAAGATGGAAAATCGCGAGATATGGCGTGTCCCAGGGCCGGCAATCGGACGTCTGGTCGCGCTGTGTCCTTGCTTTTCATCTCAATTCCCGATATGCTCAAACCCGAAAGGAGGGAATCTACATGAATCTAATTGCCATCGGGATGCTCATCAACAGCGCGTGCGTCGTGATCAACCGCTTTGTGCGTAGGATTCCGGAGCGAATTGCGATCCCCTCCTACCTGGTGGGGATTGTGCTCATCATTCTGGGCTTTATCAGGGTTCGGCATGGCGGCTGAATCCTTCCACGCAGACAAATACGCCGGGCTGGCTTTTACACCTGCCCGGCGTATTTCAGTGGGTCACCTTCTCCGCATTGTCCCGCAGATAGGTGAAGATGTCCGCCGCGATGGGCGCTGCGGTTGAGCCGCCGCCCTGTCCGTCGGGGATGTTCTCCACCACCACGCAGACAGCGAAGGGCAGCGCGTCGCTGTCGATGTAGCCGATAAACAGCCCGTGGGTCACGGCCTGGCCGTTGCGGCTGGACTCCGCCGAGCCGGTCTTGCCGCAGATGGTCAGACCGTTGACGGAGGCCCGCGTGCCCGTGCCGCTCGTCACCACGGCGCGCATGTATTCCTGGAGCGTCGCGGCGGTGGCGGGGGACAGGGCGGTGCGGTATACCCTCGGGCCGAAGGTGGCCCGGAGCGACCCGCTGGGCGTGGTGGCCTTGCGGAGCAGCGTGGGCTCCATCATTACGCCGTCATTGGCGATGGCGGCGGCCACCAGGCACAGGTGCATGGGCGTTGCGCCGATGGACGACTGCCCGAAGCCGCTCATGGCGACCTCAAAGCGGGTACGCTGCGCGGTGGGGTAGGCGCTGTTTTCCACCACCAGGTCGCGGAAGAGAAAGTTCGCGTTGAAGCCGAAGCTCTCGGCGGTCTTGCGCAGGGCCGCGTCGCCCATGTCCAGCGCCAGCAGAGCGTAGACGTTGTTGCAGCTCTTGGTGAAGGCCTGCTTGAGGGTCAGCGATTTGTGCACCGCGTTGCCGTAATCGCGGATGGCCTGGCCATCCACATCCAGCCCGCCGGTGCAGGCAATGGAGATGTCCGTCACGCCGGGGATGTTTTCCAGGGCGGCGGCGGTGGTGATGACCTTGAAGGTCGATCCCGGGGGGTACAAGCTCTGGGTGGCGCGGTTCCAGTAGACCTCGCTGCCGGCAGCGACGCCGGTGGGGTTCATCGGGTCAAAGGAAGGGAGGCTGATTTCCGCCACCACCTCGCCGGTTTTGTAGTTCATCACCACGGCCGCGCCGTTTCGCCCCTGGGTGAGGGGATGGGCACTGAATGCGCGGGCGATGGCGGTGCACAGATCGCTGTCCAGGGAGAGATGCACATCGTCGCCACGGCGGGGCTCGGAAGAGAACAGGTCGTTGAAGCGCTCCACCAGGGAGGCCTTGAAGCCGTAGAGATAGGCGGTCTGGAAGCCCTCCACGCCGTTGGATACCTGGCCCTCGCTGTCACCGATCACATGCACGACGGCGCGGCGGGCGGCCTCATCCGCCTGATACACCCGCTTGCCCTCCACGGTGGAGGCCAGCAGCACGCCGTTGCGGTCGTAGATGTTGCCCGCGGTGACATTGGCCTTCTGCTCCCGCACACGTGGATTGCGGGCGTAGGCAAACCAGCGGTTGCCGTAGGTGTTGATGGAATACACGCCGTAGACGGCCAGCAGGGCAAAGAGCCCGAACAGGAGCAGGGCCAGGAGCTTGAAGCGGAAGCGTTGCTGCTTCATGGGGAATCACCTCCCGGGAAGGGTCAGGAATAGGTGGCAAGGCGGGTGTCGCGCTTTAGGTCGTCCTCGTTGAGCGAGGCCACGCCCTGGAGAAGTCCCACCAGGCACAGGCTGGACACCATCGACGTGCCGCCGTAGGACACGAAGGGCATCGTCACGCCGGTCAGGGGGATGAGCTTGAGCACGCCGCCGATAATGACGAAGGTTTGCAGCCCCAGCAGGGTGGTGATACCCATCGCCAGCAGGCCATGGAAGGACGTGCGGGACGCCATCGCGATAGCCGCGCCGCGCCAGATGAGCGCGACGTAGATCAGCAGCACGCAGCAGCCGAAGATCAGCCCGAATTGCTCGCAGATCACGGAAAAGATGAAGTCCGTGTGATACACCGGGATGGTGCGGGGCGAGCCCAGCCCCAGCCCCACGCCGAACAGCCCGCCGGAGGCGATCGCCATCAGGCTGTGGATGATCTGGTAGCCCGCGTTGTCGTAATCGCTCCAGGGGTTGAGCCAGATCGCCACGCGCTTCTTCACATGGGCGAACATGCGGTAGCCCGCCACCGCCGCGCCTGCGCCGCCCGCCAGGCCGATGCCCGTCAGCGCCAGGTTGCCGCTGGAGGCGTAAAAGAGCAGCAGCGTGGTGAAAAAGTACAACAGCGCCGTGCCCAAATCCTTTTGCAGCATGAGGATACCCAGGCATCCCACGGCAAACATCAGCCAGGGGAGCATCCGATGATCCGCCATGAACCTTGCCAGCACGATCACCAGCACCAGCTTGACGATTTCGCTGGGCTGCACGGAGATACCAGCTATGTAGAACCAGTTCTTCGCGCCGTAGGTCTCCTTGCCGATGAGCAGCGGCAGCGATAGCAGCGCCAGGGCGGCGAGCATCATCGGCCAGGCGAGGAAACGGAAGGTGCGGATCAATCTGACGATGTAGATGCACACCACCATCGCCAGCAGCCCCGCAAAGTAGTACGTCGATTGGGCATACGCATACGTCGGGTTGGTGTCGTAGAGCACGAGGATGCCCAGCGCGCACAGAAAGTTGGTCAGCGATAACAGCAGCTTGTCCGAGGGGAATAGCCGGGGCAGGAGACCCGTGGTCAGCACGTTGAGCATGGGCACAGCGACTGCCAGCGCCAGCCCCTCCCACTTGAAGTCCCGCAGGAACAGCAGCAGGAACGCGCTGAAGTAGAACACCGTCACTGCCCGGGACAGGGGCTTGCCAAGGTCCTTATGGCGCATCATCGTCACCTCCCTGCCAGGGTGAGGTCTGCTCGGGCGGCCTGTAAGGGCCTGGTGCGTAGGGCGGGGGTGTCAATGGAGAATAGGGCGAATACCCTGCTTGCTGCATGGGCGGATACGGCAACTGAGAATCGTCATAAGCTGTCGCTTCGGGCGCGAAGACCTGTTCCTCCGGCATCATCGGGGGGATGTAGGCGTGGCAGGGGGCTTCCCCGACGTCAAGCCCGGCAAACACGCCCAGGCGCAGCACGGCTTGACCCACCTGCAGCACCGAGCCATGCTGCATGGGAGTTCGCTCGCCGTCCCGGCGGGAGGCGAGGAGCGCGCCGTCCACCACGGCCTCGCAGCCGCGGCGGGGGTAGATGAACAGCCCCTTGCCGTCCACAAAGGTGAAATCCAGGTGGGCGGTGGCCACGTCGTCCGCCGGAACCACCACGTCGCAGGTGCGGGAGAAGCCCAGCACACCCTCCTGGGGCACAGGGAGGATGTCCCCGACCTCAAGGTCGCCACTGTCGACTTCCACCGTCAGGATGCCGATGGTGCCCGCGTCCGGCAGCTGCTTGAGCCGCTTGTGGGTCTGTCTGCGATCCTTCCGCAGCCAGGAGAAGGAGCGCCAGACGATCATCACGCCAAGGCATGTGAAGAAGTAGCGCATCGCCAGGGACAGCACCTCGTAGACCTTCGCGTCCAGGGGAATCACCTCCCGCGTTGAAAATAAGGAAAGTCGGGGCCTTCCGCGTGATGCATCGGAGCCCCGATCTTGAATGCTTGCGTGTTTACAGCATGGCGCGCAGCTCAGCAAAGAGCGCTTCCATATCCTCCGTCACCACGTTGGGGTCGCGCTCAACGCTGATGCACAGATTCTCTGGCTTGAAGATGGTCTGCGCCGCGTCCAGCAGCTCCTCGGCGGTCAGGTCGTTGAGCTGGGAGGCCTGCGCGTCCAGGTCAGCCCGGGAGGTGTCCCCCGCCACCCAGGCCCAGCCAGCCAGCTCGTTCATTTCGCTCACATGATCCTGGGCCAGGGCGTTGCCCACGGTGAAATGGCTCCGCAGCTGGCTGAGGCGGATGGGCCGGACATACATCGTCAGCCGGTGGAGGTACATGAACACCTTCCGCAGGGATTCTGACAGTTTCTCCTGGTGCACGTCGTAGCGGATGACCAGGCGGTGGAACTGCCCCATCTCCTGGATGAAGCTGTCGATCTCCGCCACCAGGGCTTCCTCCTCGCGCAGGGTCTGGAAGAGCAGCGAGTCGTCGTTGCCCGCGGTGATGGCGTCCACCATCCGCGCCGCCAGGGGGAATACGCTCTCCTCGTCGATGTCAAAGGCGATGTGTACCTGAGCTTGCGCATCGGGGACATCGCTGTCCACCACCATGTCGCTGTCTGCGTCCCGCATGCCAAAGCCCAGGGGCGCGCTCTGCTCGAAGGGCGGCTCGTTGGTGTAATTCTTCAGGGAAGCAAAGGTCTCGACGGCGGTCTGCTCCATGCCGCTGGAGAAGTTGCCGCTCAGCACCAGGCAGGCGTTTTGCGGCTGGAAGATGAGTCGCTGCCAGTTCCAGATGGTGTCCTCATCCAGCGCCTGGATGGCTTCCTTTGTGCCCATGCGGGGGAACACCCCGGCGGGGGTCTCCCGCCAGGCGCGATCGACCAATTCGTCGAAGTCCTCCTCGGCTTGCTCGATCTGGCGCAGCACGATTTGCTTTTCCTTCTCGATCACCTCGGGCGACCAGGGCGTCTGCGCGAAGAAGCGCGCGAACACATCCAGCATGCCATCGAAGAAGCGCGGCAGGCTGGTCAGGCGGAACACGATGGCCTCCGCCGTGGTGATCCCCTCCATGTCCGCGCCGAAGCGGTTCAACGTTTGCTGGAGCGTGTCATGGTTCAGCCCGCCCAGCCCCCGGAAGCACAAATGCTCCAGCAGGTGGCTGATACCCTGGGTTTCCTCGGTCTCATAGATCGACCCGCCCCGCAGGTAGAGGCCCATCTCCAACCCGCGGAGGTAGGGCTGATGCCAGCACAGGATGGTCATGCCGTTGGGCAGAACGTGTTCATGGATGGCGGACATGTGTCTCAGCTCCCGTTTGCGCATTGCGTTTGTGTGTGCCCTTATTATACAGGAAAAATGGAAAGGATGCAAGCCCCGGGCCTGCGCCCGTTGAAGCTGCATCCTTTCCATTATGTATGCCGCTTGCGCAGCACTTCCCACACGTCCTGCCAGGCAACGCCCTGATCGTGCAGCAGCACCGAGAGGTGGTACAGCAGATCCGCAACCTCCCCGGCCAGGCCGTCGGCGTCGGTTTTCATCGCGGCGATGACGGCCTCGGTGGCTTCCTCACCCACCTTCTTGCAGATCTTCTCCGTCCCCTTGTCCAGCAGGTAATTTGTGTAGCTGCCGGGCTGGGGATGAGCCGCGCGGTCGGCCACGGTGGCCGCAATGGTCTCCAGGATACCGGCTGTGGCGGGCAAATCGCCGTCCACCACCGGGTTGTGGAAGCAACTGTGCTTGCCCGTGTGGCAGGCTGGGCCAATTTGCTGCACCTGCATGAGGATGGTATCGCCGTCGCAGTCGTAGCTCAAGCGGATGACGCGCTGGGTGTGTCCGCTGCTTTCGCCCTTGCGCCAAAGCTGCTGACGGCTGCGGCTGAAATAGGTCGCGTAGCCGCTTTCCAGGGTCAATCGCAGGGATTGTCGATTCATCCAGGCCAGCATCAGCACCTCGCCGGTGACTGCGTCCTGGGCGATGGCGGGCAGCAGCCCGGCCTCGTTCCACTTGAGGGACGCAGGGTCGAAATCCGCTGCGACGAAGGCCGTGTTGGCTTCCATCAGCGCGTATTGCTCCGGGGTGACGATGGCCTTCAGGGTCTCCATGGCCTGGGCGTACTGGTTCTCATAGTTGTAAATCGTGTCCCTGGGCTGCAGCTTGAAGCCCAAAGAAATGTACAGGAGGATGGCCTTCCAGCTCCAGGGCTGGGTGTGGAGGTACACCGGCTTGTTGTTGTCCTCCCGGCGGAACAGCGTCATTGCGGTCTGGCACAGCGCCCGGCCGATGCCCTTGCCCTGGTGCTCCGGGTGCACCGCGATCCAGTGCAGCACACGGAGGCCGTCATACCAGGCGATAGCGGTGCCGACGGCGGTCCCTGTCGCGTCCACCGCGAAGAAGATGCGGTTTGTCAGGGCAGCGTCCGCCAGGTAGCGCCGGGTGAACTCCGCTTTGGCGTCGGACAACGAGGTTTGCTCGCCCACAGTGCACAGGATTGCCGCCCAGGCGTCCTCGTCGCCGGGCTGGTATGTGCGGATGCTGTATCCCTTCGGCAGCTTGATCTCCATGGGCAGCACGCGGTCGCACCGCATGATGATGTTGTAGTAGGGGATGGTGCGGTCGATCATTTCTTCATCTCCTCAAGTGCTTCTTCCACGGTGAACGCGCCCTCGTACATCGCGCGGCCCAGGATCGCTCCCGCGCAGCCCGCGTCCCGCAGGTGGCGCAGGTCATCCAGGCGGCTGATGCCCCCCGAGCCGATCACGTCCATGCCGGTGGCTTGGATGAGCTGGCGGGTGGCTTCCACATTGGGACCCTGCATCATGCCGTCGCGGCTCACATCGGTGTAAATGAGGGTGGTCACGCCCAGGTCCTTCATACGCAGGGCCAGATCCACGGCGGTCACGGAGGTCGTTTCCACCCAGCCGCGGGTGGCGACCAGGCCGTTCTTCGCGTCGATGCCCACCGCGATCTTCCCCGGGAAGCAGCGGCAGGCCTCAGCGACCAGTTGCGGATTCTCCGCCGCCGCCGTCCCGATGATGCACCGGCTCACGCCTGCCTCCACGCGCAGGGCGATATCCTCCATCGTGCGCAGGCCGCCGCCCAGCTCCACTTGGCCGTCAAAGGCTGCCACCACCTCGCGTAGCAGTGGCAGATGGGCGGTTTTCCCCTCAAAGGCAGCGGTCAGATCGACCAGGTGCAGCCACTGCGCCCCAGCGGCGCGCCACTTGCCGGCCAGTTCCACCGGGTCGCCGAATACGGTCACATCGTCGCGTTTACCCTGGCGCAGGCGTACGGCCTGTCCGTCCAGCATGTCGATGGCGGGGTAGAGGATCATGGGGCACCTCCTGTTGTGTGTGATGATGGGATCAGTCCAGCGTCCCCTTGGTGGACAGCACGCCCTCGATGGTAGCGTCCAACCGCATCGCGTCCCGCAGCGCCAGCCCGAACGCCTTGAACAGCGCCTCCATCCGGTGATGGTCGTTGCGCCCCGCCATGAGGCGCATGTGGACGGTCAGCCCGGCGTTGACAGCCACGGCCCGGAAGAATTCCTCCGCCAGCTGGGTGTCCATTGCGCCGCACATGGGGGCGGTGAATGCCGCGTCCCAGGCCAGATAGGGTCGCCCGCTGACGTCGATGGCGGCAAAGGCCAGCGCCTCGTCCATGGGCATGTAGGCGCTCCCGACCCGGCGGATGCCAGCCCGATCGCCCAGGGCCTCACGGATGGCTCGGCCCAGGCAGATGCCTACATCCTCCACGGTGTGGTGCGCGTCCACCTGTAAATCGCCGTCGCAGCGCAGCGTCAGGTCAAGCTGGGCAAAGCGGCTCAGCGCGTCCAGCATGTGGTCAAAGAACCCCACGCCGGTGGCAAGCGACGTTTTTCCCGTGCCATCCAGGCACAGGCGCAGGGAAATGTCGGTTTCCCGGGTCTTGCGGTCAATCTTAGCGGTACGCATCATTGGATCTCCTTACCAAAGCGGATGGCGACAGAATTGGCGTGGGCGTCCAGGCCCTCCTGCCTGGCCAGAAGGATCACCTGGTCAGCGACCTTCTCCAGCTCCTGGCGGGAGCAGCAGATCAGGCTGGACTTCTTGACGAAATCGTCCACCGACAGGGGCGAGAAGAAACGCGCCGTGCCGGAGGTGGGCAGCACATGGTTGGGGCCCGCCAGGTAATCGCCCAGGGGCTCGGGCGAGTAGTGCCCGAGGAAGATGGCGCCTGCGTTTTCAATCAGGGGAAGGAGAGCGTAGGGGTCAGCGACGGACAGCTCGAGGTGCTCCGGGGCGATCTGGTTGGCGATGTCCGCGCAGTCCGCAAGGGTCGGCGCAACCACGATGGTGCCGTAGGCGGAGAGGCTCTGCTTCACCACCTCCCGGCGGGGGAGCAGCGCTGTCTGGCGGGCCAGTTCAGCATCCACCGCATCGGCAAGGGCCGCGCTGTCGGTCACCAGGATCGCCGCTGCCAGGGGGTCGTGCTCCGCCTGGCTGAGCAGGTCCGCCGCCACATAGCGGGGATTGGCGGAATCGTCCGCGATCACCAACACCTCGCTGGGGCCGGCTACCATGTCGATGCCCACATGCCCGAACACCTCGCGCTTGGCGTTGGCGACGTAGATGTTGCCCGGGCCGGTGATCTTGTCCACCCTTGGGATGGATTGTGTGCCGAAGGCCAGCGCCGCCACCGCCTGCGCGCCGCCCACCTTGTAGATGCGGTCCACGCCCGCGATGTCCGCCGCGACCAGCGCCAGGGGGTAGCTCACGCCGCCGTCCTTGCCGGGCGGGGTGACCATGATGATCTCCTTCACCCCGGCGACCTTGGCGGGCAGCACGTTCATCAGCACGGAGGAGGGGTATGCCGCCGTGCCGCCGGGGACATACACGCCCACGCGCTTGAGCGGCGTGATCTTTTGTCCCAGGCTGATGGCGGGGTCAAAGTCGAGCCAGGTGTTCTGCTTCTGCTTCTCGTGGAAGGCGGTGATGCGCTTGGCGGCCTCGCGCATGGCGTCAAGCCAGTCGGGGGAGGCGGCCTCATAGGCCTTCTCGATTTCCTCCCGCGTGACCAGCACGTTGTCCGCGTTGATCTCGGCCTTGTCAAAGCGGGCGGTGTAGTCGAACAGGGCTGCGTCGCCCTCCTGGCGCACCCGGGCGACGATCTCCTTCACCCGGCGGGACACTTCTTCGTTTTGCAGCTGGGAGCGGTTCATCACGCGCTCCTTCAGGGCCTGCGCGTCTGTCATCTTCAGAATCGGGATCATGGCTTATTCCCCCTGTTTCATCTTGTCCAGCAGCGCGCTCATGCCGTCGATGATCTGGCGGATGCGCTCGCGCTTGGTTTTCATGGACACCCGGTTGACGACGAGCCTGGCGGAGCAGTCGCAGACCTCCTCCAGCACGGTCAGGCCGTTGGCCCGCAGGGTCGAACCGCTCTCCACAATGTCCAGGATCACGTCCGACAGCCCAATGACGGGCCCCAGCTCCACCGAGCCGTGCAGCTCGATGATCTCGATCGTCTGCCCCTTGCCGTCATAGTAGCTGCGGGCGATGCTCGGGTATTTCGTCGCCACCCGGAGGGTCGCCCGGGTCGCCAAATGCTGCTGCTCGGCGTAGCCCGCGATGCACAGCCTGCATTTGCCAAAGGTCAGGTCAAGCACCTCGTACAGGGGCCTGGCGGATTCCAGCAGCGTGTCCTTGCCCACCACGCCCAGGTCGGCCACGCCGTGATCCACATAGGTCGGCACGTCGCTGGGCTTGACGAGGATGAAGCGCACATTGCTCCTCTTGTCCCACAGAACCAGCTGGCGGCCGGGGTTGCGCGGCTCGGAGCAGTCGATGCCCAGCTGCTCCAGCAGCGAGAAGGCCTGCTCGGCCAGCCGTCCCTTGGCCAGCGCGAAGGTAATCACCGGCTGCATCAGAACACCGCCTTTCCATACTGGGTGATGCCCGCTGATGTGATGTAGACGGCGGAGCGGGCCAGCTGCTCATCCACCCGGCGGCGCAGCGCCTGAGCGGAGATGCCGTACATCATCGCCACGGATACACCCTTGTCCCGCTGGGCCTTTGCGTAGGCGATGGCGGCTTGGCGGCAGCCGGGGTCAAAGGCCAGCGCCACATCCGGGATGGGGGCGGCGAACACCGAGCCCTGGCGTTCCAGGGCGATGAGCAGCAGCTTCATGCTCAGCGCGAAGCCCGTGGCGGGGAGCGCTCTTCCAAAGCGCGCGGGCAGCTCGTCGTAGCGTCCGCCGGAGAGCAGCGGCTGTCCCAACTCGGCCACCAGGCCGCGGAAGATCGTGCCGGAGTAGTAATTCGCCTGATGGGCCATGCCCAGGTCGATGCTCACATATTGCCCGCAGCCGTATTCCTCCAGCATGCGCAGAATCTCCCGCAGGTTGGCAATGGCGCTCAAGCACAGGGGATGCTGGGTGAGGGCTGACGCTTCATCCAGCACAGAGGCGTCGCCGTACAGCTGGGGGAGGCGCATCAGCCGCGCCGCCACATCCCCGGAGATGGACAGCTGATCCAGGTAGAGCTGCATGTCTAGGGTGTTCTTGCGCTCAATCATCCCCCGGATGACCTCGCTTTGTTCCTCAGTCAGCCCGGCCTCCTGCAGGAAGCCCGCCACGAATTGCGCTTGGCCCAGCTCCATCTGGAAGTCCCGGAGTCCGGCGGCCTCCAGCGAACGGACGGCCAGGGCGATCACCTCCGCATCCGCCTCGGGGGAGGCTTCGCCCATCAGCTCCACGCCACCCTGGGTTTCCTCGCACAAAAGGGAGGAGGTGTCCGTCAGCGTCTTGGTGGCGGATTGCAGATAGCACAGCCGCAGGGGCAATGGCGCCTCCGAAAGCCGTCCGGCAGCCATGCGTGCCGCGGGGATGGTGGAATCCGGCCGCACGGCCAGGATGCGCCCCGCGCTGTCAAAGGTTTTCCACACGTCCTCGGGGCAATACCCCCAGGTGCGGTCGTCCAGCGCGTCGTAGTATTCCAGGATGGGCGTTTCGATCTCCTGATACCCCTGCAGGGTGAACAGGCGGCGCAGCAGCGCCTCCAGCTGGCGTTTGCGGGCGCATTCGCCGGGCAGGGTATCCTGCATGCCGCTGGGAATTTGCAGCCTTCGCTGAGCCATGGGGCCACCTCCTTTGGTGGTGATAGTTTAATGCGATAAAGTGATAACGTGATGAATTATACCATGCCTGCGGAGGAATGTCAAGACAGGTAAAAAAATAATGCAGGATGATTCCCGGGAGATACCCTGCGTGGAAACCGTCCACCCGACTTGGCGGAATACGCCCCCCGCATCATGCCTTCGACCAAAAAGCCGCCCTCCCGTCGGAGAGCGGCTTGAAGCCTTATTTGCGGCAGATGGTGATGACCTCGCGCTCCCGGCAGGTGGTGGGGTTGCCCAGGCCATCCACGTTGCCATCCATGTAGCGGGTGATGGTCAGGGTGTCGGCGTCCACCGCCTCGATGTCGCACAAGCCGTAGCGGAGCACGTCGCTGCGCTGGCGATGGGTCAGCTTGTTGCTGATGTATTGCTGCAGCGCGGTGTCCTCCTTGCCCCAGGGGAAGGGGCGGCGGTTCCAAGGGTCGTGGCAGCCGCACAGACCGGCCTCGTCCCCGTAGTAGATGGTGGGGCAGCCGGGCAGCGCGCACAGCAGATCCACGCACATCTTGTAGCGCTTTACCGCCAGGGCATACTCGTCCACGGAGAGGCGAACGCCCTGCTGATCCTCCTTGGGCATGTCCATGCAGCCCTTGTCCACCAGCATGTTGAGCGCGCGGGGACGGTCGTGGCTGCCGATGAGGTTCATCAGGGCATAGCGGAACTGGGCCGGATACACCTCCGCCTGATGCTTCACCAGGCGAACCAGGTCCGCGGCGGTGGATTTGCCTGTGGCGAAGGCCAGGATCGCCTCGCGCAACGGGTAATTCATCACCGAGTCCAGGGTATCGCCGGTGCAGTAGCAGCGCATCTCGCCGTATGCCACCTTGTTGGACGCGTCCTCCCACACCTCACCCAGGACGACGGCGTTGGGGTTGGCCTTGTGGGCAGCTACGCGCAGCTTGCGCAGGAAGTCCATCGACAGCTCATCGGCCACGTCCAGCCGCCAACCGCAGGCGCCGTCGTGGATCCAACGGGGGACAATGCCCTCCTTGTCCTGGAACATGAACTTCTGGTACTCGGGATTGTCCTTGCGCAGCTCGGGCAGGCTCATGATACCCCACCAGGCGCGGTAGTCCTCGGGGAACTTCTTGAAGGTGTACCAGTCGTAGTAGGGGGAGGAATCCCCCTGATACGCGCCCAGGTTCGGGTAGTGCCCGAAGTGGTTGAAGTACACGCTGTCCTCGCCCGTGTGGGAGAACACGCCGTCCAGCAGCACGCGGATGCCGTAGGCGGCAGCCTCCTCGCAGAGGATCTGGAACTCCTCCTCCGTGCCGCACAGGGGGTCGATCTGCGTGTAGTCGCCGGTGTCGTAGCGGTGGTTGGAGCGGGCGCGGAAGATGGGGTTGAGGTAGATGATGTCCACGCCCAGCTCCTTGAGGTAGGGGAGCTTCGCGCGGATGCCGTTCAGGTTGCCGCCGTAGAAGTCCAGCTCCTGATACTTGCCGCCGCGCATGTCGCCCACGGCGAGCATCTCCTCGTCCCAATGCTTGTGGACATAGCGATCCTTGCGGTCGTCCTTGGCAGCGGTTTTCGCCCGGAAGAAGCGGTCGGGGAAAATCTGGTAGATGTTGGCGCTGTGGAAATAGGCGGGCGTTTTGAAGGCCTTGTCATACACCGTGATCTGGAAGGAGGCTGCCTCACCGTGGGTGTAGGCCATGCCCTCGCCGCCCATCTGATCGGGCTGGTTGCCGTAGGTCACGGTGTGGCCGTCCTTGCGGTACACGATGAAGCGGTACCAGTACAGCCCGGGAATTTCGGGCAGCTGAACGGCGGTTTCCCAGATGTCGTTGCCGATGTTGAGCATGGCATAGCACAGCTCTTCATCCTGCCAGGTGCGCAGAATGATGGCGGTGGCTTCATCGCATTGGAAGCGGATCGTCACCACGCTGCCGGCGGCGGCGGGGCCCATGGGCTGGCGGAAGAATGCCTTGTGGGAATCGTGGAGCATCATCGCAGAATCAGTCCTGTTCTATATCGGATTGGCGTTCATCATGGCGGTAACGTTTTCATTGCCGTTCAAAAGCTTGCCCGGACAGGGGATGAGCGTTGTCCGGGCAAAGCATCCGGCTGGAGATTAAAGGCTCTTCAGCGGATCGAGGTGCCAGATGGTATCGTTGTATTCGCGGATGGTGCGGTCGGAGGAGAACACGCCGGACATGGCGGTGTTGATCACGGCCATCCGGTTCCACTTGTCCTTGTTGGCGTAGTCCGCGTCGATGCGGCGCTGGGCCATGGAGTAGGAGCCGAAGTCCTTGAGGACAAAGTAGGGGTCGCCCATGCTGCCGTAATCGCCGATGAGCAGGCTGTGGTACAGATCCTGCAACGCGCCGGGGGCGTCGGGCATCACCGTGCCGTCGATCATCTGGGTCAGGGCCAGGCGCAGCTCGGCATTGGTCTCGAAGATGGACATGGGGTTGTAGGTCTGCTCGCGGTACATATCCAGCACCGTGTCGGAGCGCATGCCGAAGATGTAGATATTGTCCATGCCGACCTGCTCGCTGATTTCCACATTCGCGCCGTCCATGGTGCCGATGGTGACCGCGCCGTTCATCATGTACTTCATGTTGCCGGTGCCACTGGCCTCCTTGGAGGCAGTGGACAGCTGCTCGGAAACCTCGGTGGCGGGGATGAGAATCTGCGCGCTGGACACGTCGTAGTTCTCCAGGAACACCACCTGAAGCATCTTGCTGGCGCGGGGGTGCTTGGCAATCAGCTTGGACAGGGCGTTGATAAAGCGGATGATCTGCTTGGCGCGGTTGTAGCCGGGCGCAGCCTTGGAGCCGAAGATGAACACGCGGGGCTGCATGGTGAAGTTTGCATCGTTGACGATGCGGTTATACAGCACCAGGCAGTGCAGCGCGTTGAGCATCTGGCGCTTGTACTCGTGCAACCGCTTGGACTGGGCGTCAAAGATGAAGGAGGGATCGACCACAGTGCCCTGGTGCTCCTTGAGGAACTTGGCCAGGCGCTCCTTGTTGTGGTGCTTCACCTTGGCAAATTCCTCGCGGAAGGCCGCGTCATCGGCATAGGGCGCCAGGTCGGACAGCCGCTCGGTATCCTTGATCCAGGCCGTACCGATGGTGTCGCAGATGAGCTTGGTCAGCTCGGGGTTGCAGGCCATCAGCCAGCGGCGATGGGTGATGCCGTTGGTGATGGCGCTGAACTTCTCGGGCATGACGGTGTAGAAATCGTGGAAGGTCTCAGCCTTGAGGATCTCGCCGTGCAGCTGGGACACGCCATTGGTGTTGTAGGTCATGGCCACGCACAGATTGGCCATGTGGATGTAGCCGTAGGAGATGATGGCCATCTTGCCCACGCGCTCGGCCTGGCCGGGGAAGTGATTCCACAGCCTGGCGCACAGGCGGCGGTTCATCTCCACCAGGATCTGGTAGATGCGGGGCAGCAGGGTCTTGACCATGTTCTCGGGCCACTTTTCCAGGGCCTCGGCCATGATGGTGTGGTTGGTGTAGGCGATGGTCTTGGTCACGATGGATTGCGCCTCGTCCCAGCCCAGGCCCTCCTCGTCCATCAGCAGGCGCATCAGCTCGGGGATGGCCAGGCCGGGATGGGTGTCGTTGACGTGCACGACGACCTTCTCGGGGAGCTTCTGCCAGTCGTTGCCGTTGAGCTTCTTGAAGTCCTTGATCATGTACTGGAGGGTAGCGCTGGTGAAGAAGTATTGCTGCTTCAATCGGAGCAGCTTGCCCTCATAATGATTGTCCTCGGGATAGAGGATGTTGGAGATGGCCTCTGCCAGCTCCTTTTCCTCGGTGGCCTGGACATACTGGCCGCGGCCGAAGGAGCCCAGGTCCATGCGCTTGGGGGAGCGGGCGCTCCACAGGCGCAGGCTGTTGACGGTGGAGGTGTCATAGCCGACCAGGGGCATGTCGTAGGGCACGGCCTCGACGGTGTTGTAGTCCACATGGCGGAAGGTCAGCCGACCGTTCTCCTCGGCCATCTCCACACGGCCGTTGAAGTGCACCTCGCAGGCGTCCTCCATCACGGGCATTTCCCACACGTTGCCGTTGCCCAGCCAGTAGTCGGGCAGCTCCACCTGCTGGCCGTCAACGATCTTCTGGCGGAACAAGCCGTACTCATACCGGATGGAGCAGCCCATCGCGGGCAGGTTCAGGGAAGCCAGGGAGTCCATGAAGCAGGCAGCCAGACGGCCCAGGCCGCCGTTGCCCAGGGCGGGTTCGGGTTCTTCCTTGAGCACCGCGTCAACGTCAATGCCCAAATCGTCCATGGCGGCCTTGTATTCATCGGTGGACACCAGGTTCAGGATATTGGTGTACAGGCTGCGACCCATCAGGAATTCAACGGAGAGGTAGTACAGGCGCTTGTTGTTGTGGGTCTTGCGCTCCTCGCGGGAGATCATCCACTTCTGCATGATCTGGTCGCGGACGGTGGAAGCCAGCGCACGGTAGATCTGCGCGTTGGATGCTTCCGCGATGGTGCGGCCGTTATAGCGCTGGAGCTTGCCGATGATCGAAGCCTTGATGGATTCCTTGTCAAAGGACGTGGTGGGCATGGGGGTATTTCCTCCTCTTATGTTCAGGAATTGTATGCGAATCGCAAGAAAATAATCTGTGATGACTGTACGCAGAAAAAGCGTTGTCGCCAACGTTCAACATTATACATGGATTTCCCTGTTTTGACAAGTTCTTTTCGTATATGCGGCATATTTTTGAATGACAAGCTGAAATGACGCAGGCATTGGATCGGATGGGAGCGAAAAAAACGCCCCAAAGCGGAAGCGTAATCCAGCTTTCTGCGGGGGTAATGGTTCATCCAATGGGCAATCCGCTTGACATCGGCTCGAAGGTAGTAGACCTGAATACCACGCGTGACTGCGTCTTGCCAGCAGCTGGAGTGCAAACCTCTATCAGCGGATGGCATGCCTTTTCTCCGCTTCTCCTGTGGTGGTGCTTTTCTGCTAAAGCAGTCCATCCCGGATGCAGTTGCACAACGGCTATGTGCGTCATTCTATTTCACAACTTGCTGCTTCTTTGCTATCAAGCGCATCCCCGGCGAGAACCAAAGGGCCGCGAGGAGTAACGCTCCTTCGCAGGGTTAAGGGGCAGCGTCTCTGCCCCGCGCCCCCCGTGATGCCTTCCACCCGTAACAAGGACCACGGGCCGACACCGGCCTCAGAGGTGCACATGCTTCATGTGCTTCATCACCAGATTCGCGCAAACGCCCGTCAGCAGCCCCACCAGCAATCCGAACACCATCAGCACCGCCATGTAGTACATGAGATTCGGGGTCGATAGCATCACCATGGCCGCAGACACCTGGCCCATGTTGTGCAGCGCGCCGCCCACCATGCTGACCGTGACGCAGTGCAGTCCCTTCACCCGGGACAGCAGCACCATCCCCGTCAGGGAGAGCAAGCCGCCCGCAAAGCCGTAAATCATCATCGACGCGGGGTTGCCCAGGAACGCGCAGGACAGCACCACCTTGAGCACCATCAGCGTATAGGCTGTGGGCACATCCAGCATGTAGACCGCAAAGACCAGCACGCCGTTGCTCAGCCCCAGCTTAATGCCCGGGATGCCTGCGTTGAGCGGAATCATATGCTCCACCCAGCCCAGTACCAGCATCATGGACAAAAGCAGCCCGCAAAGCGCTACCCGCTTGGTCTGATTCCGTTTACTCATGCCCTTCCTCCCCGGCGTAGTCCGCCATGGATTGCATCAGCTGCATGATCTCCTCGGGGGTGTACAATTCCAGCGACACCTGGTTGGGCAGGCAGATCACCATGTTCCGCAGCACGCGCTTTTCGCGGTTTTCCAGGCTGACCACACCCTGCTCCACACAGTCCTGGTTATCACAAGTGGAGGAGCGCATCCGCACGCTGTCCGGGGTCACCTCGATCACGTTGATCATGTCCTCTCCCTGGCGGACGGTATAGAACCCGTTCTCATACAGGGGAATCGGCTCGTACATCGCGCCGCCGACAGTCACCACCAGGTAGGCGCGGACGACGGGCGCTTCCGTGGCAGATACCTCGGGTGTTTCCTCCGCGATGGGCGCTGTTGTCGGGTCTGCCGACAATTCCCCCAGGGTGGGGTTGATCTCCTTCTTCTGGAACACCGCAAGCAGCGCTACCAGGACGATCACCAGGATCACCGCAAGACCCACCAGCAAATTCCTTTTGCTAAACCGTTTCTGCTCCATTTGGGATAGCTCCTTCAATGCTCTTTTCCACCCTCATGATACACAATTCGGATGGCTGCGTCAAGAGGGAGCCTGTCCTACTTCTTCTATAAAAAGGATATGAAGTGTCGCCATCACATCAGCCGCAGCATGCTCAGCGTCAGCCGCTCCTGCACCCGGCAGAGGAATTCCCGGTTGGTGGGCTTGCCCTTCTCTGGATCGACGCTGCACCCGAAGAAGCGCTCCAATGCCGCCAGGCTGCCGTGCGTCCAGGTGGACTCCACGCACAATCGCAAGCTGCGCTCCACGCCGGTGGCAGTCATGCCGTGACGCTGGGCCAGCAGCGGGTACAGCCCATGGCGGAGGTCGCAAAGCAGCGGCGGATGCACGACCGTCAGCGCGCACATATCTGGCAGGAAGGCCCAGCCGCGCAGCCTCTGCGGCACCTCCAGGGACCGCAGCAGCGCAGTGGCGATCTCCCGCACCGCCGGCAGATGCTTCTCCGCCAGGGCCGGAAGTCGCAGCGCGTCCCTTTGACCCTGCAGCCACCCGGGAAGCGCCTCCGCCGCCATGAGCGGCCCGTCTGGCGCATCCTCCCCCAGGATGTAGGGCGGCGCAAGAGGCGGCTTCGTGCGCAGCGCGTCCAGCAGCAAGCGGCTCTCCCCGCAGGGCAGCAGCAATAACAGATCAGCCCGCTCCTGCATTCTGAGGGCCGCCTGCTCGGCGCTAAATGACAGCGTGCACTGCCAGTCCTCGCCCAGGTTTTCAATCTCGTATTGCCACTGCCGCCCCTGCGCATCCGGCGGCGCAAGCACAATGCATTCCATATGATCCCTCCCGGGCAAGCATACCACATTTTGTACGTCCGGTGCAGAAAAGCGACGCAAAAAGACCGGAAGCATCTGCCCCCGGCCTGCATGTCTGTTGATCAGAAGCCCCACATGTCCCGCAGCGCACTTAGCAGCACCGCCTTCTCCGCCCCGGGAACCAGGCGCTTGAAGGGTTCATGCATGTTTTCTCCCCCTGCTCACATCTCCGCCAGGCGGGCATTCTTGTAATCCGGGTCGTCGGTGACCTCGCAGATCACATGCAGCTGGGGCGGGAATTCGATGGCCTCGTTTTCGTCGCTCAGCTCGATCTCCACCACGGCCTTGTCCTGCCAGAAGGGGTACACGTCAATCTCGAAATACTGGATGCCCCAGGTCAGGCAGTAGCGCGTCTTGCGGATCTGACGGCGGCTCACATCCGCCTCCATCATGGCCACGAGATACTCGTCCTTGGTGAGGCGGCGCTCGATCTCCACCCGCTTGAGGCCCGTGCCGCGCTTAACGGTCTGGAAGTACACATAATGCCCGTCGCAGCCTCGCTGGCGGATGCGGCGCTCCTCGCCGTTCTTGGCGGTGAGGTAGGTTTGCAGCATGTCGATCTTGGAGCAGTTGGGCAGGCTTTCCAGCCAGGCGATGTCCGGGTACTCGATGAGGAACTTGCGCTCGATCTCCACCGGCTCCGGCCCGCCGAGGCAGGAGGCGATCTCCCGCATCAGCCGCTTCATCTTGTCCTCGAAGTTGGTTTCGTTGTCGATCACCCGGAAATGGGGATGGCCCGTCCAGGCCGCGATGATTTTGTCATCCATCGCCACGGCCTGCTCCACCGTTTCGATGCGGGCGGCGTTGTTCTGCGTGGTGTAGAACTGCTCCGCGCCCTTGGCGGCGGTGACCAGGTGGAACACCGCGTCGTAGCTGTCCCGCATCTCGACCTCGCTCTCGCCAATGCGCTCCAGCACCTGGGCAATCTCCGCTTCATTCATGTAGGCATGGTTATCCAGCATGCCGCGGTCGCAGACGATGAGCACCCGCTCCTTGGGCATGGTGCGGGCCGCCTGCTCAAAAAGGCGCTCCTTCTCCCGCTGGAGGGTCATCTGCACAACCTGGTACTCCGCGTTGCTGCCACAGGTCCAGGGCGCGACGCCGCCTGAGATGAACTCGGTCGCGGTTTCCGGCACGAAGAGCACCGTCCACCCCTTCTCGGTGAAATGGTTCTGAATCCAGCTCATGGCCGTCGATTTCCCCGCGCAGGGACCGCCGGTGATGACGATCTTCACCAACTGCTGCATGCTGCCGCCTCCTCTGCTGCACTTCTGCTTCCTATTATAACCGAGCGCGGCAGTGATTGCAAGGGGATTCATCCGGCGTGTGGGTGCATATCCTTTCCTCCGCCTGACCTTGTGTTATCGTCCTTCTGACTCATCTTATCCTACGTGGCGCGCGTTGGTTTGGACGCGACATTTCTGCCCGGTTCCACGAAAAAAGGCCGAATCACTCGACCTTTGTCGTCCCTGGGACGATGATATCGCGCCCGAAGCGCTGCCGTACGCCGTCCACAGCCTGCTCCAGGAGCAGCTGACGGGGATCGTCCGGCTGCTTCTCCGCGAGGAAGGACAGCTGCTGGGGCTCGGGCTCATCCGCGTCGGTGAGCGTGGAAGCGGTGACCGTCAGCAATCGGATGGGCGCGTCCTCCCGCCAGCACTGGCGGAGAATGGACAGCGCTTCGCGGAAGATCACCTTGGTCAGGCTGGTGGAGGCGGGCAATGTCTTTTGGCGGGAAATCACCTTCAGGGCGGGATCCTTGATGGCCAGAGTGATGGTGCGGCATTTGAGGTGATGCGCCCGCAAGCGGCTGCCCACGCTGTCGCACAGGGGCATCAGCCCGGCCTTCCAGGCTTCCTCGCCCACCAGGTCGTGGGGGAAGGTCATGCCGTTGCCCACAGATTTCACCGCGTCGCTCTCGCCCCAGCGCCGCACGGGGGAAGCGTCGATGCCGTGGCACATCGTATACAGCCCCTCGCCCTGCTTGCCCAGCCAGCGCACCAGGCTCTCCTGGGGCACGGCGGCAAGCATGCCGATGGTCATGATGCCGTGGCGCTGCAGCACCTCCGCGGCGGAGCGGCCCACGAAGAGCATATCCTGGACGGGCAGGGGATGGAGCAGCTCCGATACGTTCTCCCGGGTGATGACGGTGGTTGCGTCGGGCTTCTTGTAGTCGCTGCCGAGCTTGGCCCAAGTCTTGTTGTCGCTCACCCCCACGCTGATGGTGATGCCCAGCTCCTCCCGCACCCGGCGGCGAAGCATGTCCGCGATGGTCTTGCC
>JAQXLU010000095.1 GCA_029012285.1 Clostridiales bacterium | reverse complement strand
GTCGTCACCCAGCTCAGCGCCGGTCGCACCCCTCGCGGGGTGCGTGGGTTGAAATTTGTTGCCAGGTACTCCTGCAGCGCGATGATGGCGTCGCACCCCTCGCGGGGTGCGTGGGTTGAAATCAGTACATATCAGCCTGATTTCTCTCTCGATTTGTCGCACCCCTCGCGGGGTGCGTGGGTTGAAATGCAGTCCGGCCGACCACTGCTCCAACGTCCTGCCGTCGCACCCCTCGCGGGGTGCGTGGGTTGAAATTTGCCTTCTGGCGCCTTGCCCTCCGCCTCGTCGATGTCGCACCCCTCGCGGGGTGCGTGGGTTGAAATCGTGAGTGTGCGGCGCAGATTTCCGCCAGCCCTGTCGCACCCCTCGCGGGGTGCGTGGGTTGAAATTCCCAATTCTGGGAGAATCCATATTCGCCCTATGTCGCACCCCTCGCGGGGTGCGTGGGTTGAAATGATGGATGGTATGTCACCCCGCTTTTCGCAATTGTCACACCCTCACGGGTATGCGGAGTCAAACCGAACGATCAGCCTGAAAGCACTGGTTCTTTCGGAGTTTCTGGGGAGCAGCGCGAAAGCGCATCACAAAAGCGGCAGGGCATCACCCCGCCGCTTTGCGATCTGCTCAGGAACGCGCGCCGCGCCTGTCCCTGCCGCTTTGCGAATAGTAGGCCGCCTTGGCCTCGTACATCTTCATATCCAGCTGATGGAAGAACGCCTCCGACTGGAAATCCTTCGTGCTAAAGACCAGGAAGCCAACCGATGCGGAAAGGCGATAGGGCTTCTCCCCCGCGGCGTTGAACGCGTTGATCTCCCGGTACAGTGCGTCCACCAAGTGCTGGGTTTCCTCCTCCGACAGGTTCTCGCTGATGATGACAAACTCGTCGCCGGAGAGGCGGAACACTGTGTTGGCCTCGGTGGTAATGGTGGTCAGGATCTTCGACATGCTGCAGATGGCATCATCGCCCATCATATGGCCGAAGTTGTCGTTGATGCGCTTGAAGTCGTTGATGTCCATCATCACGCCGGAGAGCGATGTACACTTACCGCTGTGGGCCTTCCTGTACACAAAGTACTTGAAATACCGGCGATTGAAAAGGCCGGAGAGCTCGTCCACATAGGCCCGGAAATTCTGGGACTGCATCTGCGCGATCATCAGCGCAATAGCGACGCAGAACCAGCCCATTGTGATGCCGTAATGCAGGCCCTGGATGATCGTACCCACCGCGCAGGGGATCACAAAGTAATAGGCCGGGAAGAAAGCATGTCCCGTTTTGCGAATCGCGTTCACCGAGGTCAGGATGCTACACCCGTAAAACACGAACACCAGCGTGTAGGACAGGTAGACGAAGCGTCCGCGGGTGTAGATGTTGTCCGGTGTAATGACAAAGAGAATACCGGCGTCAAACAGGTCGCAAACCACCAGTAAGGATAGGATGGCAAACGGGATCAGCACGGAGGGCAGCTTCTGCCGTATCCGTTTGGGGCTGTGGTAGATGTTGACGTCCACATACAGCACCCACAGCACGCCCACTGCGGAGGTCGCCAGGAACAGATAGCCATTGCACAGTTTGGACAGCAGCCGCATCCCCGGCGCTGTGTTCCCATCAATGAAAAAGGTCAACATCTCCACCAGCAGCCCCGCGAAGGTGATCCAGCTCATCGCGGTGTAGATTCTGTCTCCCTCCTGCTTGTAATAACCCACGTTTTTCATCCGTAGGCGAGGCAGGATCAGCATCAGCATCGCGCCGGTGAGATTCACGATCAGGATTTCTTCGATATTGATCATGTCAAGTCCTCTTGCTATTTCGCCAAATGACGCATCCGCAATATGGAAGATACGACAGTTCGAAACTGTACCTATAGTATAGCTTAATTATGCTGATGACGCAAGCACTAATTCGGTCACATCGTGCACCATTTTCGCCAGTGAATATGTAACCACACAAAAAGCCCGCAGACACATCGAATGTGCTGCGGGGAATCGTCAGGCGGCCCGTTCCGTCTGCTTCACGACGCGCTCGTGCATGAGCATCATCACCGTGAGGATGATGGCCATGTACACCGGGTACAGACCGACGGAAATATGGTTGGCCAGCAATCCGAAGAGGGGCGGCATCAGGGTGGAGCCCATATAAGCGCTGGCCATCTGCACGCCGATGAACGCCTGGGATTTCTCCCGGCCAAAGCGGATGGGCGTGGCATGGATGATGCAGGGGTAGACGGGCGCGCAGCCCATTCCCAGGATGATGAGCCCCGCCATCGCCGCCGCCTTCCCCAGAGGGAGCAGCAGCACAATCACGCTCAGCCCCATCAGCACAAAGCCCATCCGGGTGAGCCTGGTATCGGAGAAGCGCTCGGCAATGAAGCCGTTGCCCGCGCGCCCCACGGTGATGCCGATGTAGAACAGGCTTGCACAGGCAGCGGCGGTTTCCTTGTCCAGGCCGTGGTGGAACACCAGGAAGCTGCTGGCCCAAAGGCCTGCGGTGGATTCCAGCGCGCAGTAGCAGAAGAAGGTTAGCATGATCTCCTTTGCGCCGGGCAGCGTGACCAGCTCCCGCAGCGACATGGGCTTGACCTTGATCTCGCCGGTTTCCGCAGCGGCCCGTCCACGCCACAGGGGCAGGGACAGGAGGATGAGCAGCGTCAGCCCCACCTGAATCAGCCCCACGGCGCGGTAGCCCAGCGGCCAGTTGTTCTGCCCGCCCGTCAGCGCCCATCCCATGATGCTCGGGCCAATGGAGCAGCCCACGCCCCACATGCAGTGCAGCCAGGACATGTGCCGGGAGGAATAATGCAGCGCGACGTAGTTGTTCAGCGCCGCATCCACGCTGCCCGCGCCCAGGCCATAGGGGATGGCGAAGGCCAGCAGCATCCAGAATCTGTTGGAAAAGGAGAAGCCCAGCAGCGCAAAGGCCGTCAGACCGACAGAGATCGCTGTAACCTTCCCCGCGCCCAGCCGCAGGGTCAAACGATCGCTCATCAGGGAGGACACCACCGTTCCCATGGCGATGATGAAGGTCACAATGCCCGCATAGGACAGGGGCACGCCCATCTGCGCATGCATGATGGGCCAGGCCGCGCCCAGCAGCGCATCCGGCAGACCAAGGCTGATAAAGGCTGCGTAAATCACAGCAAGGAGAAGCGAAATCATGGCAATCCCTCCGTGGGTGAAGCATCACGGGGGATTGTAGCATAATTCGCGCATTTCTTCAAGCCTGAAGCTGCTCAGTCGTCGTCCTCATCGTCCGCGTCGTCTTCCTCGTCCTCCTTGGAAGGCTCCTTGGGTGCAGACGCAGCCATGACCGCCTCCATCTCATCCCCTGGCGCGTCGGTGTCCACCACCAGCGGTTCCTCGCCCTCCAGCAGGGCCACAAAGGTGTCCGCGCCGGTCTGCTCCGGATCGGGGGATTCCTCCGCCGGGGCAGGTTCGTCCTCCGCTGGGGCAGGCTCGTCCTCCACCGGAGCAGATTCGTCCTCTGGGGTGGATGCCTCCGCTATTTCCTCTGCTTCCGCCGCGCGGGCCTCAACCTCCGCATCGGTGAGGATAACCGGCTTGCGCGATGGGATGCACAGTGCGATCACCACCAGCAGCAGCCCGGCGCAGGCTTGCCCCAGGAAGCTTCCGGAGAGCAGCCAGGGGTCATTGAGCGTCATGCGGAACAGCGTGGCGTTGGCGTAGGGCGCGGCGCTGCGCAGCGGGGCAAGCAACCCATCCAGCGGGCGCAGGAGGAAGCTGCCCGCGAAGCATCCCGCCAGCACGCAAAGGCCCTCCAGCGCATTGCCCGCGCCCAGTCCGGCAAAGGCCGTCATGGGGGTGAAGCCGCACAGCCCAGCGGCAATGCCCAGCACCCCGCCGCCCAGCAGCGCCCCCAGGGACAGGGGCAGCACGGCGATGTCATCCACGTCAATGACCGCCAACCAGCACAAAAAGGCCGTCAGGGCCATGGCATAGCCAATGGCGGTCAAGGCGCTGCGCAGCGGGTCGAACCAATCGCCGCGCCCCCGCCGCAGCCCCAGCGCCAGACGCAGGTTGTCCGCGCGGAACAAGCCCGTCCAGCGCAGGAGCAACCCCAGCAAAAGGCCCATCACCCCGGGAATCAGATATGCCTTCACGCCTCGTCCCTCCCCATGATGCGCACGGTGGCAAAGCCAGTCGCCAGCGCTGCCAGGCAGAAGGCATACGCCCCCGCTGAGCCGCTCATCAGCGCGGGAATCACCCGTCCGTCCCCGGCCATGCCAAAGGCTAGCACCATGGCAATGCCGCAGAGAAAGCCCCGCAGGCACCTTGGCCAGATGGTGCGCTGGCGGGACTTGCCACCCCTGCGCAGCCGCCCCGGCAGCGCCCCCAGGAAGGCGCCCACCGTGATGGCCCCCGCAAGCACCAGCGCGCGACGCTCCAGGCGGAAGACCGACAGGGTGTCGGTCATGCCCATCAAAACAAGGCCTGCCGCCATGGCAGCGGCAAGCCAGAATCCACGCCAAAGGGGATGCATGCGCATCGGTATCACCTCAGGCACAGCATCCCCCAGATGGAGCACAATTATCCTTATCAACGGTGGAACAGCTCCTGCACCAGCCGGAACGATAGCTTGGGCTGACGGTATTCGTTCACCACGCCCTTGTTGTTGTGTGTGCGCGGACGGGACATGGCCCAGCCTTCATCCACGCGAACGTCGGCAAACTGCCAGATGAACACGCCGCTGCACTTGGGATGGGTCAGCACAGCCTCGATTTGCTCCCGGAGGATGGTGCACTGGCGTTCCTCCGACCACTTGGCCTCGCCCAGCGGGTCATGATAGCCATACACCGCGCCCGCGCCGATTTCGCTGATGATGAGCGGCTTCTCTCCGCCGCCGCCCGCCTCGATTTCGCACAGCTTTTTGTCGATGCCCTCCTTCACCGGGGCGTTGTAGTACCACTGGGGATAGAGGTTGACGCTCACCACGTCGCTGTCGGCAAAGACCTTGCCGCCGGCGCGTTCCAGCAATGCGGCGGTCATGGGACGGGAAGCGTCCAGCGCATGGAGCAGGCGGAAGGTCTCCCGGTAGCAAGCCGCGCCATCATCGGTGTCGTCGGAGCACTCATTGAGGCAGCCCCAAATGAAGATAGCTGGGTGATTGTAATGCTGAGCCACCATCTCACGGGTGCACAGGAGGTTCTGGGGCATGAAGCAGGGCAGACGCATGGTCGCGATCGACAGCCCCCTGGCATGACTTTCCTCCCAGACCAGCAAGCCCATCTCGTCGCACAGGTCCAGGAAGCGGGGATCGTTGGGGTAATGGCAGGTGCGCACAGCGTTTGCACCCATCTCCTTCATCAGGAGGATGTCGTGGGCCATGCTCTCCACCGGCACCGCGCAGCCGAACGCTCCGTATTCCTCGTGCCGGTTGAAGCCCTTGATGCGTATTTTCCGCCCGTTGAACAGGATGTCGCGACCCTGCACCGCCACCGTACGGAAGCCGAAGCGATCCAGCAGATCGTCCACCGCAACGCCGTTCATGGTAAGCTCCGCCGACACATCGTAGAGCACGGGGGTATCCATCTCCCAGGGCAACACGCCGGGGCAGTCGATCACCCGGGTGACGGCGACTTCCTCCCCAGGGGCAAGGCTGACGGGCACAGTCACCGTCTGACCTGCGGCAGTCAGCACGACCTCACAGGCGATGGGCTGATCACTCAGGCTGCAAAGAATGGCCTCCACCTCCGCCTGCCAGCCCTCCCCATGGCGAATGGGCGTGACGTGCAGCTGCTTCACATACACATCATTCAGGCTTTCCACCGTGACAGGCCGGGTGATGCCTCCGTAGGAATAATAGTCGTTGGGGATGTGGAGCGCGCTGTCCTCCCCGAAGCGGTTATCGACCTCCACCCGCAGGCAATGCATCCCGGCGGGTACATCCCGGGCGACAGCTTCAAAGGCGGTGTATGCGCCGTAATGCGTGGTCAGCTCCTGGCCGTCCAGCAGCACGCGGGCGCGGAAGCTCACCCCGCCAAAATGGAAGCGCGTGTGGCCCTGACAAGCAAGCTGCGTTTCATACACGGCGCAGCCGCGGTAGTTGTGCAACGCAGGGATCATCTCCCACGCGGAGGGCACGGGTACGCGGACAGGCGCGGGCAAACAGGGGACAGTCAGCGTCCACAGGGCGGGCACGGCTTGAGCCTTGCGGACATGATGGGTCGGGAAAAGGCGTTCCATGGGGGCACTTCCTTTCGCAACAAACATTTCCCCTATTATAGCACCATCTTGCGGCGTTGGCAATTCTGCGCGATCATGGACAAACCATTTTTCACGAATTTCGCTGCGGATGAAACCTCCGCTTCGCCTGAATCGTCTATCAGGTGTAAAGCGCTTTACAGGAGGAACTTCCCCATGACCAATCAAGACTTCGCGGCTCGCATCATCGCCATGCAGGGGACGCTCTACCGGGTGACGTGCAGCCTGTTGCGGGAGCACGCCGACCGGGAGGACGCGGTGCAATCCGCCATCGAGAAGGCCTGGCGCAAGTCCGGGACGCTCCGGGATGAAAGCCGGCTCCAGCCCTGGGTGGTGCGCATCCTCATCAACGAATGTTACACCATTCTCCGCCATCAAAAGCGGGAAACCCCGGTGGAAGCCATTCCCGACGCCCCAGCCCCACTAACCGCAGACCCCGACCTGTACCGTTTCTTCACTGATTTGCCCGACAAGCTGCGCTTGACCATGGTACTGCATTATGTGGAGGGCTACGACGTGAAGGAGATTGCCCGGATGCAGCGCATCCCCGTTGGGACGGTCAAGACCCGGCTGATGCGCGGCCGCGAAAAAATGAAGGAAAACAATACCCTGAAGGAGGTGCAGGACTGATGAAGGACCGCACACAAATCGACTTCACCAAGGTCTATGGCGATGTGCCAGCGTCCTTTTCCCATCGGGTGGAATATGCCCTGCGCCGCTGCGAAAAGGAGGAAACAAAACCCATGAAGCGCAAATCCACCGTAGCGATTCTGCTCGTTGCCCTGGTACTGGCCCTGACCACCACAGCGGTGGCGGCGGTGCTGTCCGGGACGATCGCCTTCTACGGCCAGCAATACGGCCCGGACTTTCAGGAAAAACTGGAGCAAGGCAAGCTGGCCCCTGGCGGACAGTCCACCGTGGTCAACGGCGTGACCGTCACCATGACGGACTTCGTCATCGTCCCCGACCAAACCCAATGGCTTTATGGCGTGGGCGAGCTTGACACACCCGCGGACACCCTGTCCTTCTACGCCACTGGCGCCCTGATGCCCGCCCCGGGAGAGAATCTGGTGCTCCTGGCAGATATGTATGAATACAAAAGCACCGACCCGGCGGGCTACGACCTGTTCTACGGCACGACCCCCGAGGCCCCCGAGGGTGCGCCTTCCTATGCGGACGTTGCCAAGGAAAAGGGCGCGACGCTCCGTCAGGTGCGCTGCATTGCCAACGGCATCTTGGATGCGGAGGGCAAGCTGCTGGTGAATACTATCGGCTCCTGCATCGTCCCGCAGACGGACGGCTCCGTGGTCTTTTCCATCGAGATTCCCTCGGAGCACATCATCGCCGAGCAGGACAGCTACCAGATAAGCCTGTCCATCGACATGGAGGATTTGGATGCGGAGGGCAACCCCATCGAAGGCACCTACATGCATAAGGACTGGATTGTGACCCTTGTTCCCCGCAAGGCTGAATAACCCCACGCAAAAGGGCTTCCGCGTCGCTGCGGAAGCCCTGTCTTGTTGTGATCCCGGGAAATCAGAACTCCATCCGATCCTCGATGTACTTGCGCAAATCGGCGATGGCCACGCGCTCCTGCTGCATGGTGTCGCGGTCGCGGACGGTGACGGTGCCGGTTTCCTCGGTGTCGAAGTCCACGCAGATGCTAAAGGGCGTGCCGATCTCGTCCTGGCGGCGGTAGCGTTTGCCGATGGAGCCGGTCTCGTCGTACTCCACGGGGAAGTACTTTGCCAGCTGGGCGTGCACCTCGCGGGCCTTGTCGCCCAGCTTGTTCTTCTGCAGGGGCAGCACGGCAGCCTTGTAGGGCGCCAGCGCGGGATGCAGGTGCAGCACCGTGCGCACGTCGCCGCCCTCCAGCTCCTGCTCCTCATAGGCGTTGCACAGGAAGGCCAGCACCAGGCGCTCCACGCCCACGGAGGGCTCCACGCAGTAGGGGATGTAGCGCTCGTTCGTCACCGGATCGAGGTACTCCATGGACTTGCCGGAGTGCTCCTGATGCTGCTTGAGGTCATAGTCGGTACGGTCGGCAATACCCCACAGTTCGCCCCAGCCGAAGGGGAAGAGGTACTCAAAGTCGGTGGTCGCCTTGGAGTAGAAGGCCAGCTTCTCGGGCTCATGGTCGCGCAACCGGAGCTTTTCCTCCTTCAGGCCCAGCTTCAGCAGCCAGTCGCGGCAGAAGGAGCGCCAATACTGGAACCACTCCAGGTCCTCGCCGGGCTTGCAGAAGAATTCCAGCTCCATCTGCTCGAATTCCAGCACGCGGAAGATGAAGTTGCCGGGGGTGATCTCATTGCGGAAGGACTTGCCGATCTGGCAGATGCCCGCGGGCAGCTTCTTGCGGGTGGTGCGCATGGCGTTGAGGAAGTTGACGAAAATGCCCTGGGCGGTCTCGGGGCGCAGCAGCACTTCGGTGGCGTTGGATTCATTCACGCCCAGGTGGGTCTTGAACATCAGGTTGAACTGACGGATGCCGGTGAAATCCTTCTTGCCGCAGACGGGGCATACGATGTCGTGCTCGCCAATGTAGGCTTCCAGCTCCTCATTCTTCCAGCCGTCGCCAGTTTCAGCGCCATGGGTGAAGTCCTCGATCAGCTTGTCCGCGCGGAAGCGGGCCTTGCAGGCCTTGCAGTCCATCAGCGGGTCGTTGAAGCCGCCCACGTGGCCGGAAGCCACCCACACCTCGCGGTTCATCAGGATGCCGCAGTCCAGACCGGTATTGTAGGGACTCTCCTGGACGAATTTCTTCCACCAGGCCTTTTTGATGTTGTTCTTGAACTCCACGCCCAGCGGGCCGAAGTCCCAGGTATTGGCCAGGCCGCCGTAGATTTCAGAGCCGGCAAAGATGAAGCCACGGTTCTGACACAGTGCCTTGAGTTTATCCATCGTCAGTTCAGCCATTGGTTTTTCCTCCTTATGGTACGTGCCTGGCGTGGCACGCCCGATTTTGTGTACCACAGTATCATAGGCAGAATGGCGGGATTTGTCAAGGGGGAGAAAGAGCCGCGGGCTGCCCCCCGCTGTTTATTCCCTGTACCCACCTTTACAATCCGGAAAAAATCGGCTATAATAGCACAATCCACTCTTTCATCGCCGGGTACCGACTGGACCCGAGCATCGGGCGGATCGCACCCATTCCCCATTTTGACGACGGATACCATCATGGATCCGAACGGAGGTAGAAAAATGAATACCAACAAGCAACTGCGAAACCTTGTCCTGCTCGCCGTCCTGGCCGCACTGATCTTCCTCATGGGGCAGACGCCCCTGGGGCTGATCCCGCTGGGCTTTTGCAACGTGACCATCCTGGTCATCCCTGTGGCGGTGGGCACGCTGTATATGGGCTGGAAGAGCGGCCTGGTGCTGGGCGCGACCTTCGCGGCCACGTCGCTGCTGTCCGCGCTGACCAAGCCCTCCGCGCTGGTCGCCACGCTCATGGGCGCTTCCCCGGCGCTGGCCATCGTCATGACCGTGCTGCCCCGGCTGTGCATCCCGCTGGTGATCTGGGGCATGTACAAGCTCCTGGGCAGGATCAAGCGGCCCTTGGCTGCCGCCATCGCTGCGGCTTGCGGGTCGCTCACCAATACGGTGCTTTATCTCGGGCTGATGCTGCTCTTCTACATTCTCTGCGGCATTGACAACGCCAAGGTGCTGACCACCATCGCCGCCGTGGCTGGTGGCGCAGGCCCGCTGGAGGCGCTCGCCGCCGCCATCATCACCCCGCCCATCCTCACCGCGCTGGGCAAGATCAAGAAATAAAGGGGAATCCGCATGATTCTCACCCTGGATATTGGCAACACCAACATCAAAACCGCCCTGTTCGACGGGGAGGAGATGGTCAAGTACTGGCGCTTGTCCACCAGCATCACCAACACGTCGGACGAGTACGGCATCACCATCATGAGCCTGTTCCGCCATGAAGGCATCGACCCCAAGGCCGTGGAGGGCATTGTGATGTCCTCCGTGGTGCCCACGGTCAACTTCACCATCGAGCACATGTGCCTGAACTACTTCGGCATCAGCCCCATGGTGATCGGCCCTGGCGTCAAAACGGGCATCAACATCCGCTACGAAAACCCGCGGGAGCTGGGCAGCGACCGCATTGCAAATGCCGTGGCCGCCTACGACGAGTACGGCGGGGACAAGCCGGTCATCTTCATCGACTTTGGCACCGCAACCACCTTCGGTGTGGTGGACAGGGATGAAAAGTCCGGCACGGGCGCATTCCTGGGCGGCGCGATCTTCCCCGGCATCAAGCTGGCCTCCGAGGCATTGACCTCCGGCACGGCCAAGCTCCCCCGCTTCGCCCTGGCCAAGCCCGAGCACGCCATCGGCCGCACCACGCTGACCAATCTGCAATCCGGCATGTACTACGGCTATGTGGGCATGGTCACCAACCTGGTGCAGAAAATGAAGGTCGAGCTGGGCGGCGACGCGCTGGTGGTCGCCACTGGCGGCATGGCGGTGCTCATCGCGGAGGAATCCAAGGTGATCGACAAGCTGGACGGCCTTTTGACCCTCAAGGGGCTGCGGCTGATCTACGAGCGCAACAGGGCATGACCCCATCCATCGGAGGATAGAGCAATGAAAGAAATCATCATCGGATTCCTGGGCTGCGGCAATGTGGGCAGCGGTGTGTGGAAGCTGCTGAAAAGCATAGAAAAGGACATCGCCCACCGGATGCACCTGTCCATCCGCGTCAAAAAGGTGCTGGTGCGGGACGTCAACAAGGCCCGCAATTGTGATGTGCCCCACGAACTGCTGACCGCCTCGGTGGACGAGCTGCTGGACGACCCGGAGATCACCCTCGTGGTGGAATGCATGGGCGGCGAGCAGCCCGCGACGGAGTATATGCTCCGGGCGCTGCGAGGCGGGAAAACCGTGGTGACCGCCAACAAGGTCGCCCTGGCGCTGAACTGGCACCGGCTTCAGGCGGCGGCGCAGGAGCGCAACGTCGGGCTGTACTACGAGGCCAGCGTCTGCGGCGCAATCCCGGTGATCAACGTGCTGCAAAACTCCCTGCAAGCCAACCGCATCGGGCACATCATGGGCATCATCAACGGCACGACCAACTACATCCTCTCCCGCATGTACGAAAACGGCGAGGACTACCGGGACGTGCTGGGCGATGCGCAGCGCCTGGGCTTGGCTGAGCCCAACCCCGCCTCCGACGTGGAGGGCTATGACGCGGCGTACAAGCTCTCCATCATGGCAAGCCTGGCCTTCCACGGCCGCGTGCCGGTGTCCAAGGTGTACACCGAGGGCATCACCAAGCTCACCGCCATGGATATTTCCTGCGGCAAGGAGATGGGCTATGTGCTCAAGCTCCTGGCCATCGCCAAGCGGGAGGAAAACACCGTGCAGGTGCGCGTCCACCCGACCTTCCTGCCGGAAAGCCACCCGCTGTCCTCCGTCAACGGCAGCTTCAACGCGATGTACCTGCATGGGCACGCCTGCCAGGAGATGATGCTCCAGGGCCGGGGCGCGGGCGATCTGCCCACTGCCTCTGCCGTGGTGAGCGACATTCTCCACGCCGCCACCGTTCCCGAGCACAGCTATCCAACATTCGCCAATACGGCCGAGGCCGACCCCAGCCTGGTCTTTAACGACAACTGGGTGAGCAAGTACTTCATCCGGCTCTCCGCGGAGGATCGCCCCGGCGTGCTGGCGAAGATCGCCGGCTGGCTGGCCCAGGAGGATGTGTCCATCGCCACCATGCTGCAAAAGGGCAGGGCGGACGATGGCCGCGTGCCGCTGATCTTCGTGACCCACACCGCGCCGGAAAAATCCCTGCGCAAGGCGCTGGAATCCTTCGATACCGCCCTGTGCACGGTGGAATCCGTCATTCGCGTGGAGGAATGAGGCATGCGCGAAATTCAGCTGCATCGCATCTACCGGCATTTCAAGGGCGACCACTACCTGGTGGAGGACGTCGCCACCGACTCCGAGACCGGTGCGCCCATGGTGGTCTACCGCAAGCTCTACGGGGACGGCAGCTTGTGGGTGCGCCCCCTGGCAATGTTCCTGGAGCGCGTGGATCGCGCTAAATACCCCGACTGCCAGCAGGAATTCCGCTTTGAGCTGCTCGAGGTGGACAGCGTGGCCCACAAATGACAACAAGAAAACTGGTGTGGCGTCTTTCCCATGCGGGAGTGCCACACCAGTTTTTTGCTTACGCCTTCTTTACGCCGAGCTTCTGTATCAGCCCGATGAACTGCCCGGACAGGATCACCGTCAGCAGCGAATAGCCGATCCTTGTCAGCGGGATGTAGGTGACGGACAGACCCAACACCACCACGTCGGTGAAGAGGTAGATCCACTGGATGTCGATTTTCGTCAGCCGGGCGAGGGCCATCGCCAGGGCGTCGTCGCCGCCGGGGGCGCCGCCCACCCGCACACATAGCCCCGCGCCCACGCCGATGAACACCGCCCCCACAATCGCCGACCACAAGGGGGACGCCACCAGTCCGGGCCACAGGGGCGCGAAGGGCTCCAGGGCCGCGTAGAACACCGAATACGCCAGCCCGCACAGGATGGAATACTTCAGGAAGCCCTTGCCCAGCGTCCGCCACCCAAAGAGGTAGCACGCGGCGTTGAGCAATAATGCCGACAGCGCCGGGGAGATTGCGAACCAATGCTCCAGCAGCAGCGTCGCGCCCAGCACGCCGCCCTCCGTCACGTCGGCAAAGGCATGGATGTTGCTCAGGCCCACCGCCTGGATGAATGCGCCCAAAAGGGCCAGGAATACACGAACCGGGGTTTTCATGGGGATGCTCCTTTATTGATGGTACACCCCCAGCATAACCGAGCTTCCGCCAAATGTCAAGGGGAGCGCCGCTCCTTGGAACGGCGCTCCGGGCAGGGGTTATTTGGCGAAGATGCTCAGCAGCACGTCGGCGGGCACCGTGGTCGATGCCACCGAGTACTCCACCGTGGTATAGGCATCATGGGGGAACCAGTCCCAGCAGTCAGGGAAGTCGGTCCACAGCTTGATGGGCGCTTCCAGCGTGTGGCGCAGGTACAGGTGATTCCCGTCATCCCCCGCGATGAGCAGGGCTTCCTCCATGCCGGGAACGGCGGGGGTCTGCACCTCGTCCGCTTCGGTCACGCGGAAGTGCCGATCACTCTCAAAGCCCAGGCCGACATCGCAGAGGATGGTTTCGCCTGCCGCGTTCCGCAGCACAAAGGAGAAAGACGTCGCCACGGTCTTGCCCTCGGGGATGGCATACCGCCGGATGCAGAAGCCCTCCGGGGTGGTTTCCTCGCTGACCAGTTCGTAGGCGCTGTCTCCGTCGCAGGCCAGGTAAACCCAGGCGTACTCAAAGACAAAGCCCTCGGGAATGGTGGGCAGCACCATGGTCGTACCCACCAGTTCCTCCAGCTCCGACAGGGAATCCGCCACTGCACGAGCCGGCATGCTGGAGCTGGAGCCGCCGTTTTCCTGGGTGAAGGAAACCTCAATCAGCTGCTCGGTGGGAGGCACGTTGAACAGCTCCGTCACGAAGGCGTCGAAGGCTTCCTGCGTGACCTCCTGCGTCGGTGCAGGTTCCTGCGTCGGCAGGGGCGTAGTAGTGGCCAGGGGGTATCCCTCCACCGGCTTGCCCTTGTAATCCACATAGCCGCTCAACCCGGCGGCCAGCGCCACGGTGAGGCTCAGCAGGGTCACGATGGCGGCAATCACCAAAACGGTGTGCAATTTATTGGGTCTGAACATATTCGGTTCTCCTTTCTCCTTTGCCGTGGCGGCGCTGATCTGCTGAAGGAGCGCCTGCTTGCGGCTGTCCGGGAGGTCGGCAGAAGCCAGGTAGGCTTGCAAATGCGCACGGAGCTGTTTTTCGGTCATGGTTCGCCGCCCTCCCTTTCTTCCAATTCAATACGCAGTCTGTTCTTTGCTTTGTTCAGCCGACGGTAGACGGCGGCACGGCTGATGTGCAGCGCGGCCGCGATCTCGTCCGCGGATAGATTCCCCCAGTAGTGCATCACGATCACCTCGCGTTCCTGCAAGGGCAGCTGCTTCACTTGCAGGATCACGTCGTTTTCCTCCGGCAGAACGGGGATGTTCATGTCCTCCGGGGTGATGCTGCGGTCAACGTGGCGCATCCAGCGGCTGCGTCGCTGATCGTGGCAGAGGTTCACCGCCACCCGGACAAGCCAGGCCTTGGCGGTGTCCTCCCGGAGCGTGCCGAACCGCCATGCCCGCAGAAAGGTTTCCTGCACCACGTCCTGCGCCAGGTGAACGTCCCGGAGGATGATGGTGCACAGACCCGTCAGCAGGCGGCTGTATGTATTGACCATGCGGATGAAGTCCTGTTCGTCTGCATTGCCCGGTACCAAGGCATTGCGGTGCATGCGATCAACCTCCTTTCACCTGATTATACGGTTTTGACGGTGGATTTGTCTCGCCCTTTGACGGAAATCGTCCCCTGTTTTTTTCATCCGCCGCAGCCAAAACCGCTGGAACCTGCTGGCAGATTCCCGAACATTCGCCTTTTTTGCTGGGTTGTATACAGTTTTACACGAATTTGATGTTTATTTCGGTCGTTTGCCGTCCAAAACGAACGGTATTCAGAAATCGTGGTTGATTGTAAAATGAAATAGGACAGTGAAAAAAAGAAAACGAGCCGCAGCGAACTTGTGGTAAAATGGAAGTACCACCCACCAAAAGACCAGGAGGTTCGCCATGGCTCAGAAAGAGTATAGCACAAAGCGGGCAAGA
>JAQXLU010000094.1 GCA_029012285.1 Clostridiales bacterium | reverse complement strand
GCATCATGAGCCTGATGTACCTGACCTGCTACATCTTCTGCTACCATGCGGATACCGGCAGCCTCGTCTACTCCGACCTCATGGCGCTGACTATCTACAAGCTGGCGTGGAATGCTTTCAAGGTGCTCAGCTCCGGTGTGCTCATCACCGATATTCCAGAGGTCTGGTCGCACTACAGCCCGATGGGCTCGCTTGTCTCCTACGCGGTCTACGGCACGGTGTGCGGCCTGACGTGCTTCCTGATGCGCAGGTTTTTCAAGGAGCCGCTGCCCGAGCTGCCCGCCAGGCCGATGGTTTATATCGCCGTCGGCTTCATTGGCTGCCAGATGATCCTCGAGATCTGCGGGCACGTCTTCACGGCGGACAATCAGGCGCTGTTCCTGTACTACTTCTGCGCGCTGATGTACACCGCTACCAACTACATCATGCTCATCGCCATCTCCCAGTTGAACCGCTACCGGCTGGATTACGAGGACATGCAGGCGTTCATCAACAACAAGATGCAGTACTACCAGATGAGCCGCGACGGCATCACCTCGCTGCAAATCAAGTGCCACGACCTCAAGCACCAGATTGCCGCCATCCGCTCCAAGGCGGACAAGGAGGACTTCGACCGCTACCTCAACCGGCTGGAGGATTCCATCATCGAGTACGGCACGGTGGTGGAGTGCGGCAACGAGACCATCAACATCGTGCTCACGGAGAAGAACATTCTCTGCTCCACGCGGGGCGTGAAGTTCTCCTACATCATCGACGGCACGCTGTTCGGCTTCATGAGCGAGATGGAAATCTACTCCCTCTTCGGCAACGCGCTGGACAACGCGCTGGAGAGCTGCACCAAGGTCACCTCGCCGGAAAAGCGCTTCATTTCCCTGAAGGCGGCGGCCCGGGGGGACATGGTCATCCTCCATGTGGAAAACTCCTACGAGGAGGCGCTGCGCATCGTTGACGGCATGCCCCAGACGACCAAGAAGGGCTCGGGGCACGGCTTCGGCCTGCGCTCCATCCAGTCCATCGCGGAAAAGTACGACGGCGTGGCCACCGTCCAGGCCGAGGGCGGCCTGTTCAAGCTGACGGTGCTGCTCAAGCCCACCGCCACCGCGGCATGAGGATTTCCGCACATAAATCGTACAGATTTCACAAATATCGGTGATCAAGCCCACCATGGATGAACATTCACGTCATTATTCCGTCGTGAATGTTCATCCATTTGCTTTATCGGCCTGATTCCCACCTTTCAAGGAAAACCCATTCCATTGTGGGAGAAATATGGTATAATAATGACAAGTTCGACGGAGGAGCTGCGCGCGCTCCGCCGCCTGACAAATAATCACACAAGTGAGGAGATTGCACATGAAGCGGTTCCTGAGCATGGCCATCGCTGTGATGATGGTGCTGAGCCTGGTCCCCGCAATGGCCGAGGGCGCTGAGTACATCCCCGCCCCCTACGCCGTTGCTGAAGGCGCAAAGATCACTGACACCTATTTTGAGCCCGTTTACTACGAAAACGAGAATGGCCCCACCATCGGCGTGACCACCGTCGGCGTGCTGAAGGTGGACGGCCTGTACTTCAAGGACGCCAACAACAACAAGCAGCTGGATACCTTTGAAGATTGGCGCCTGCCCTCCGAGGAGCGCGCTCAGGCCATGGTCAAAACCCTGACCAATGAGCAGAAGGCCGCCTACATCTTCAACAACCTGTTCTGTAACCCCCTCGTCAAGACCCTTGACGAAACCAAGAAGGAAGACGGCACCATCGACCCCACCAAGATCGTCACCCACAAGGACGAGAACGCTGAGGCTGCCCCCGGCGCTGGCTCCGGCTTCGCTGCCCCCGATGACAGCCTGGTTCTCAACGAGGGTCTGCGTCACTCCGTGTACCGCGGCAACACCGGCTTTGATGCCTCCGTCGTGGCGCTGATGAACAACGTGTTCAACCAGTACGCTGAGTACACTGCCGTGGCGAAGGGTGAAACTCTCCTGCCCTACACCATCATCTCCAACCCCATCGCCACCGGCTATGTGAACTACATGGCGCTGGCTGCGGCGGTCATGGGCGATGTGGCCAATGGCGGCGACTACTCCATGGTCAGCGAATACGCTGAGCTGGATCGCGAGATGTGGGTCTCCCAGGGCATCCGTCAGATGTACGGCCCGCAGATCGACATTTCCTCCGACCCCCGCTGGTGCCGCAACAACACCACCTACGGCGAAGTGCCCGAGGTCGTTGCCGGCATCATCACCGCGCTGGTGTCCGGCTATCAGCAGGGCACCGAGGGCGTGCAGCTGGAGGGCGTGTCCCTGTCCACCAAGCACTTCCCCGGTGACGGCGCGGCTGAGAACGGCTACGAGTCCCACACCTACCAGGGCCAGTGGCGCATCTACTCCACCCCCGGCTCTCTGGAGAAGTACCAGCTGGTCGCCTTCCAGGCTGCCTGCGACGCCGGCGTGAGCTCCATCATGCCCTGCTACTCCCGCGACACCGCTGACCCCCGCTCCGCTGAGCAGACCTACCGCGGCGTGGTCATCCCCGCTGACCAGGTGGGCTCCGCCTACTCCCACACCATGATGCAGAGCCTGCTGATCGGCGCGATGGGCTTCAAGGGCTTCATCAACACCGACTCCGGCATCCTGACCACCCAGACCTTCGGCGTGGAAACGCTGACCATGCCCGAGCGCTACGCCAAGCTGATCAACAACGGCGTGGGCGCCATCGGCGCTGGCTTTGAGTACTACCATGTGATGGAAGCCCTGAACACCGGCCTGATCACCGAGGAGCAGCTGAACAACGTGGTCGTCTCCCGCCTGGCCATCGAGATCAACCAGGGCCGCGTGGACAACCCCTACACCGATCCCGCTCATGCGGATGCGGTGCGCGCTGCCAACACCCAGGGCGAGGGCGTGGCTGAGAAGGTTTACCTGTCCCAGCTCAAGTCCGTTGTCCTGCTGAAGAACAAGAACAACGTGCTGCCCCTGAACGACACCACCAAGAAGGTGTACGTCGCCTCCTTCACCGGCAAGGGCGCCAACGACGCTGTGGTCGAGTCCCTGACTGCCGAGTTCACCGCCCGTGGCTTCACCGTGGTGGACGACGCGGACGAGGCTGATATCGCCTACATCGACGTGCAGCCCACCTACAACGGCACCATGGGCAACAACACCGCCATGGGCGTGATCGACCTGGTGGAAGAGAAGGAAGTCCCCGCTGTGACCGTGAAGGCCCTGCGCGTCGACGGTCAGACCGCGAACGCCCAGATTCCCACCGGCGAGACTGTGGAAGTCACCACCGTGGAGGGGATTGAGGATATCGCTGAAATCGCCGAGGATATGCACAAGAAGGGCGGCGTGGTGATCGGTTCCATCAAGGTCACCCAGCCCTGGATCCTGACCAACCTGGAGCCCCACTGCGATGGCCTGATCGCCAACTTTGACGTGGCTGTCAAGCCTCAGGTGGACGTGGTGACCGGCGCTTACAACCCCACCGGCAAGCTGCCCATCACCATGGTGAGCTGCAACGAGGTTATTGCCACCAACTGGCAGTACCTGTCCGACGGCCGCATCTACGAGATCTGCGTGTCCCCCAACGATGTGCCCGGCTACGACAAGGATCAGTACATTGATCCCGCCATCCTGGAGAACGTGCCCGGCGGCTCCTACGCCTACTGC
>JAQXLU010000093.1 GCA_029012285.1 Clostridiales bacterium | reverse complement strand
CTGCTGGATGGCCGCATCATCAAAGGCCTGGGTGGAGCATGTGCCCATCTTGCCATTCACCGTGCCGCGCAGGCTCAAATTGGCGCTGGCGGACACCTGGTACTGGTAGATTTCGCCCTCCAGGGCGGCTGCGCGGAAGTTATCCCCAGCGGTGTAATAGACCTCCGCCGTGTCGATGCCGGCCTCCTTGGCGGCGGCCAGCACTCGGTCAATAAACAGATTCATATCCATGTTCATTCCTCCTTAACGGCCGCCAACGGTCAAACTGCTGACGCGGATCATCGGCTGACCCACGTCGGTGGGGACAGAGCCGGAGATGGAGCCGCACATGCCCTGCGCCAGCTCCAGGTTCTTGCCCACGCGGTCGATCTTCAGCAGCACCTCGCTGCCACGGCCGATCAGGCTCGCCCCACGCACGGGGTGATCGATCTTGCCGTCCTTGACCAGATAGCCCTCCACGACAGCGAAGTTGAACTCGCCGGTGGTGGGGTTGACGGAGCCGCCGCCCATCTTGCGGGCATACAGGCCGTCGCCCATGGTGGCGATCATCTCGGCCTCGTCGTCATGACCCGCCGCGATGAAGGTGGAGCGCATGCGGCTGGTGGGCGCAAACGCATAGGACTGGCGGCGGGAGGAGCCTGTGACGGGCATATTCATGCGGCGGCCGCCCAGGCGGTCGATCATGTAGTTGGTGAGGATGCCGTTCTCCACCAGCACGGTGCGCTGGGCCGGGGTGCCCTCGTCGTCCACATGGATGCTGCCCCAGGCGTTGGCAATGGTGCCGTCGTCAATGGCAGTGACGCGGTCGCTGGCGATCCTCTGGCCCAGCTTGCCCGCAAATTCGGACACGCCGATGGAAACGCTGGTGGCCTCCAGCGAATGACCGCAGGCCTCGTGGAAAATCACGCCGCCAAAGCCATTGTCGATCACCACAGGCATCACGCCCGCGGGGCAGAGCGGCGCGTGCAGCATGGTGACTGCCTGCTTCGCGGCGGTCTCGCCCACCAGGTCGGGGTTGATGTGCGCATCAAAGATCTCAAAGCCCATGGAAGCGCCGGGAGAATCCGAACCAGTCTGGTTTTCGCTCCCGTTAGAGGCCACCGCAGAGATCGCCAGGCGGGTGCGCACGCGCTGATCCGTTGCAAACACGCCCTCGGTATTGCAGACGCAGATGTTCTGCACATGGTCGATGTAGTTGCCGATCACCTGCACGATTTCAGGCGACACCCGGCGGGCCGCAGCCTCCGCCGCACGAATCTTTTCCGCCTTGACAGCCGCCTTGACGTCGGTGGGCAACAACCGAATCTCCTCGGGGCGGGCGGCGCTTACCACCTGGAAGGGCTGCACCACGCAGCCGCTTCCGCCCTTGATGGCAGCGGCAGCCTGGCGCGCGCAGGCCATGAGGCCCTCGCGGGAGGTATCGTTGGTGTGGACGTAGACAGCGTTCGTGCCGGAGAATACGCGCACGCCCGCGCCGTGCAGACGGCCGGTATTGGCGTTCTCGATGCGGCCGGAGCGCATCATGAGGGTGTTGTCGATCCTGTCCTCCACAAAGATTTCCGCAAAGTCACCGCCGGTACGGACTGCTTCCTGCAGCACCTCCCGGGCGATATTCTGGTCAAGCATGGATTTGCCTCCTTGTCGAGATGTATTTCGACCATTATACATCGTTTTGTCTGGATTGTATAGCCCCCGGCAGGATTTTAATCTGCATACAAAAGGCAGCCCAGCGCTTTACCGCCAGGCTGCCTTGGTCGCGATGCTGCGTCTTTTCAAGCCACGTCGTGACGCATGGCGCGGTAGCCGATCACAACCGTTCCCACATAGGCCAGGGTCTTGGGGATCATCAGCATACCGATGGCTGGGATGGCGCTGGCAAACAGCACCACGGGGATGTAGAACGTGAAGCTCAGCACGATGGTCAGTGCCATGTAGCGGAAATCCTTGTCGCCATGCGCTTTCACGCTGCGCGCAAAAAGTACGATGATGGTCAATCCCATCAGCGCAAAGGGGATGTTGCGCAGTATCCCCCACAGGAGCGGCGGATTCGCTCTCAGCCAAGCGTTTTGCGGGCACAGGCAGAGGATGATACGCGCCGCCGCCAGCACATACACAAGGGCGGTCAGGCCGCGCCTTTTGGTTTCGCCATAGCGGAACTGCCACACATGGTAAAGCAGCACATAGAAAACCGTCATGGTCAGGGAGGTGATCAGCTTGCCCACCCCCAGCGCCACCGTATAGCTTTCCAGGCCGGTAGTGCACAGCGCAATGGCACGCGGAATCAGGTGGAATGCGTCACCAGCCCCCAGCACCACCGCCATCGCGCCGAAGAGCCGGTACTGTTGATTGCCGCCGCAACGGCGGAGCATCATCACGCCAATGATCGTCACAAAGGTCAGGTATATTGCGTCAAATGCGGTTTCCATGATTGCCTGCATCGTTTGATTTCCTCCTTGATCGTCGTTATCGTGAGGTGGGCACAGTCCCGCGCTGACGGGACTGGGTCAGTACAGGCAGCGTTCGACAAGGGCAAGCAGCATATCCGGTTCACATCCGCCGAGGGTGAGACGGGATAGCAGCTGGGCAAAGATCAGCTCTGTCATTCCCTGTCTGGTCAGGCGCGCGTCGAAGGCGTCGGGACGGATCCTCGGGTCGCGCTCCATGGCCCGCAGCAGCTGATCGTGCATGTGCTGCCAGGCATGATGCATCATCGCGCGGCCCTGCTCGCGATCCTCGCCGGTAAAGATCGTCCCATGGGACACGAAGAAGCCCGGATACCGCGTCAGGCCATCCGCAAGGCGCGCATAGGCCCAGCGGATGCAATCGGTAATGCTGTCAAACCCGCCCTCGGCCGGCATACGGAATATGTCCGCGCAGATGGTATCCACCGTCGCCAGAAGCAGCTCCGCCTTTGAGGGAAAGTAGTTGTAGATCGCGCCCACGGACACGCCGCAGGCCGCTGCCAATGCGCGGATGCTGATAGCCGACCAGCCCTTCTCCATGATGAGCTTGCAGCTTTGTGCCAGGATTTCATCCCGCGTGGTCACCGTGTGATTCAGCGTACTTCCCTCCCTTCAACATGAACAGTGTTCATTATAGCCACCTCGTGCACATTTGTCAAGGTCAAAGAGGTATTTACCATATTTTGTCGAATCTAAGCAGCAAAGGAGGTGTTTCCCATGGAGCTTTGGGATTTGTACACACGCGACCGCCAGCCAACTGGCGAAACGCACATCCGCGGCGAAAAGCTGCCGCCGGAGCGCTATCATCTGGTGGTGCATGTGTGGATCAAAAACAGCCGGGGCGAATGGCTCATCAGCCAGCGCGCAGCCAACCGGCCGTCCTTCCCGCTGATGTGGGAATGCACGGGCGGCAGCGTTATCGCTGGCGAGGACAGCCTGACCGGGGCCATCCGCGAGGCCAATGAGGAGGTCGGCGTCGACCTTGACCCGGCCCAGGGCAAACTGCTCAGCAGCATCATCCGCGACCATTTTCAGGACATCCGCGACGACTGGTTGTTCTGCTATGACGGCGAAATCGATTTGCTTAGCGCCACCACCGACGAGGTGGCCGATATGCGCTGGATGCGCGTGGAGGAGATCCGGCAGCTGTATGACGAAGGCAAGCTGGTGCATACGCTGGGCTACTTTTTTGATGAACCACGATTGGGCAAAGCGCCCTGACAAACAAAGCGCGCCGGAGGAGCATATCCCCCGGCGGCAATCTCTTGCTGGCTTAGTAATCGAATTCCTTCGCGTTCTTGATAAAGGCGCAGTAGCACTTGTACTCCTGCCACAGATCAACCTTGGAGATGGCCTCCCAGGGCGCGTGCATGGACAGCACCGGCACGCCGCAGTCGATCACGTTCATGCCGTACTTGGCGCAGACATAGGCGATGGTGCCACCGCCGCCCACATCCACCTTGCCCAACTCGGCGGTCTGCCAGGCAACCTCGGCCTCGTCGCAGATGCGGCGCACCTGGGCAACGAACTCGGCGTTGCAGTCGTTGGAACCGGACTTGCCGCGGCTGCCGGTGAACTTGTTGAAGGTCACGCCATTGCCCACGATGGAGGCGTTGTTCTTCTCAAATACACCCGCGAAATTGGGGTCATAGCCCGCGCTGACGTCGGAGGACAGCATGCGGCTATGCGCCAGGCAACGGCGCAGGGACAGGGGGCTGTCATTGCCCTTGAGGTTGGCCACCAATTCCGCCATGATGTTCTCGAAATACAGAGCGTTCATGCCGGTTGCGCCGACAGAGCCGATTTCCTCCTTGTCGGTCAGCACCGCGCAGACAGTGTAGTCCGGCGTGCCCTCAACGTCCAGCACAGCGGCCATGGAGGGATAGGCGCACACCCGATCGTCGTGGCCGTAGCCGGCGATCAGTGCCCGATCAAAGCCCACGTCGCGGCACTTGCCGGCGGGCACGGCCTCCAGCTCGGCAGAGACAAAGTCCTCCTCCTCGATGCCGTACTTTTCCTTGAGAATAGCCAGAACCCGGGCCTTGACGGGGTTCTTCTCCTCCTCCGCCATGGGCTCAGAGCCGATGATGATGTCCAGCGCGTCCCCTTCAATCACCTTGGAGGCGGGCTTACCCATCTGGTCGGCGGCGAGGTGAATCAGCAAATCGGTGATGTAAAAGACGGGATCGTTCTCGTCCTCACCGATGGCGATGGTCACCTTCGTGCCGTCCTTGCGGCACACCACGCCGTGCAGTGCCAGGGGGGACGCAACCCACTGGTACTTTTTAATGCCGCCGTAGTAGTGGGTATCCAGGTAGGCAAAGCCCTCGCTCTCGTAGAGGGGGTTCTGCTTGACGTCGATGCGGGGGCTGTCAATGTGCGCTCCCAGGATGTTCATGCCGCACTCGATGTCCTTTTCGCCGATCACCCAGGCAAGGAAGCACTTGTTCATCCAGTTGCAGTACACCCGGTCTCCCGCATGCAGCTGCCTGCCCTCGCGGATCGCCGCCATCAGGTCGGTAAAGCCTGCCTCCTGCGCCAGGCGGACGGATTCGGCCACACACTCGCGCTCGGTCTTGCCCGCGTCCAGGTATGCCTTGTACTTCTCTGCGAAGGCTTCCAGCTGGGCTCTTTCGCCCTCGGCCAGCGCCTTCCACGCATTCTTGCGATACATCGTAAACACTCCATTCCATATCATTCACTGCTTCATGAACAGCATGTGATTCATTATACGCCGCTTTGGCGGAAATGGCAAGCCCCAGCAAAAAGCGAAGCACCCCGGCGTGGGATGCTCCGTCATTTTGTTTACTTGGTCGGGAAGGCAAAATACTTCCGGGCATTGTCGCTGGAGATGCCCTTGACGATTTCGCCCAGGATGTCGTAGTCCTGGGGGAAGCGGCCGTCCTCCACCCATTCGCCCAGCAAGCGGCACAGGATGCGGCGGAAGTACTCATGGCGCGGATAGGACAGGAAGGAGCGGCTGTCTGTCAGCATGCCCACAAAGCCCGCCAGGTAGCCCAGGGAGGCCAGGGAGGTCAGCTGGTTGGTCATGCCGGTGAAATGATCGTTGAACCACCAGGCAGAGCCGTGCTGAATCTTGCTCACGGCCTCGCTCCCCTGGAAGCAGCCGCAGAGGGTGTCGATGGCCTGGTCGTCCGCAGGGTTGAGGCTGTACAGGATGGTGCGGGGCAGACCGCACTTGACCTCGATTTCGCCCAGGAAGGCAGCCATCTGATCCACGGGCGCGTAGTTGTTGATGGTGTCGTAGCCGGTATCCGGGCCCAGCTTGGCAAACTGGCGCTGGTTGTTGTCGCGGCGGCAGCCGTAGTGGAGCTGCATGGTCCAGTCCAGCTGCTTGTACGCCTGCCCAAAGAACACCATGCAGGCGGTCTTGTACTGGGCGACCTCCTTGTCGGTCAGGGTCTGACCGGCGGCCTTCTTCTGGAAGATGGCCTCCACCTCCGCGTCGGTGGCGGGCTCGAACACCACGTAGTTCAAGCCGTGGTCGGACAGGCGGCAGTTGTTCTCATGGAAGAAGGCCATGCGCTTCTCCAGCGCCGCCTTCACGTCCGCAAAGGAGTTGATCTCCATCCCCGCCGCAGCAGCCAGCTTGGCAATGTAGGCCATGAAGTCGGGCTTCTCGATGTTGACAGCCTTGTCGGGACGCCAGGCGGGCAGCACGTTGGTCTTCAGGGTCGCATCCGCCTTCATCAACTGATGCCAGTGCAGATCATCGATGGGATCGTCGGTGGTGCAGATGGTTTCGACATTGCTCATGGCGATCAGGCCACGGGCGCTGTATTCGGGCTGGTGCAGCTTCTCGTTGCAGAGGTTCCACACCTCGTCGGCGGTCTTGGCGGACAGCACGCCCTCGTAGCCGAAGAAGCGCTGCAATTCCAGGTGCGTCCAGTGGTACAAGAGGTTGCCGATGCCCTTGCCGACGACCTCCGCCCACTTGCAGAACTTCTCATAGTCCGACGCGCCGCCGGTGATGTAGTACTCGTCCACACCGGCGCAGCGCATCAACCGCCACTTGTAGTGATCGCCGCCCAGCCACACCTGGGTGATGTTGTCGTAGCGCAGGTCATTGTAGATCTGCTCGGGGCTGAGGTGGCAGTGGTAGTCGATGATGGGGCACTTGGCCGCGTAGTCATGATACAGCACGCGGGCGGTTTCGGTGTTGAGCAGGAAATCCTTGTCCATGAAAGCCTTCATTGTCGATTCTCCTTTATATTGATGTTGCCAAATCAGGTGGAAGCGCGCTTCACCAGTTCCCCGGTAAAGACGGTCGTTTGGGGCATTTCCTTGCCCTCCAGCACGCCGATCATGGTCGCCGAGATATGCTCGCAGATAGCGAGGAGCTTGTTGTCCACGCTGGTGAGCTCGGGCTCTGTGCATGCGCAGAGGCTGGAATTGTTGTAGCCGATGACGGACAGCTCCTCCGGGACGCGCCGCTTGGTGGCTCTGGCGTATTTGAGCGCGCCGACGGAGAGGATATCCTCCGAGGTCAGCACCGCGTCGAAGGCGAGGCCCTCCTTCTCCAGCGCCAGCAGCGTATCGCAGACCTGGTGGACGCTCCCCTTGTCCCGCTCGAAGAAGCACAGGAGCTTCTCGTCCACCGCCAGGCCGCGCTGGACGTGGGCCTCGCGATAGCCTGCCAGCTTCCTGCGGCCGGAGTAGTTATTGGAGTGATATAGAAACAGAATCCGCTTGCGGCCGCTGTCCAGCAAATAGCGCACCGCCTCCATCACCGCCTGCTGATCGTCGCACTGCACACCGTACACATTCTCACAGGGGAAGGTAGCGTTGAGCAGCACCACGGGGACGTTTCTGGCTGCCTCGCGGATGTATTCGTTGTCCGCCGGGTCATTCTCAATAAAGGACGAGCCCATGAGCACAATGCCGTCCACATGGCGGGATTTGAGCAGATCGACCCCCTGCTGGCGGGCTCGGAGATCCTTGCCCGTGCAGGAGAGCAGGCAGTCATAGCCCTGTTGGCGGAAGGAGCGCTCCAGGTAGGTCAGCGCCTGGGCCAGGTAGGGGTCGGACGCGTCGGGGCAGAGCAGCCCGATGGTTTTCATCGTGTTCAGTCCCAGCCCTCGGGCAAAGGCGTTGGGCACATAGCCCGTGCCCTCGATCACGGCCATGACCTTCCTGCGGGTGTTCTCCGATACATGCGGGCTGTTGTTCAGCACCCGGGAGACCGTTGCGATGGATACCCCCGCGCGCCTGGAAATATCATAGATATTCATCGCTGCATGTTCCTTTCGGGAGTGTAAGCATTTTCAAACCTATTATACATATAAACCAGTACAAATGCAAGGGGGATTTGCGATCAAGCGACGAAATATCTCCCGATTTCTGCATTTTTCGGGATTTTCATGTACTCATCCCCCTCAAAGGCATTGACGGAAGCGCCAAATCAGTGTACAATGGAGGAGGTGCGGATGTAATCATTTACATCGCATCCGCCGCCCGTGATCGCATACATTCTGATGACAGATATGGATGGAGGAACCCACCGATGGAACGACTCAACGCTGCCATGGCTCCTGCCGAAAACCGCCCCGTCAAGGTGCTGCAGTTCGGCGAGGGCAACTTCCTGCGCGCCTTTGTGGACTATTTCATTGATATTGCCAACGAAAAGACCGACTTCAACGGCTCCGTTGTGCTGGTGAAGCCCATCACTTTCGGCAGCCTGGACATGTTCCACGAGCAGGACTGCCGCTACACCGTCGTGCTGCGCGGCCTGGTGGAGGGCGAGGCGGTCGAGCAGGCCCGGCTCATCACCTCCGTCTCCGACGCGGTGGACGCTTACAGCGAATACGACAAGTACGCCGCCTACGCCAAGTGCGAGACGCTGCGCTTCGTGGTCAGCAACACCACCGAGGCCGGCATCGTCCTCAAGGAGGACGACGATTTCAACGCCTGCCCGCCGGTTTCCTTCCCCGCCAAGCTGTGCAAGTTCCTCTACGAGCGCGCGGTGCACTTCAATTACGCCCAGGACAAGGGCCTGGTGATGTTGCCCGTGGAGCTGATCGACGACAACGGCATCATGCTGAAAAAGTGCGTCATGGCCCTGGCGAAGATCTGGAAGCTGGGTGAGCAGTTTGAAAACTGGCTGGACACCGCCTGCGTGTTCACCTCCACCCTGGTGGACCGCATCGTGACCGGCTATCCCCGCGACGAGGTGCAATCCATCTGGGAGAAGCTGGGCTACGAGGATCGCACGCTGGTCACCGCCGAGCCCTTCGGCCTGTGGGTGATCGAGTCCGACCGGGATATCTCCGCCGAGCTGCCCCTGCCCGCTTGCGGACTGCCGGTGATCTTCACCGACAATCAGAAGCCCTACAAGCAGCGCAAGGTGCGCATCCTCAACGGCGCGCACACGTCCTTCGTCCCTGCGGCGTTCCAGTGCGGCCATGACATCGTGCTCCAGGCCATGAATGATCCGCTGATCCTGAATTTCATGCAAAAAACCCTCTACGACGAGGTCATTCCGACCCTGACGCTGCCCAAGGACGACCTGATGGCCTTCGCTGAGGCGGTGACCGGGCGCTTCAAGAACCCCTATATCAAGCATGCGCTGCTGTCCATCTGCCTCAACAGCGTGTCCAAGTGGCGTGCCCGCTGCATGCCCTCCCTGCTGGGCTATGTGGAAAAGACCGGCGAGCTGCCCGCACACCTGACCTTCTCCCTGGCCAGCCTGATGAGCCTGTACCGCGGCGAGGGTTCTCCCGCCAGCTGCGTGCTGGTGGACGGCAAGCTGCAGTGCAAGCGTGGCGATGAAACCTACACCCTGCAGGACGACGCGGCGGTGCTGGAATTCTTCGCCTCCACCCGGGATATGTGCATGTATAAGCAGGCGCAGGCCTTCCTGTCCAACGAGGCCTTCTTCGGTCCTGACCTGTGCAAGGTGCCCGGCCTGGTGGAAAGCGTTGCCGATTCCCTCAAGGCCATCGTCGACAAGGGCATGCGCGCAGTTCTGGAAGAAAAGTTCGGCTGCTGATATTCACTACGGATCGGATACGCCTCCGGTCCGTTTTTGACAGGAGGTAAACCCATGGCTGAATTGCTCCGCATCACCCCCAAGGACAACGTGGCCGTCGCGCTCAGTGCCATTGACGCGGGCGCTGTCCTCACCGTGGACGGCGTGACCGTCACCGCCCTTGACCCGATTCCCGCCGGGCACAAGATTGCCCTTGCCGCCATCCCTGCGGGCGAGAAGGTGATTAAGTACGGCTTCCCCATCGGCTATGCCAAGGAGGACATCGCATCGGGCCGCCACATCCATGTGCACAACCTGCACACCTGCCTTTCCGGCGAATTGGAATACACCTGGAATCCCACCTGGCCCGCGAATCGCTCTGCCGAGGCGGCCACCTTCATGGGCTATCCCCGCAAGGACGGCCGCGTGGGTGTGCGCAACGAATTGTGGATTCTGCCCACCGTCGGCTGCGTGAACGACATCGCCAAGGCCCTGGAGAAGGAAGGCCAAAGGCTGCTGGGCGGCGGCGTGGAAACCGTGTACGCCTTCCCCCACCCCTACGGCTGCAGTCAAATGGGCGACGACCAGGAGAACACCCGCACCATCTTAGCTGACCTGGCGACCCACCCCAATGTGGGCGGCGTACTGGTGCTGGGCCTGGGCTGCGAAAACAGCAGCGCCGCCATCATTGAGGAGCACATGGGCGATTACGACCGGGAGCGTGTACGCTTCCTGATCTGCCAGCAGGTGGAGGATGAATTCACCGAGGGGATGAAGCTGCTGACCGAGCTGGCTGACCGTATGCGCAATGAGCAGCGCGTCCCCTGCCCCGCATCCAAGCTGGTGATCGGCCTGAAATGCGGCGGCTCCGACGGCTTCTCCGGCATCACCGCCAACCCGGTGATCGGCGGCTTCTCCGATCTGCTGGTGGCACAGGGCGGCACGACCATCCTGACCGAGGTACCCGAGATGTTCGGCGCGGAGACCATC
>JAQXLU010000092.1 GCA_029012285.1 Clostridiales bacterium | reverse complement strand
GGGCTGTTCTTTGGACGGCGTCTCCCCCGACGCTGTCCAAAGAGTTCAGGACTGGATCAACCGTTTCCCTCGTAAATCCTTCTCCTACGCTTCCGCTGCGGAACTTTTTCAGTCTGTCCTATTTGATATTGCAATTTAGATTTTGCAAAAAGATTTGCAAAAGCGCAAAAATGCCCTTGACAAACCGACCATGCCCTGCTATAATAACCATCGTTGCGGTTGACCCACCGCAGCATGCAATCGAATATGCAGAGTTGGCTGAGTGGTCTAAGGCGCACGACTGGAAATCGTGTGTGGGCTGATACCCCACCCTGGGTTCAAATCCCAGACTCTGCGCCAGACGTCAGAATCGCAGGATTCTGGCGTTTTTTATACCCCGTTTCACCGCAAGCATGCATCAAAAAGCCCGGACGTACTGTCCGGGCATCAGGTCAAAGATGGATCGTTTGGCTGATGGTGGCTTTGTCGAGTGTCATGCTGGCCTCTTGATTATCCACCTGGAGCGCATACTCCCCGCGGAAGCCCTCCAGCGTGCACTGACCATTCTCATCCGTCATGAGGGTCACATCGGTGCACCAGTCTTGCCAGATGCGCTGCTTGAGCGCGTCGTAGGCGGGCTTATGGCTGCCATCCAGGCGGACAAGCCCTGCCGGTGCGCCAAGCCATGCACCATCGCAGAAGTCCCAGTTGGAGAAGGCTTCTACCTGGGGATGGGCAAAGAGCTCATTGAGCATCGCGAGGAAATCCCGCGCCTGGCGATCCTCACCTTCAGGGGTTGTAGGCCACTCCGGCACCTGCCAGTCGTTGAGGTCGACGATGTGGGGCGGAATCAAATCACCGGACACAAAGGTGTTCTCGGTGAAGTGGATGGGCTTGCCGAAGGTTTCAAAGCGCGATAGCACCTCCTGGAGCTTTTCCTGCCCCCAAAAGCCCTGGTGCTGGTGGGACTGGATGCCGATCACGTCGATATCCACACCCGCAGAAAGGCAATCGGTGATCAGCTCCTTGTACCTGTCGCTGGTGACGAAATCGTTAAGGAGCAGCGTGGCGTTGGGGTCGGTCTGACGGGCCATGTCGAACGCCGCCTTCACCAGTTCTACGCGGCCCATATGGGCACACAGTCGGGTGATGGCGTTTTCCTCCGCGGTAAAGTCAGGCATGATGACGACCTCGTTGATTACGTCCCACATGTGGATGTAATCCTTAAAGGCGCTCACTTCGCGGCGGATACGGTGAAGCTGGTTCTCCAGCACCTCGTCGTTCGTCTTTTTCAGCAGCCACTTGGCAGACACGGTGTGCCAGCACAGCGGATGGCCCTTCATTTCCACGTTGTGCTTGCGGAGGAACTGCGCGGTTTTCAGCAAGATGGCTTCGCGGGTCACGCCCTCCTGAGGCTCGTACTGGCCCTGGTAGAAGGGCAGCGTACCAAAGTTGAACAGTGCCGACCAGTCCTCCCACATGCGATAGAGCTGCGCCTGCTTATCAGCGGGCAGACGGGGATCAAACAGGCCGGTCAGCCAAAAAATATTGCAGCCGAACTTGAACTCATGCCTGGTCAGCCTGGCGTGTACCCTGCGGCCTTGCATGGGCTTCCCCTGGGCATCCAGGAAGGTCAATTTGCAGGCAGATTGACGGTGTGCGAAACGATCCATGCAGTTTCCTCCATTCAGGCAGTTCTCGCCTCATTATACCATGTGTTCGGGTGCATCACAATGCAGATCATGGGGAATTTCAATCAGTTTTTGCCTGTTTCACGCCTGTATACAAGTGCTTCCTGCTGCATTTTCCTGTACATTGCAAGGGGTTTTGTGGTATAATCAAGCTACGTACTCAAAGGAGGACAGCTATGCGCTACACTGATTTGATTTTCGACCTGTATGGAACACTGGTAGACATCCATACAGAGGAAAACGATTTGGTTTGGGATAAAACAGCGTTGTACTTCGGCTATTATGGCGCGCCATGCACAGGCAAGGAGCTCAAAACCGACTTCGAGTCGGTTATGACCAGTCGGGAGTCGGTTGCTGGTCAGAGCTACGAGGTCTATCCCGACATCCCCTTTGATGAGGTCATGGCGGATTTGTTCCGCGCCAGGGGCGTGACGGAGAACGCCAATGTGCTCGGCTTTAACGCCGCGCAGGTGTTCCGTGTGGCATCGACGGAGTATATCCGGCTCTACGACAGGGTACTTGAATCCCTCGACGCCCTGCGGCAAAAGGGCTTCCGCCTGTGGCTGCTGAGCAACGCCCAGCGCAGCTTCACCGCCTACGAGCTGCGCCTGCTGGGGCTGGATACCCGGTTTGACCGTATCTACCTGTCCTCCGACTATCAGTGCCGGAAGCCTGACGGGCGCTTCTTCTCCGCCCTGCTGGAGGGCGAGCACCTGGATGCCAGCCGCTGCCTGATGATCGGCAACGACCGGGAAACCGACATCGCCGGAGCTACGGCGGCGGGGCTTTCCACGCTCTATATGCACACCAACCTGACCCCCGCCGAGCAAGCGCCCGCAGACCCTGGGAAGGTGGCGAAGGACGTTTCCGGCCAGTGTCATTATGAGTTTGAAGGCGCGAACTGGCCTGCCCTGACCACGCTCATTGCAGGGTTGTGAGAAGTGATCTTCTCATGAGCGTAAGATATGCAGTCAACCATCGTATTCAACACAAGAGCCGCTCCCTGAGCGCTGTGATCAAGGTGGAGTAGTCCCCCGCCCTGAAACATCTGTAACCATCAAGAAGCCGCATCCCGTCAAAAGAATGCGGCTTCTCTTATCCACCTTTCAGCGCCTGATAGGCATTCCAGTCCGTGCGATCGATGGTCAGGGGCGTGATGGAAATGTGGCGGTCGCGCAAGGTGCAATCCGTGTCAAGGTCGGAGTTCTCCCGGGGTGTGTACACATCCTTGCCCAAGGGGCGGTACATGTCGTCCTCCTCCAGTCCGAACTCATCGGAATAGTAGGGTCCGCCTTGACGCGTGATATGAATCTCCCCGGTGGTATCCAGCGGAATGTTCACATTCCACAACCTTGCGTGGCTGAAAAGCTCACGGGTGCGGATGTAGTCCCACACGCGATCCAGGCTTGCAATCGCGGTATCGAAGCTCTCCGGCTCTGTGGAGAGCGCCAGACCTGGAATCCCCAGGGCGACCGCCTCCATGGCGGCGCTGACTGTACCGGAATAGATGATGTCCTGCCCGATGTTCAGCCCTCGGTTGATGCCGGAAATCACCAGATCGAACTGCTCATGCCTGCCCAGGACGGCAATGCGCACGCAATCCGCCGGGGTGGAGTCTACCGCGTAAGCACGAATTGCGCCCGTTACATCCACCGGCTTGACCTGGTAGGCCTGGTGAAGCTGTACCGCATGGGATTTCGCGCTCTGCTCCACCTTGGGCGCGTACACGAAGACCTCTCCCAGCCTACCCGCCCACTGCACCAGGCGCAGCAATCCCTCGCTGTGGATGCCGTCGTCATTGGTGATACAGATTCTCATAGCCATCCCTTGTTGTTCTCCTTGTACTGCTTGTCCGCCATGTTGCTGACCATCCCCCGTCTGATACCAAACAGTTTCAGCATGCTGGCCGAATCGCAGCGGAAGCGCCCGGAGTCCGTCGCCATGCCGGCATACAGGCCTCAGCAGCCACCGAGGGAAGCACTATGCCGCAGCAGTTTTGCCAGGCGCTGTCCACAACCTCGATATCCGCGCTCTTTTCGCTGAACAGGTGATGGTTCACCCGCAACGTCATGTCGGCCCTTTCATACCGTTTATCACGGAAGAGCTTGCGGGCCGCGGTATCCGGGAAGTTCGCCAGGATGATGTGCTTTAGGCGATCTGCTGCCCAGCGCGTCCCCGTCAGGGTTGCAGTGCCTGTGAATGATAATCACCCGGTGGTCGGTGATTGCCTTGAGTACCCTTGCATACATGGTTCGTACCTCATTTGTTGGGACAGCAGCATTATAGCAGATTCTCACCCGCTTGACAACACGGCGGAATGGGGTGGGTTGATACCGATTGCGGACTTTCTCTTGATGAAAAACGTGAAAAATGCAGCAAAGCCCTTCCCAAATTCGCAAAAACGTACTATAATATTGAAGCAAATGGACATCGGTCAGAACCGGATTTCGTTTGCATATGTTACTGCTGCGTGCAGATTTAGGAGTGTTACTATGAGCCGTATGCTGGGTACTGTTTCTATGGGCGTTCGTGCACCGATCATCCGCGAGGGCGACGATTTGGCGCAGATCGTGACCACCTGCTTGGCCGAAGCGATCAACAACGGTGAGATTGTTGTCCGTGACCGCGATGTGGTCTGCATGACCGAAGCCATCGTGGCCCGCGCGCAGGGCAACTATGCGTCCGTGGACAATATCGCCGAGGATGTTCGCACCAAACTGGGCGGCGAAACCGTCGGCGTGATCTTCCCCATCCTGAGCCGCAACCGCTTCGCCATTTGCCTGCGCGGCATCGCCAAGGGCTGCAAGAAGGTGGTGCTGATGCTCTCCTACCCCTCGGACGAGGTGGGCAATCACCTCATCGACTGGGATGCGATGGACGCCCACGGCGTCGATCCCTACCGCGATGTGCTGAGCGAGAAGCAGTACCGTGAGTACTTCGGCTATGTGAAGCACCCCTTCACCGGTGTGGACTATGTGGAGTATTATTCCAATCTGATCCGTGAGATGGGCGCAGAGGTGGAAGTGATCTTTGCCAACGATCCCCGCGCGATTCTTACCTACACCAAGAACGTTCTCCACTGTGACATTCACACCCGCGCCCGCACCAAGCGGCTGCTCAAGGCGGCCGGTGCGCAGCGCGTCTACGGGCTGGATGAAATCATGAACGCCCCGGTGAATGGCAGCGGCTACAACGAGCGCTATGGCCTGCTGGGCTCCAACAAGGCCACCGAGAGCACGGTGAAGCTCTTCCCCCGCGATTGCCAGGGCCTCGTGGAAGATATCCAGGCCCGGCTGCTGGACATGACCGGCAAGCACGTGGAGGTCATGGTGTACGGCGACGGCGCGTTCAAGGATCCGGTCGGGAAGATCTGGGAGCTGGCTGACCCGGTGGTTTCCCCCGCCTACACCGTGGGCCTGGAGGGCACGCCCAACGAGTTGAAGCTCAAGTACCTGGCGGACAACGACTTTGCCACCCTGTCCGGCAAGGCGCTGCAGGATGCCATCAAGGCCAAGATCAGCGCCAAGGACGGCTCCTCCCTGGTGGGCCAGATGGCTGCTCAGGGCACCACGCCCCGCCGCCTGACCGACCTGATTGGCTCCCTGTGCGACCTGACCTCCGGCTCTGGCGACAAGGGCACGCCCATCGTGTATATCCAGGGCTACTTCGACAACTACACGGCTGAATAAGACATGACAAAGGCGAACCGGCCTATCAAACCGGTTCGCCTTTTTGTGTGCGATGCGCTACAACAATATGCAGATCATGCCGCCGTCGCCCTCATTGACGATGCGTGTCAGGGTCTGCTGCACCTTCTCCTGCTCGTCGGCGGGCATGCGCAGCAGCTTGTTGTTCAGCCCCTCACGCACCATTTCGTCCAGGGAGCGGCCAAAGAAGCTGGTTTCCCACACCTTTTGCGGGTTGGTGGCAAACTCGTCCGTCAGCTGGCGCACCATATCGGCGGATTGCTCCTCCGTGCCGACCACGGGGGTCACCTCTGTTTCGATATCCACGCGGATCAGGTGGAGGGACGGCGCGTTGGCCTTGAGCTTCACCCCGAACTGGCTGCCCTGGCGGACAATTTGTGGCTCCTCCAGGGTCAATTCCGACACACCGGGCGTGACGCAGCCGTACCCCGTGGCACGCACGGCGGACAGCGCATCGGCAATGCGGTCGTACTCCGCCTTTGCGCTGACCAACTCCTTCATCAATCGGAGCAAATGCGCATCCCCGCGAATCTCCGTGCCACATTCCTCCCCCAGGATGCGGTTGAATAACCCCTCCCGCATGGACAGGGAGAAATCCATCCGGCCTTCTCCGGGCTCGATACGTTCCGTGCGGACGGGCTCTGCGTATTCGGAGTCCGCGAAGGCCATGTCGAACACATCGCTCTCCCGCATGACGCGGCTCGTGTGTCCGCAGCTGCGCACGCCGTCCAGCACATGCTGCACCAGATAGTGGTCGTCGTCCAGCGCATCCAGCCAGGCAGGGACAGACAGGTGGGCCTCCCGCAGCGGGAACTCCAGCAGCACCGACTCCAGCACCCGCTGGATGTCATCCACTTGCATTTCCTTGACGTTGAGAAGCATCACCGGCACGGCAAAGCGGTCCTCCAGGGAATCGCGCAATGTCAGCGTGTCCGCACTGCGGGGCATGGCGGAGTTGAGCACGATCACGAAGGGCTTGCCCAGCGCCTTCAACTCGCTGATAACCCGCTCCTCCGCGTCCACGTAGGCGCTTCTTGGCAGGTCCGCGATGGAGCCGTCGGTCGTCACGACCATGCCGATGGTCGCGTGTTCCGCAATGACCTTTCGCGTGCCGATTTCCGCCGCCTGGTCAAAAGGGATGTCCTGGTCGAACCAGGGCGTGTGCACCATGCGGGTGCCGTCCTCGTCGGATACGCCCATCGCCCCCTTGACCAGATACCCCACGCTGTCCACCAGTCGGATGCGCACGGGCGTGTTTTCCCCCAGGGACACCGTGACGGCCTCGCCAGGTACGAATTTGGGCTGGGTGGTCATGATGGTACGTCCCGAGCCGGACTGGGGCAGCTCATCGGCGATGCGCACCTTTTTGGGGCTGTCCGCCAGTCGTGGCAGGACAAGCTGCTCCATAAACCGGCTGATGAAGGTGCTCTTGCCCGTCCTGACCGGGCCCACCACCCCGATGTACACATCGCCGTCCGTGCGCTCGGCAATGTCGCGATACAGGTTGAACTCGCGGGTTTGCTCCATGCTGATCCCTCCATTGGTCTGCGGTTTGACGTCTGTCCAATGAATATGGCGGATGGACTGTTTTTATGCAACACAAAAGCGAGGGAGCCGAAACTCTCTCGCTGATGTAGCTGCTTTCGACGTGAAGATGCACGATTACACGCGCTTGACTTCCTTGATCTTCGCGGCCTTGCCCTGCAGAGAACGCAGGTAGTACAGCTTGGCGCGGCGCACCTTACCATGACGGATCACGGTGATGCTGCCCAGACGGGGGCTGTGAATGGGGAAGGTACGCTCCACACCGATACCGTAGGAAACGCGGCGGACGGTGAAGGTCTCGCGGATACCGCCATTGCGCTTGGCAATGACCACACCCTCAAAGGCCTGCAGACGCTCGTTCTTACCTTCCACAACCTTCACCTGAACACGCACGGTATCGCCGACGGCGATCGCGGGAATGTCCTTGCGCAGCTGCTTCGCTTCAATAGAACGGATGATTTCGCTCATGTTGGTTCCTCCTTCCATCATAGACGTTCATATCCGGGTCTGCATGAGGTCAGACCTCCGGAAAGCGGACCGTCCGTATGCACGCCTGTTATTATAGCATAGGTATGGCTGTCATTGCAAGGGGTTCAGCACATTTTTTTGCATATATCCGGCAAATATTTGGGCAATCGCGCCACGCTTGCCCGCAGAGTCTCGATGGTTTTCGTTTCCAGCACCACGCGGGCATGGCAGCGCTCTGCCCAGGCAAAACGCGCAGCCAGGTTGATCTCCCCATCCCCCAAGGCCAGATGATTCCGCTTCCCCAGGCCATCGTGACCATGCATGTGGATGAGCCGCTCCTCATGCGTCCGGAAAAAGGGTTCGTCCGCATCACCAATGCCGTGGCTGTGGCCGATGTCCAGCGTCAGACCGAACACGGGCGATTCGAGCAAGAATTCGATGGCCCGTTGCTCATGGGGATGCCAGCCGTCGGTGTTCTCAATGGTGATGCGGGTGGACGTGCCGGACAGGACGTCCTCGCACATCGCGCGGAACTCTGCCAGCTGCGCATGGAATTTATCGCCATACAGGTCATAGAGGAAAGTTTTCCGGTCGGGCAGCGTGATGTACACCCCGTGCGGGAAGTGCATGTTGACGATGGGCATGTGAAGCGCCACCGCCAGATGTAAGGCGTGGCGACAGGACTTCAACCATGCGTTTCGCACCATTTCGTTAAAGGTGAAGGGATTGCACTCCTCCTCGATATGAAGGGTGAAATACAACTCATACTTGCGGCCAAGCTGTTGGAGCTCCGCCGTATCAAGAATTGATGGTTGGCAAATCGGGAAGTTCGCGTTCAGCTCCACAAAACGCAGCCCCAGCTCCTTGGCCAGGGCGCAGCATTCCTCGATGGAATGCATTTCCAACAGATAGGGCATACCAAAGTCCATGGTCATTCCTCCCGGTAGGCGATGTCGTCCCGCAAACGGTAAACCGTCGCGCCACGGCCCTTCATGCAGAAGGTGCTTGCCCACCATGCCACGCTGCTGACCTCGTCAAACTGCACAAGGCCGTAGCGGATGCCATTGTTCAGCAGCAGGCACAGCGCAATGAATCGCTTCATCGCATCACCTCTTTTATCATATTGTACACGTCCATGACGCATCTGGCAAGCCCCTGCGGGAAATGCTTACCCGCATGCAAAAACTGCCGGAGCATTTCCGGCAGCTGGATTCAGTTAACCGGCTCAGCCGTGGGGGTGGGCTCGCTGATTGGGATTTCGCTCAGGGAGAGTGCCGGCAGCGTTTCATCCAGGTGGAGCGCGGCGAGCATCCCGCTGACATGGATGCGGAAATCCGCCTTGCCCAGCAGACGAGGCAGAATAACCGCAGTCATGCCCACCACCGTGACCGTGACCGCCACCATCACGATGGTGCCAAGGGATATGCCCCGGTGCACAGCGTTATTATGCTTCGCCCTTTTCACGGTGAATCCTCCTCTTTTGATCGCCCGGCGTTATTCGTGGTCATGCTCCGTGTCCTCAATGGCATGGAGGTATTCGTCGGTAAAGTAGTAGTTGCCGTCCTCGCCCAGGTAGATCACGCCTGCTGCAAGCAGCTCTTCCACGGAATAGCCATCGTCGTTGCGCTGAAAGAGATACGGGAACATCGCCAGCAGAGACGTCACCGCCAGGGCCACCACCAGCACCAGGCAGACGATGCGGACGGCCAGCTTCTTTTGTTCTTCTTTCTTATTGGGCTTGGTAGATACTTTTGCCATGGGGTTTGCCTCCAGTTCAATTTTGGGATCAGCCGCTTACAGCAGCGTTTTCGGCCGCGCCGGGCGTTTCCTTTCGCCACACGCGCAGCTGGGTGACGCGGCGTTTGTCCATCTGCGTGACCAGGCCGCGGAGCTCATCCGTTTCAAAGGCGGCGCCGACGAAGGGAATGATCCCCAGCACCTCCGCCGCAAAGCCGCCAACAGTCTCAGCGTTGTAGATGTCCTCCACGCCGAGGGCTTCCAGTAGCTCGGACAGCTGCATGCCGCCATCCACCAGCCAGGAGCCATCATCAAGGGTCACGGTGTCGGTCTCCACATCGTCATGCTCGTCATAGATTTCGCCCACCAGCTCCTCCAGCACGTCCTCCATGGTGACGATGCCCTCCGTGCCGCCGAATTCGTCCAGCACGATGATGAGGTGGGTTTTCTGCGCCTGGAACAGCTTGAGGAGCTTAGATAGCTTCAGGGTGGTCGGCGCATAGACCGGAGGTTTCATGATCTGGCGGATGTCGGTGCAGCCCTGATGCCTCATCAGGTAGAAATCCTTCTCGTTCAGGATGCCGACGATATGGTCCATATCCTCATGGAACACTGGGACGCGGGAATACCCGCTGGTGCGGAACAGCGCTGCGGCGTCCTCCATGGTGGCGGTGTCCTCGATGGAGGTGACATCCACCCGGGGAGTCAGCACGGACAGCACGTCGCGATCATCATTGAACTCAATGGCAGAGCGGATCAGCTCACCCTCGTGGTGCTCCATGTCGCCCTCGCTTTCCGCCTCGTCCACCATGGTCATCAGCTCCTCCTCGATGAAGGATTCGTCCTCCTCCGTCTTGAAGATCCTGGTGAACAATTTTTTCAACGCGGAAAAAACTTTAGCAATCGGCGCGAACACCGTGCAAAGTGCCTTCAGCACCGGCGCGATGGTCATGGCCAGCTTTTCGGGCGCTTCCTTGGCGATTGCTTTAGGGCATACCTCGCCGAAGATCAGAATGATGATGGTCATCACCACCGTGGAGGCAGTCGTCGCCAGATTGGCCTGATTGTGCAGCAGCACCAGGAACAGGCTCGTGGCCAAGGAGGACGCGGCGATGTTCACGATGTTGTTGCCAATCAGGATGGTGGTGATCAGGCGGTCATAGTCCTCGACCAGCTCCAGGGTGACCTTAGCGCGTTTCTGCCCGTTTTGGAGCATGGTTTTGAGCTTCACCCGGTTAACCGATGTAAAGGAGGTTTCCGAGGCCGAGAAAAATGCAGAGAGCGCCACACAGACAAGCAGTATGGCGATCATGATCCATAAATCAGGGGTCATGGAAGATCAAGCAGTCCTTTCATTCGTCAAAGCCCACGAAAGTCGCATAACGGCCTTCGCAGGCACAGGACTACAGGGAGGTTGATCCACGACGCCGTCACTCCTTTCGCAAATACAAAACACAGCAAATAGTATATCAGCTTTCTGCGCAAAATGCAAATGCAAAATGCCGTTCTACCCTCACCAAGGGAAGTCGCGTCCGTTCAGCCCGGCCAGGATGCCGCTGCCAAAGGCGAACATCAGGTTGAAGCCGCCGCAGTCGCCGTCCACGTCCAGCACCTCACCCGCTGCGTGGACGCCCGGCGCCAGGATGGAGGCCATCGTCATCGGGTTGAACTCATCGGTGCAGATGCCGCCCGCTGTAACCTGGGCGCTGTCAAAGCCCTTCACCCCGCGGATGGTAAGCGTGAAATCCGCTGCCGATTGCGTCAGATGATCGAGCTGTTTACCGCTCAGCTGACCGCAGGTGGATCGCTGCCAGCCTTCCAGCCCCGCAGCTTGCATCAGCGCCAGGGCCAGCTTCGGCACGCACAACCCGGTCAGCAGCTCGGACTGCCTGCGATCCCGCCAGGTATCGCGGCGGCACTGCAATTCCTGACGGAATGATTCCGCGTTGTCAAAGCCGAGGGCACGCACAAGGTCGATGTGCAGCAGATCCCCCGGCGCGGCATACCGGGCGCACTGCATGACGCACACGCCGCTCACGCCATAATCCGCGAAGAGCAGCTCGCCCTCTTCGGCGTGTTTTTCCTGTGTGCCGGAGGTGATGCGCACCTGGGTGCGCACCCGAATGCCGCTCAGCCCCTTGATGGCAGCGGTGTCGGTAATGATCTGTGTCAATGCGGGCTTGGGTAGCGTCAGATGATGCCCCAGGCCTGTCAGGAGCGGCCACGCGCTGCCATCGCTGCCCAGCTTGGGTTGGGCGCAGCCGCCGCCCGCCACGATGACTCGCTCGGCCTTCCACTTGTGCTCCCCTGCCATGACCGTCCAACCCAGACGCGCCTTGAAAATGCCTGTCACATTCGCGCCCGTGATGGTTTGGACGCCCAGCGCGTCCGCCGCAAAGCGCAGCGCATCCAGCACCGTGGAGGCCATGGCGCTGACGGGGTACACCCGGCCGCCATCCTCCTGGCGCAGCCGCAAGCCGATATGTTGCCAGAAGCGGGTTTGCTCCGCCACGCCGCAGCGGTCAAGCACCGCGTCGGCCAGATCTGTTCCGCCGGGGTAACACCGCGCGCCGGTGTTCATCAGGTTGCAGCGCCCATTGCCGGTGGCAAGGAGCTTCTTGCCGACCCGATCCATGTGCTCCAGGATCGTCACCTGATCGCCACATTCCGCCGCCGCAATCGCAGCTGCAAGCCCTGCCGCACCGCCGCCGATCACCAATACCGTGCCCATGTGCTGCCCTCCATGGTTTCATTACCACCATTATAGCTGCTTTGCGTCGTTTTCGCAATGTCCCAAGCAAAAAAGCCGCTGTATTCAGCAGCTTTTACCGGGTATCAAACGTTGCACTGCCGCGTACCCTGTCAGTGAGGTGATGCACATGTCGGAATCCACGGCCCATCCGTACACCTGGAAATCGCTCGTCGCGCTGCTTGGCGGCACGCTGGGCGCAGGCGCCGTCGTCGGCTTCCTGACCCAGCGGGAGTCTTCCTTCTATGAGGGGCTTGTCAAGCCCAGTTTTGCGCCGCCCGGGTGGTTGTTTCCCGTTGCGTGGACGCTGCTTTACGCCGCCATGGCGACAGCGATGTGGTTTGTACTTCGGGCGCAGGGACGCGACCGATTCATCCTACTGGGGCTTTATATCGCCCAGCTGGCGGTGAACCTGGTCTGGCCTGTGTTGTTCTTTGTGCAGCAAGCGCTGGGGCTATCCTTCTTTTGGCTGCTGCTCCTGTGGATGCTATCGGGCATCATGCTTTACCGTTTTTTCCAGGAGAGCCGAATCGCGGGGTGGCTGCTCGTCCCCTACCAGCTTTGGCTGACCTTTGCCGCGGTGCTGAATTTCTGCATCGCCAGGTTCAATCCATGATGTGGTAGATGCGCTTGAGCTCCGCTGTCATGCGTCCGTCCTGCTCGTAGACGATCAGCGGCGGCTCCGGGTGAAGCATGGGCTTGGCGTCCTTCATGCCCTCGATCAGGACGAGGTTGGCAGCCTTGCTTGCACTGGGGTAAATCAACCGGAAGCGCTTGGGCTCCAAATGCGCGGCGGACAGGGCCGTCATGGCCTCCAGCATGCGCGGCGCGGGGTAGATCATGTGAAACCGCCCCTTGCCCCGCAGCAGCCGGTACGCCATGCGAAACCACGCCGTCAGCCCCGCCGCCGTTTGATGGCGGGCCGTTGACAGCGTTTGTGCCGGATTGAGCAGCGTCGTGCCCGGAACACCGTAGGGCGGATTGCAGACGATGGCGTCCAGCGTGCCTGGCGGGCATACGCTGTCTGCTTCCTCTACCGGCAGATGATGGACGGTGATGCGCTCCATAAGGCCATTGAGCGCCACGGAGCGCTTGGCCATGTCAGCCATGTCAAGTTGTATCTCGAATGCGTCAAAGTGCGCGCCCAAGCCGCGACCAGCCAGGAGCAGCGGCAGAATGCCCGTCCCTGTGCCGAAGTCAGCCACGCGGTCCCGCGCCTCCACCCGGGCAAAGTCCGCCAATAGCACCGCGTCCATGCCGAAGCGGAAGCCAGTTTCCTTCTGAATGATGCGCAATCCAGCCAGCTGGAGGTCGTCCACGCGCTCATCCGCGTGGATTATTCCCCGGTCGGCGCTTGCAGGATCAGTTTCTCGGTCAAACAATAGCCGTCCTTCCCTTCAAAGGTGATTTTGCACCAAATTTCGCCACGGGCAATCAGCTTGACGGCGCTCTTGTCGGGAACGGTCACCACCTCTGGCGCGTCGCTGGAGCACCACTTGCGCAGGGTCAGCTCCAGACCTTCCGTGTGCACCACGGCGGTCCAGCCTTCCGCGCCAACCAGGGAGGGATCGTAGATGGGGGTATCATCCGCCTCGTATTCGTTGGGGCGCTTACGGCTGAGATAGGCGGAGGCGCAATAGCCGATGTAATCGCCATACTGCACCTGGCACCAGCCGTCCAGCTCCTTGATCAGCAGCACCTTTTCGCCCCGGGGAACGTAGGTCAGCACCTTACTGCCCGTCGTGCTGGGCTGATCGCGCAGGGCCAACGGGTCGGTGATGGTGTTGATGTACAGAATGCCGATGCTCTCCGGCGGCTCGGTGTAGGTCAGGTGCTTGGACAGCACATAGCCCGTGCCCACGCCGTGGCGCACGCGGGTGAAGGTGCCGCCCTTTTCCAGCACGGTCACCTCATCGCCAGCAGGGATTTGCGTGATGATCTTGCCCTCAGTGCTGGCAGTTTCGCGCAAATTGACATAATGAACCGTGCGCATCACCCAGGCGGTCAGCTCCTGAGGCGCAATGGAGGGGCTCGGTGAGGCACTGGGCGATGCGGAGGGACTCGGCGATGTCGTTTCCTGGCTAAACTTGAGGTACTTCGTCATGACATAGCCACTGTAATCCCCCCAGCGGACAGCGCACCAGGTTTCACCAAAGGCCGTGACGGTGATGGTTGTTCCCTTGGGAATTTGCACAATGACCTTGTCCTGGGTGGACGGGCCCTCGCGGAGGTTCAGGGTGGACGCATCGCTGTTGACGATGGCAGTCATGCCCTGGCTACCTGGTGGTGTGGTGGGCTCGGTGCCCTTGGCAGAAAAGTCCAGCTTCCGACTGGGCAGATAGCCCTCCAGCCCGGCGACCTTCACGCGGCACCAGGAGCCGTCATTGTTCAGCACGGTCACCTGATCGCCATGGTGAAGCTGCATGAGCACCGTCGCGTTCGTAGACGGGCTGGCCAGCAGCGGCACGGTATCCACGTTGCTTTCAAGGGATACCATGGCAGAGTTGCTTGCACTCGTCTGTGCGGGATAGGCGTTGTGAATCGTCAGGTATTCAGGCGACACATAGCCGACACGGCTGCCAAATTGCACCTTGACCCACTGCTCCAGGGTGTCCAGGATACACAGCACAGTGCCTTGGGGCAGCTCAGTCAGGATCTCATAGGTATAACCGGGGCCGCTGCGGAAATTCAGCGAATTGGTGCCGCTCACCACGCCCCAAACCATGATCTGTGTGGCCGTGTCGGCGTCTGTGCCGGAGGGCACACCTGTGAACAGCAGCATCGAGGTGGGCAGGTATCCGTTGATTTCGCCATATCGCACCAGACACCAGTCCGTCCCCTTTTTCAGCATGGTCACCGCCGCGCCATTGGGCAGACCCGTCAGCACCTTGCCGCTTTCACTGGCGGTGTAACGCAGAGCCGCCGTATCGTTCACGCCAGGCAAGGACACCGTTGCCTGATCCTGATCCGCCGGGGTGATGTCAGCTGGGGCTTCCGTGCTGATAACGGGATTGCTGCCCCCCGCAGGGAGAATGCTGTGGGTGAAGGTATACTGTACCCGCTCGCAGCCCTCGTAGTAGAAACCGAGGATTTGATCGTAGGTATAGCCCATTTTGGCCATCTGCTGCGCGCCGCGCTGGCTCATGCCGATGCCATGCCCCCAGCGGCCGGCAACGAGCTGAAAGCCCTCATCCTTCTTCTCCACCGACCAAAGCTCATTCTGCCCGCCGTTGATGCTCATGGAGAGCTGCGTTTCCAGATCGGCAAAGATGTCGAAGGACAGCACCGTTCGCGTCTGCGCGCCGCCGGAAAGCGCTGTCACCTCGAAATCCAGCTTGGTGTAGAGCCGGCTGGGCGCGGCGTACTTGGGCGTGTGGGGCGTGATGCTGTGGATGGTCTGAATCACCGCATCCTGGCCAAGCTGGGCCTTGGCCTTCTCCGAGAGGATCGAGGACAGGGTCGCATTCTGGGTGGGATGGTCAAAATCGCTGTAAACCAGCAGCTTCCTGCGGGTACTGGCGGTGTTGAGCGCGTCGAAGGGGTCTTCCTTCACTTTGAGGTAGGTATAGCCGCTGCTCCCCCAAGCATTCTTGACGGATTCGGTCTGCCCGCCGTTGGAAGCTGTGTAGTATGTACCCGTCAGCGTACCGTCATTCATGGCGACGATACCCTTGGTTTCATCCACCGCGCGACTGGCGTTGTTGACCGTGCCCGTATACCCCTTGTACACCTGATCCGCAGCCGTGTCACGCACGTCGTAGTTGTAGGACGCGCGGGCATTCATGGCACGCATGGTATAGGTGCGGGCCGCCACCGCCTGGGCCTTAAGGGCCTCCATCGGGTTGGAGGAGCTCATCTCGTAGGGTACCACGCCCTGCAAATAGTATTCCAAATAGACGTGCATGATGGGGTAAAGCCGGTAGGTGCCGTCTGACTTCTTCACCGCCAGCAGCTGCAAATCACCAGGATAGAGGTTGCTCGGCCGGGATGCCTGGGCGATGGACAAGGCACTCTCCCCGTTTGCCTGATGGCGGCGCAAGCGCATTTCGCTGCCCACGGCATAGGTCACGCCATTCATGGTCAGGGCGATTTCACCCGTCGCCTTGTTGAAACCGATGCTCACCGTCTGATCGTCATTCAGGCTGATCGCCGTGTTGCCATTGACGGAATAGCTGCCCCTGACGGTCACATCCAGCTGGCTGACGTCTCCGATGGATTCCAGCCATACACGCACCATACCGTCCTGCACCTCAGCTGCACGGCGCAGCGGCGCGCTGACGACCACCACATTCTCCACGGATGCGGACGCTCCCGAATGCAGCAGCATGGCCATGACCCACGCGGATACCAAGCAAATCAGCCGTTTGACGCTCACGAGTGTTCCTCCCATGATTCAGATTTCAATCAGCTTATTCTATCATAATCCACGCCGTCTGTCACGACCAGATGTAACAATTCCCACAAAACGGGCTGTGAAAGAACGCCAGCGCATTCAAACACAGCCAGTTTTACGAGCGTGGTTACAAGTTGATTATCAGAATGACAAGAAGCCCTCTTTTGCAGCAGCCAAAGTTTTCGGTGTTAATCAGTGCGGTAGCTTTCATCCTTGAATGCAATGCTATCCGTATCGGCTTGGCGGTTGATCGCGTAGCCCGTCACATGATCTGCGCGATCATATACGGGCCAAAGCTCGGAAAACCCACGATCAACGTGCCAGTTTGGGGGCATAGGCCTTCATCCGGAGGCAGGTGTATTTCCCGGTATCAAGATTAACTGGATAATGACGAAATCTTCAATTTTGCCTGCTTTCGTGACTTCGCCGCCGTCAATGAACCCCTCGATCACCCGGCTTTGCCCAGCGGTGTAGGAAATGCGCAGCCCGTGGATTCACGCTTGAAATCCTGCATATAGGTCAACTGCTTGAGGCGGCTCAAATCGACGTCCACCTGGACGATGTCTGTTTCCACCTCCGACAGCGTATCGTCGTGAAGCGCATCCACATTGATTTCCATCGTTTGGGGCCGTTCCAGTTCCGAGATACTTGGCACGGCAAGGGCTGAAGCATTCCCATGCATAACACGATGCAAAGCAACAGTGCTCGTTTCATTGCAATCACCTTTCCAGATAGAACAGCTTCAGAATCAGCAGCAACAGCGCCAATTCCTGCAAATAGACCTCGTCGTATTGTTCACCGGCGACATTCCTGCCGCCCAGCACGTCGTAGCACTGCTCGTCAAAGGCGGCTTGGTCCAGCTTCTGCGCCAGGGTCAGGTACTGGTTTCTTGTGATGCTGGTCTGCATTTGTCCGGACAGCGCCTCCACAGTGCGCCAGAATGTGATATAGATCGAGTTCATGCCTGTTTTACTCCTCTTCGGGCACCTCCGCTTGGTATCGGAAACGATCCTGCCAAATAGCAGTAGGGTGCATCCGCAGGACACGCGACGCGGTATCCGAAGAAACACAAAAGAGCCGAGGCAAGCTCGGCCCTTTGGATTCGATATTACAATCAGATGCGGATGGACATGCTGCGTCCGTCATAGTCGACAGGAATCCCCTCCGCCTGACCAGGCAGTCGCAGAAGGAAGCGCCGCCTTTGCGCCATGCCGGGATAGCACCCCTCCCGGGCGGAGATGGTCAGGGTATGGGTTGCGTCCTCCCAGTGCAGGTGGATGCGCGCACACTCGCCCTGCTCGTAGCCATAGCTGTCCCCCGCGTCGTCGTAGAGGGTGAAGCCACCATCTGTGCCGGGGTAGATGGTCAGGGTCAGCGTGGGATTGGGAAGCTCATCCACATGCTGCTGCACAGGCCCTAAGGGCAAGATGGCCCCCGCCCGGACGAACATGGGCACGGTGTCCAGCGGCGCGGCGGCTGTGACAGTTTGTCCACCCTGGATGGGCGTGTCCCCCTCCCAGGCGTACCAGGCCATCCCTGCCGGCAGGTAGATCTGCTCGGTAAAGTCGGGATGCTCCGCCTTTTGCCCATAGGGGCCATATTCCATCCAGCGGGTGACGGGCTTGGCCAGGATGAAATCGCCCAGCAGCAGCTCGCTGTCGATGGCGTTCAACGCCCCGTCCTCCGGGTAGCACAGCGCGGGCGTGCGCAGCATGGGCATACCCGTGCGGGTGCATTCGTCCGCCAAGGCATACAGATAGGGCACCAGGCGGCTGCGCAGGCGGATTGCCTTTTCAATCGCGTCGTACCAGGGTGTGCCCTTCTCCCCGAAGCGCCAGATTTCCCGGGGCGTGCCCGTGCCGTGGGCGCGCATCATGGGCAGGAGCATGCCCAGCTGGAGCCAACGGACAAACAGCTCGCGGTAGCCGGGGTCGTCCACGCCATCCTCAAAGTCACCCTTGGCAAACCAAGCGCCCTCCCAGGTCTGGGGGAAGAATCCGCCAATGTCTGTCGTCCAGTAGCACTCGCCTGTGGCGCAGTAGTTCAGCCCCTCTGGCACATGGCGGCGGAGGGCTTCCCAGGTAGCGCTGACATCCCCCGACCAGACGAAGGTGGCATAGCGGTGCTGCCCTGCATAGGAGGAGCGGGTCAGGTTCAACACCCGCTTGGAAGCTGTTTCGCCCCGCTGGCCCTCATAGACGCCCATGCTGTGGTACAGGCTGTACAGGTTGATTTTGCCCGGGTCGAGGTACTTTTCAGCCTCCGCGATGTTCCTGGCGGCGCGCTGGAAGGGCTCAGCCTTGATGCGGCCGCTCCAGTCCGCCTCGAAGGGCTCGGAGCAGTCGCACCACCACGCGTCGATGCCGTGGCAAAACAGCCCTTCGCTGGCCTGCTTCCAGTACAATCTGCGCGCCTTGGGGTTGAAGGCATCGTAGACGATCCGGTTGCCCAGCATGCAGCCGTTGTCCAGCATCTCCTGGCGGTTGGCATTCTTATCTCCCTGCATGGAGGGCCAGATGGAAATCATCATTCTTGCGCCCATGGCATGCAGCTGTTCGGTCAGTGCCGTGGGGTCAGGGAAGCGCTCGCGGTCGAACACCTTGTAGCCCCACTGACCCTCAGGCCAGCTCTGCCAGTCCAGGACGATCATATCCAGGGGCACTGCACGGCGTCGGTATTCCGCCACCACGTCCAGCAGCTCCTGCGCGTCCCGATAGCGCTCCTTGGACTGTACATAGCCAAAGGCGTACCGGGGCGGCAGGGGCGTTGCGCCTGTCAGGGCAGCATAGGCGTGCATCACGCCCCGATAGCCCCCGGCCATGAAGTAATACGACATCTCATCCGCGCAGTCTGCATAGAGGTAGGAACCCTCCGCGTCGTCGTGGAACACCATCATGCAGCCCAGGTCGAAGAGCATACCCCAGCCGCGCGTGGACACCAGCACAGGCACCACAGCCTTCAGGTTGTGCTGATACAGTTCCCGCATTTTGCCGCGCAGATTGCCGTAGCCCTCCTCGTGCGAGCCCAGCCCGTACAAGCCCTCCTCCGGGGCAAAGGTGAAGGCTTGTTTGCAGGCGTAGGCCCGGCGGACCTCGTGGGTTTCATAGTCCTCGGCGGATGCGCGCACGCCGTCCACACTCTGGCGCAGCTTGATTTCCCCCTGGTCGGAGAAGGTGTTCATCAGCACGGGCTTCTCCTGCATAACGCAAGGGCTACGCTCGTCCTCCCGCAGGAGGACATGACCATTGGTATCATAGAAGGTGATGCTGCCATGTGCCCGGCTGATGGCGACGGTCATACCCCCGGCAGCGACGCGGATGGCTGTCTCATCCTGCGTCACGGTCAGATCGCCAGGCTCACGATGAATCACAATATCGCTGGTGAACGGGAGGAATTCCTCCCTCAGCGTCCGGGTCACGCGCACCGCACCGGCCGCAAGCGCCTCCAGTCGCAACAGCATCGTGCCATCCCGCTGGGGAATGAAGCAAATCACCGCGCTGGGCATGATGTTCACATGGCTGATCACAGAAACCACCCTTTCGTCAAGCATGTTGCATGTGTGTATTGCATTGTATTCTCAAGTCAAGGCGCGTGATGAATGCTTGCTAAAAGCATACACCCGCGCAAGGCGTTTGTCAAGGCAGCGCTGTCTTACCCACATTGCGACATTCGGGAGCGCAAACAAGCACAATCTGGCATCAGCTTCCAGCATCATCCTTGGTCAAACAGGCTACAATAGGCGCGAACCCCATTTCTCAACAAATCAAGGAGGCATGCTTATGCGCGCAACCGGCATCGTCCGCCGCATCGACGACCTCGGCCGTGTCGTGATCCCCAAGGAGATTCGCCGTACCCTTCGTATCCGCGAGGGCGATCCCCTCGAAATCTACACCGACCGCGACGGGGAGGTCATCTTGAAAAAGTACAGCCCCATTGGCGAGATGTCCTCGTTTGCCAAGGATTACACCGAGAGCCTGTTCCGCTCGTTGGGGCACATTGCCGTGATTGTGGACCGGGATCAGGTGGTGGCTGCCAGCGGCGTGAACCGTAAGGAATTGTGGGACAAGCCCATCTCCCAGGACCTGGAAACCGCCATCGCCAGCCGCCAGACCATGACGCTCAACCGTCAGCAGGGCGTGCGCACCCTGGCCGTCACCAGTGAGGAGGACGCCAGTGCGGCCTACACCGCGCAGGTGATCAGCCCCATCATCGCTGACGGCGAGCCCATCGGCGCGGTGCTGCTGATGAGCCGCGAGAGCGGCGTGCGCATGGGAGACACGGAGGTCAAGGTGGCCGAAACCGCCGCAGGCATCGTGGGACGACAGATGGAACAGTAAAGGAAGGGGTGGATTTCACTCCTCCCCTTTTTCTGTTTGCCGCTTGTGCAAAGGGGAAAAGAAGCGTATAATAGGATGCGTATTATGCATGAAAGGATGCATCCTATGTCGAACAAAACCAAGTCCATCGTCGGCGGTATGACCGTGCTGGGGCTTTCCGGCGTGATCTGCAAGCTGGTGGGCGTGCTCTATTCCATCCCGCTGACCTGGATGATCGGTACGCAGGGGCTGGGCGTGTACAACGCCGTGTTCCCGGCGTACAATCTGCTGCTGACGGTTTCCTCCGCAGGCTTGCCAGTGGCCGTCAGCCGCCTGGTGGCCCGCAGCATCGCCAAGGACGATCCCCGGGGCGCAAAGGCTGTGTTCAAAACCGCGCTGCTGCTGCTGCTGGGCATCGGCTCCATCGCCACCATTATCATGCTGGCTGGAAGCGGCCTTCTGGCTGCCGCGTCGGATCAGCCCAGCAGCCGCATCGGCTTCCAGGTGATTGCCCCCTGCGTGGTGATCGTCTGCGCGATGAGCGCATTCCGCGGCTTCATGCAGGGGCAGCAGAACATGGTGCCCACCGCCATCAGCCAGCTGATCGAGCAGGTCGGCAAGGTGTTCCTGGCCCTGCCGATGGCTTATTTCGGCAGCAAGATCGGCATTGCCTACGGCGCTGCGGGCGCGCTGCTGGGCACCACCATGGTGGAGGGCGTGGCGCTTCTCTACATGGTGATCCTTTACCTGCGCCGCAGGGACAGCTTCTCCGCCATCCCCCAGCTGAGCGACGAGCCAGCGCAGTCCACCGGCAGCATTTCCCGCCAGCTGCTGCTGCTCTCATTGCCCATCACCATCGGCGCGTGCATCGTGCCCCTGTCCCAGTACATTGACTCCATCATGCTGGTGGGGCGGCTGATGTCCACCGGCATGACGGCGGACACCGCCAGCTCGGTTTACGGCTTGTTCTCCGGCACGGTGATTCGCATCATCAACATCCCCACGGCGCTGGCGCTGGCGGTCAGCATGTCGCTGGTGCCCGCCATTTCCTCCGCCAAAGCCGTCAACGACGGGCAGACGGTGATCCGCCAAACGGATTTAGGCATGCGCTTCGCCTTCCTGATCGGCTTGCCCTGCTCCATCGGCATGAGCGTGCTGGCCGAGCCGCTGATGCGCTTCTTCTACCAGGGCAGCATCGTCGAGGAGGAGCTCATCCTGGGCGGCGAGCTGCTCACCATGTCCAGCTTGACCATCATTCTCTTCACCGTGGTGCAGGCCACGACCAGCGTGCTCCAGGGCCTGGGCAAGCAACGCATCCCCATGTACACGCTTGTGGCCGGCGTGGTGTGCAAAATCATCCTGAATTACGTGCTGATCGCAATTCCGTCCATCAACATCCACGGTGCGCCCATTGCGTCCCTGGTGTGCTACACAGTGTCGATGGTGCCCAATCTGTACTACATGCTCAAGTATACCGAGTCGAGGCTGAACTGGATGGGCTGGATTGTGCGACCCGGTGTCGCGTCCCTCGCCATGGGCGCGGCAGTTTGGCTGCTGCGGGAGCTGCTGCCGGTGAACCGGCTGACGCTGCTGCTGGAGGTCGCCGCAGGCGTGGTGGTGTACGCGTTGGCTGCGCTGGCGGTCAAGGCCATCACCAAGGACGACCTACGGGCCTTCCGAAGGAAATAATGATCATGAGGTGCTGACGATGAAGCCTGCAATCACAGTGGTTTCCCTTGGCCCGGGCGATTCAAAGCTGCTGACGCTGCAAAGCGCCGATTTGCTTCGTAAAAGCCGCTGCCTGGTGCTGCGTACCTCCCAGCACCGCGTCGCCGCATGGCTGCAAGAGGAAGGTATCGCATTTGAGGACTTCGATGCGCTCTATGGCGCGTATGAGGATTTTGATGCCCTCCATGCGGAGATGGCTCGCCGCCTTTGGGAGATGGCGACTGAACAGCCCGTCACCTTTGCGGTGATCGACGCGCAGTCTGACGGGGCTGTCCGTGCCCTGCGCGCAACTTGCCCGGCAGAGGGCAAGGTCAGCATTCTCCCCGGGGTGACGATGGCGGACAGCTGCCTGGCAATACTGCCGGACAAATTCGAGCAGCCGGGCAAGGTGCGCATCCTCCCCGCGATGGACGCGGCCGTGGCTGCCCCCGACCCCGCAATGCCCCTGCTCATCACCGAGTTGTTCGATCGGGTACTCGCCAGCGACGTGAAGCTCCACCTGAGCGACCTGTATGGCGACGAGGCGGAGGTGGTGTTCTTCCCCTCCAGCGCAAAAATCAGCCGCAAGCCCATCGTGCTGCCCCTGATGGAGCTGGACAGGCAGCGCACCTATGACCACACCGTCTGCCTGTTTGTGCCCGCCATGCCGCTGTCGCAGCGGCCTCGCTACTGCTTTGCCGACCTGCTGGAGGTGATGCGCCTCCTTCGCCAGCGGTGCCCCTGGGACAGCGAGCAGACCCACGAAAGCCTGCGCAAGTACCTGATCGAGGAAGCTTACGAGGCAGTTGGCGCCATCGACGAGGGCGACATGGATCACCTGGCAGATGAGCTGGGCGACGTGCTGCTGCAGATCGCCTTCCACGCGGACATCGCCCAGGCGGTGGGCGAGTTCTCCATCAGCGACGTGACCACTGCCATCGTCCGCAAGCTGATCTACCGACACGCGCACATCTTTGGCGACATCCGCTGCGACACGGCGGAGGACGTCGCGCAAAGCTGGGAGCAGCTTAAAAAGGCCGAGAAGGGCCTGACCACCCAGGCCAGCGTTCTGGCGGATGTCAGCCAGGGGCTTCCAGCGCTAATGCGAGCTGCCAAGGTGCAAAAGAAGGCATCGCAGGTTGGCTTCGACTGGGACGATGCCCTCGGCGCGCTGCCCAAGGTGCACGAGGAGGCCGAGGAGGTTCGCGCGGAGCTGGAGACAGGGCGCGATCCCGGCGAGGAGCTGGGCGATCTGCTGTTCAGCTGCGTCAATGTGGCGCGTCTGGCCGGACTTGAGCCGGAGCTGCTGCTCAAATCTGCCACGGAAAAGTTCATCCGGCGCTTTACCGCAATGGAAAATCTTATCATTTGCGATGAAAAATCGCTGGAGGGCTTGACATTGGCGGAAATGGATGTATACTGGAATAGGGTTAAACAATGCGGCGATATGCCGTCTGACCTCGCATAGCCATTGCCCCTGAGAGCGTGCTCTCATGCGCTGGCGTGCAGTGAAATCAATATGTGGGGCAATAGCCCTGGCCGTGCAGACACGCATAGGTACATGAAGGAGGAACAGCACTATGAACAAGACCGAACTGATTGCCGCCATCACCGAGAAGACCGGCTTCACCAAGAAGGACGCCGAGAAGGCCCTGAATTCCGTGGTGGATGTCATCACCGAGTCCCTGACCAAGGGCGACAAGGTGCAGATCGTGGGCTTCGGCTCCTTTGAAGTGAAGGATCGCCCCGAGCGCGTTGCCCGTAATCCCCAGGCTCCCGATCAGGAGATCACCATCCCCGCCTCCAAGGCGCCCGTCTTCAAGGCTGGCAAGTCCCTGAAGGAAGCCGTCAACAAGTAATACGGCTCTTGGCCCGCAGGCGATGCTTGCGGGCTTTTCTCTTTGATGAGGTGAATTATGCGTCTTGACAAGTATTTAAAGGTTTCCCGTATCATCAAGCGGCGCACGGTGGCCAATGAGGCCTGCTCCGGCGGCCGCGTGACGCTCAATGGCAAGGTGGCCAAGCCCGGCGCGGAGGTCAAGCCCGGCGATGTGATGACCATCCGCTTTGGCGACCATCTGGGCAAATACGAGGTGCTTGCTGTGCCCGGCACTGTGAAGAAGGATGCCGCTGCCGAGATGTACCGCATCCTGGAAGAGGACAGCGCCATGGCCAGCGAACGCCAGGCCGGGGATTAAGATATGTGGTATGTGATCGTGCTTGGCGGTGGCAGCGGCGCACGCATGGGCGCTGACTGCAATAAGGTGCTGCTGGATCTGCGGGGTCAACCGGTCATTGCGCGCTCCGTGAAGGCCTTTGAGGGCCTGGTGGACGGCGTAGTGCTCGTCAGCCGGGCAGAGGATATTTCCGCCATGGAAGCGGCTACGCGCGGCATCGGAATGCCCGTCACCATCGTCCAGGGCGGCGACACCCGGCAATCTTCCGTCTGGAACGGCCTGTGCGCCCTACCGGAGGACTGCACACATGTGCTCATCCATGACGGCGCGCGCTGCCTGGTGGACGAGGGCACCATCCGCCGCTGCATGCAGTCGGTGGAAGCATGCGGGACGGGCGTAGCTGCCGTGCCGGTGATCGACACCATCAAGCAGGTGAACACGGCGGAGCAAGCCGTATCCACCTTCGACCGGGCCAGCTTGCGCGCCGTGCAGACCCCCCAGGGCTTCACGGTGGAGATCATCCGCAAGGCCCACCTGGCTGCCCAGGCAGCGGGCTTTCTCGGCACGGACGACGCTTCCCTTGTGGAGCGCATGGGCCATGCCGTCCACCTGACCCTGGGCGACCGCCGCAACATCAAGCTCACCACACCGGAGGATATGGTCATGGCAGAAGCCTTTTTGGACAGCAGCTACCCCGCGTTGCGGATCGGGCAGGGGTATGACGTGCATCGCCTGGTGGAAGGCCGCGAGCTCATTCTGTGCGGGGTGAAGGTGCCCCACATCCTGGGCCTGCTTGGGCATTCCGATGCGGACGTGGCGCTCCATGCCCTGATGGATGCGATGCTCGGCGCAATGGCCCTGGGCGACATCGGCAAGCACTTCCCGGACACGGACGAAAAGTACCGGGGCATTTCCTCCATGACGCTGCTGCGCCATGTGACGGAGCTGCTGCATGCCCATCACGCGCGGGTGACCAACTGCGATGTGACCATCGTGGCGCAAAGACCAAAGCTACTCCCCTACATCCCCCTGATGCGGGAGAATGTGGCCGCCGTGCTGGGCCTCCCACTGGAACGGGTGAACATCAAGGCCACCACGACGGAGCGCTTGGCCTTTGAAGGCCGCGAGGAGGGCATCAGCGCCCAGGCGGTCTGCATGGTGGAACAGCATTGATGCACACAAAAGGAAGTCGCTGTGACGAGCGACTTCCTTTCTTTTTGTTGCTGTCCCATCATTCTGCCACAGGCGGAACGGTGGTGGGCTCTACGGCAACTTCCTCAGTGGGCGCTGCAGGGGTCTCCGTAGTGGCCACAGGGGTTTCTGTAGCAGCCTCAGGGGCTTCCGTGGAGGCTTCTGGCGTGGATTCCTCAGCAATGCTACCGTTCAGGGAGGATACCGTTTCCGCCATTTGCAGCAGGAAACGGCTCAGCAGATCAGCCTTGCGTTCATCCGTCAGCTCAGCGATGTTCTCCGCGCCGTCGGTGGGCAGATTCTCCATGGTCATCTGCGTGGTGATGCGCAGCACCGCCTCCACCGCAAGCTCTGCATCAGGAAGAACCGCTACGACATTCAGGTTGACCTGCGCCGGGCTATCCTGCTGGTTGGGGTTGTTGCGGTAATCCAGCGTCCAGGAAAGCTCGATGGGCTGAAAGGAAGCGTCTTCTTCCGCAGGATGGATGGCCAGGGAGAACTCGTTCGTGTCATGGTTGATGTACTTCTCGTCCTGCCAGACGCGGTGGGTGTTGGTGCAGGTGAAGGCTGCGGAGACCCTACGCTGCTGGCTGTCACCGGCGGGTGCAACCAGGAAGGTACCGTTGATGGCCTCGCCGTTTTCCACCTCCGCAGCCGTGGTGGACAAAACCACCGTGCGCTGGCTGCCGCTGAGGATGATGGTCCGCTCCTGCCCCGCCTGCTTGACGACCAGGCGCTCCATACCCTCCAGCAGCTCCTCGTCGGACAGCTGGAACAGCAGCTTCGCCGCTTGAAGCGCGGTCTGCTGCATTTCGTCAGGCAACGGCGGCAGGGGCAGCTCCACCGTGGTGGCGACCACCTCACCCAGGGCGGACATCTCGCGGGACAGCACCACGTTGCCGCTCAGCTGGATGGCGTCGATGCAGGCCTCATAGAAGTAGACCATCTGTGGGTTGAGGTAGGTAATGCGCTGTTCCATGGTGACAAGGGGAATCAGCAGATTCTGCAGCTCGTTATCGTAGAGCATCTGCCCGATGAGGTACTTCGCCTCGGCCTTGAGGGCTTCCACCGGGATGGAGAAGGAGGCGATCATGCTCAGCGCGCCGTCCCGCTCAGCCACGATGGAGGGCTCGCCGTAGCCACTCAGCCATAGGTCCAGGTGGGTGAAGTACTTCTCCAGTACGGGCAGCCATTCCGCCGTCCAGGTGTCCTCGGGGATGCCCAGAACATTGGCGACGGCCTGGTAGGCGGAGGCATTGCCGTTCTCGCCAGGGGCTTTGAGCGATAGCGGGTCAAAGGCGAAAAGCAGGTCGCTGATTTCACCCCGGAAGAGCTGGTAGAGCAGGTTCACATCGGTCACGGGGATTTCCAGCAGCGTATCCGGCAGCAGCTCGCTTTGCACATACATGCCGCCGGGGTTGCCATACAGCCAGGTGGTACCAGCCTCCTGGCCCTCGCTGTTCTTGACGTAGAGCTTGACTTGCCAATCGTCATCATCCGTGACGAATCCGGTAGCCGTCCCCTGCTTTTGGCCGATGGCGCGCACCTGAATCTCCGTAGCCGTGAAGGGCAGCAGCAGGTTCAACCAATCCGCCACGCCGGACGCGGAAACCCGGATATAGCCGCGCGTGCCGTTGCCGCCACTCAGCTGGCGGGCGAAGAGCTTGGGCAGCGTATCCGCCGTCTCGGCCAGGGCAGCGGGCAGGGCCAGCATCAGGCAGAGCAACAGGCATAACAGCCGCTTCATCATCTTACTTACCTCCTTCATTTGCAGCCGGAGCTGCCGCATCCATGATTGATTGGATCGCTTCCTCGGGTAAATCGCGGAAGAACCACTGGGCGTCCTTGCCGAAGCGGACGATCAGCGGGCGGATCAGCGCTGTCGCGACCTGGGATGCAACTTGCATCTGCACCACGCAGAGAGCGTTCTCATCCATCCCGGAAAGGTCAACCTTCTGGGCACGCTCCGTCCAGGTGAGCAGGGCGGCCTTTTTCAGGTCGATGCGCACCACGGCATGCTCGGTGGTTTTGCCCGCGTACTGCTCGGTGATCTCTAGGTTGCCGACGATGCTCGGCTCGTTTTGCGTGCCGGAGATGGTCAGGGTCGGCGCAAGCGTGATAGCGTCGTACTTTTCTGCGCCATTCAGCTTGCGCTGGATAGTCACCTTGCCGCTGATCCGGTCGGAAGCAGCATCCCAGGCGTTTTGCAAGGCAAACTCGCCGTTTGTGATGCTATTCACGCCGTCCTTCGTCGCGCTGTACTTGAAGCTGCCGCTGAGCACCCGCTCGCCCTTGGTATTGGTCTGGGCCGTGCGCTCAAAGGTGAGGGTGTTCTTGTTCGTGCCCTTTTTGGCGGGCGAGGTCAGCTCGATGTAGTCCTTGTCCATATCGTCGTCCCGGCGCTGCTTGTAGACCAGCTTCACCGTGCGCAAATCGCCATCCGGGCCGCAGCCGCCGTTGTATTCCATCCGCAGCAGAACATTCTCCGGGGCGAAATACATGCGCACCGTCTGCTTGCCGGTGAAGGTTAAGCCGCTAATGATGTCGCGCAGCCAGCCATCGGGGCAGCAGGACAGCAAAAGCGTCTTGAACTCCTCCACCTGCTTGGCGGTGAAGACGAAGTCCACCATGCTTTCCGCGCGGCCATAGCCGGAAATCTGCTGCTGACTCTTGCTCGCCTTGGCGTAGCCCTCCATTGTCTCGGGAAGCTTCGATAACAAGGCGCGGCCGTCGGTGATGAGGCTCTCCCCTTCCCGCGGCAGGCCCAGGGCCTCATAGCCGCCGATGGATACATCCGCGCCCAGCAGCAGGCTCATCGCGTCCTCCGAGGCGGTGTAGGTGACCTCCGGCAGACAGGAAAGCTGCACCGCGTTGCCCAGCTGCTGGAGAGTGAGCAGCTCCTGATTCTCCAGGAGGATCGACACAAGCCCCTCGTCCCGCCCGGCCATCAGGCGTAGGGAGAGGGCGTCCGTGATGGGGGTGAGCATCGCCAGACGGTCGGCGTCATAGGGCATGTGGGTGTCTACATCCGCGTGGAGCAAAACCTCAACGGGCGTGTCCTCCAGATTCCACCCGTCGCTGTGTACCAGGAAGGGCACGTCAGCGTGGGCGGCGGTCATCATCAGCATGAGCAAGGAAAGGGCCGCAGATAGCAATCGCCTTCCGATGCACATTGGTTCATCACTTTCCTTTCAAAGGTGCGCAATCGTCCTCCAACCCGGCCTTGGCTTCCTCCGCAAAGGCGAGCAGGGTGGTTTTCACCTGGTCAGGGTCGTCCATCAGGTTGATCTGCCCGCGTAGCTGAGCTGCGCCGCGCATGCCGTGGACATACCAGCCGATATGCTTGCGCATTTCGTTGACCGCCACACGCCGCGTCTTCCATGATAGCAGCATATCGTAGTGGCGCAGTGCAGTGGCGATGCGTTCATCAATCGTGGGTGTGGTGAATTCCTCGCCAGACAAGCGCTGCTTGATCTCCTGGAACAGCCAGGGATTGCCCATCGCGCCGCGCCCGATCATCAGCCCGTCAACACCCGTATCGGCAAGGTGCTTTAGCGCGTCCTGCGCGGTGAAGATGTCACCGTTGCCAATGACGGGCACCTGCACAGCTTCCTTGACGCGGTGCACCCATTCCCAGTTGGCCGTGCCGGAGTACTGCTGCATCCGCGTGCGCCCGTGGACGGCGATCTCGCACACGCCGCAGTCCTCCGCCATTTTCGCCATGTCGACCACGTTGATGTGGTCGTCGTCCCAGCCCAGGCGCATTTTGACGGACACGGGCAGCTGGCTTGCCTTCACCACGGCACGCAGAATCCGTTCCGCATTTTCCGGGTCGCGCATGAGGCCGCTGCCCTCGCCGGAGGAGGCCACCTTATGGGCCGGGCAGCCCATGTTCACGTCGATGCCCTCAAAGCGGCCCATTTCGCTGAGCTCCGCCGCCGCGCGTGCCATCAGCTCTGCTTCCTTGCCGAAGATCTGCACCAGCAAACGGGGCTCTTCGGGGTGACGCGTCAGCAATGACACCGTTGCCGGATGGTTGCGCGGCGCGTATACATAGCCCATTGCGCTGACCATTTCGGTGGTGGCCATGTCGCAGCCCTGCTCATAGCAAAGCAGGCGGAAGGGCCAGTCGGTGATGCCTGCCATCGGGGCAAGGCGGATGCTCGTCATGCCTTCTTCCTCCCGGGGAAGAGCGCGATGCGTTCCGCCGTCCTGGCGTAGGGCGTCAGGGCAAATACCTGGGGTTCGTCCGCCGTGTCAGGCAGCACAGGCACATCTGCGGGCACATCGCTCTTCGCCTTCCACGCCTTGACCGCGCACATGTTGGCAATGACGCGGTGCTCGTCGGCCTCGGCGGACACAAGGGCTCGCTGCCAGGGATTGCCCTTCACGGGCAGGGCCATCAGCACCGGGCCGCGCAGCACATACCGGCCCTGATGATGCCCGTCCGCGACGGTCAGGGTCTGCTCAAAGGTCAATTCGATCACGTCGCCGTCGTGCCAGGTACGGTTGAAGGCCATCACGCTGTGCATAACCTCCCCCTGGATGTCGGCGCCATTGACGGCCACATCGGTATTTCGGCTCCAGGCGGGCATACGCAGACGGATGGTGGCCTCGGTGGGCTGCTTGCAGTGAATGGTGATGCTCGCGCCCGTCGCATTTGCGCCGACGGTGAGCATCAGCAGCTCATCCCCCATCGGGATAGCATAACGCCCCGGCATGTACAGGTTGACGCCAGCACCGTCCGCCCAGGCGGTCACGGCGCTGGAAGCCAGGGCCGCATAGCCGCGCACCAGGCGATTGAGCGCGCGCGCTGCATGGTCAGGGGTGACATTCAGGCAATCGGCGGTGTCAGGATCGGCAACCAGGGTATTGACCCGCTGGAAGGCCAGGAGCTTGTCGCCCACCAGGGTTGCAGGCATGGCATTGAAGGCCATGCGCTCCAGGGCTTCGAAGGCCCACATCGCGTGATCGCCCATGGCAGCGGTACACAGCGCCTCAGCCCATGCACCCAGGGCTACCGTCGACACCGCTGCGGAGGGCGAGGTGCCTTCCAGCATTTCGTCAGAGGTCAATCCGCCACAGATCGCGCCATGATGGCGGCTGAGACGTTCCCAGCCGATACGGGTTGCATTCAGCTCGGTGGCAGAGCCAGAGTACCAGCCCCTGGCCATTGCGCTGCGGGCGCCATCGGCCAGGGATTCGGCGTGGTTGGCCCGGTAAAACTGAGTATAGTATCCCTCCTGGCTGCCCTGCTCCCGGGCCAGGCCACCGCTTAGCTCCTCCCGGGTGACAGCCTTGCTGGTGGGGCGCTGGCTGCTGAGGGTATTGAGCACTCCCGACCAGGACATGGTCTGATTCGCCACACGCTCGCACAGGGTCAGCACAGCGGTTTTGCCAGTCACGCGGTAGAGGTTCTCCAGCAGCTCCAGCAAATCAGCGGAGAACACATAGATGTCCTGATCGGCCATCAAATCATCCCAGTGCTGTACCGCAAAGGCGCACCAGCGGGCGATATGCTCCAGCAGGGGCTTACGGCCCTCATACTCATACAGGGCCCAGGCGGCGCGCAGGAGCATCACGCTGTCCTTGAAGGACAGGGCGAAGGAGCCATCCTCCCTTTGGGATAAGAGCAGCGCGCGAAGCTTCGCGGTCACAGGTTCCTCGCTGGGCTTAGGCGTCACGATACAAGCCAGGCGGAACGTGCCCTCCAAATCAGCGGGGGCATTGGTGTTGGCCGTCATGGCATAGAGCTTCTTCATCGCGGCGCTGTCCATCCGGACCAGGCCTGCGCGAAGGGGCTGGCAGTTCATCGCCGTCAGCGGCGCTTTGTCGAAAATTGGCTTCAGGGGCATAGACATCCTCCATATTATCAGCGTCTGTGCGCATAATGTACCATCATCAATTATAGCGCATTTGCGACAAAACTGCAATGATAACAAATGTAAAATTCAAAAGAACCGCCCCCCTGGGGAGCGATTCATGCTTGATGCGTAGTTTTGAGCTGGTTGACCGCCCATTGGGCATGGTTTGCAACCGCCTCGGAGGGGCTTTCGGTCAGCTCCTCCAAACGGGGCAGCAGGTCGATGCGCCCTGTGCAGCCCGCGACGATGCACGCGCCGCCCAGCAGGCGGTTGAACATGGTGATGGTCGCGCCGATGTGGTCGCGCAACGCGATGGCCGCTTGCTTGGGGTGATCCAGGATGTCCTCCAGGGGGACGGGGATCGGATGCGACGCCCCTTCCGGAGGCGGGTTGTGGGGGCAGCAGCGCTGGCAGTTGTCGCAGCCAATCAGGCGGTTGCCCATCTTGCGCTTGACCTCCTCGGGGTAGATCTGCCCGCTCACCTGCCAGTTGCGCAAACAGCGCTCCCGGTGGAAAACGCCGCCCTCCAGGGCGTTGGTGGGACAGGCGGCTTCGCATTTGTGGCAGTCGCCGCAATGGAGGGGGTGCGCCTCGCCTTCCAGATGGTGGGTGGACGGCAGGGGGGTATCCGTGGTCAGCATCTGCACATGGAAGCGGCTACCGTATTCTTCCGTGTAGGACAAGGTGTTCCGCCCCTGGGTGAAGCCGGGCAGGCGGGCGAAAATGGGCTTCACCAGCACATCATCCCGCCAGCGAACGCCCTCCGCAGCATGGGCCTTGGCCAGGTCGTCCGCTGCGTGGTAAGCCCGCTGGGAGGCATAGTAATACGGGTGAATCCACGCATCCCGGGTGGCGGGTGATCGCTCCGCCGCATAGGGCCAGAGCGCCAGCAGCACCGATGCAGCCTCGGGATAGCCACATTCCGCGCCGTTGAGCACGATCACGCGGGTGAAACCAGCCTCC